>JANMTL010000095.1:0-51207 GCA_031390425.1 Rhizobacter sp.
ACGAGCGGCCGCAGGCTTCGAGCTGGCGCTGGTGGTAATCACGCACCCGCTCGGCGGCGAACGCCAGCGCGCTGCGCTGCGCAGGGGTGATCGCAGCCAGCGCGGCTTGCAATTCGGCGTGGCCGATTTCGAGCAACGCGACCGAGGCGGCTTGCACGCCGTCGAACCGCTCGGTGTACTCGAGCACCGCCGCATCGCCGCGCTGTTGCACGTCGGCCAGGATCGACGCCACGCGCTCCTCGATCGCGCCGTCGGTCTCGGCCGACCAGTGCAGCACGCGCTCGAACTCGGCAGCGAAGTCGGCGGCGGCGGTGTCGAGGTGGCGGATGCGGACGGTCATGGACAAACTGCTCAGTCTTGAATGGCCGACGCGAACGCGTCGATGATCGCGCGGATCGGCTCGCGCTTGAGTTTCAGCGCGGCCTGGTTGACGACGAGACGGGCCGAGATCTGCATGATCTCCTCGACCTCGACCAGGTGGTTGGCCTTCAAGGTGTTGCCGCTCGACACCAGATCGACGATCGCGTCGGCGAGGCCGGTCAGCGGTGCCAGCTCCATCGAGCCGTAGAGTTTGATCACATCGACGTGAACGCCCTTGTCGGAGAAATGCTGCTGCGCGGTCAGCGTGTACTTGGTCGCCACGCGGATGCGCGAGCCCTGCTTGACCGCGCTGGCGTAATCGAAATCGGCGCGGGTGGCGACACTCATGCGGCACTTCGCGATCTTCAGGTCGAGCGGCTGGTACAGGCCCGAGCCGCCGTGCTCGATCAGCGTGTCCTTGCCGGTCACGCCCAGATCGGCGCCACCGTACTGCACGTAGGTCGGCACGTCGCTGGCGCGCACCAGCACCACGCGCACATCAGCGCGATTCGTCCCGATGATGAGCTTGCGCGACTTTTCCGGGTCTTCAGCGACCTCGATGCCGGCCGCCCGCAAGAGCGGCAAGGTCTCCTCGAAGATGCGTCCCTTGGACAGCGCGAGGGTGATCATCGGACCCGCTCGATGTCGGCGCCGATGCCGCGCAGCTTGGCTTCCATCTGGTCGTAGCCGCGGTCGAGGTGGTAGATGCGATCGACGCAGGTCTCGCCCTCGGCCACCAGGCCTGCGATCACCAGGCTGGCGGAAGCGCGCAGGTCGGTCGCCATCACGGTCGCGCCCGACAGCTTCGGCACGCCCTGCACCACGGCCAGGTGCCCATCGACATCGATGCGCGCGCCGAGGCGCACCATCTCATTCACATGCATGAAGCGGTTCTCGAAAATGGTCTCGGTCACCTTCGCGGTGCCGTCGGCGATGCAGTTCAGCGCCATGAACTGCGCCTGCATGTCGGTCGGAAACGCCGGGTACTCGCTGGTGCGAAAACTCACGGCGCGCGGACGCTGGTGGCTGCGCACGCGGATCCAGTCGTCGCCCGACTCGATCGTCACGCCCGCCTCGCGCAGCTTGTCGATCACCGCATCCAAGTGGTCGGCGCGCGCGCGGCGCAGCACCACGTCACCGCCGGTGGCGGCCACCGCGCACAGAAAGGTACCGGCCTCGATGCGGTCGGGCACGATGCGGTGGCTGGCGCGGCCCGCGAGACCATTCAGCCGCTCGACACCCTGCACGCGGATGCGGCGCGTGCCGTGGCCTTCGATGCGCGCGCCCATGGCGATCAGCATCACGGCCAAAACGACCACTTCGGGTTCTTGGGCCGCGTTCTCCAGCACCGTCTCGCCATCGGCCAGCGTGGCGGCCATCAGCAGGTTCTCGGTGCCGGTCACAGTGACCATGTCGGTGGTGATCTTGGCGCCTTGCAAACGCGGCGTCTTGGCGATGATGTAGCCGTGCTCCACGGTGATCTGCGCGCCCATCGCCTGCAGCCCCTTGATGTGCTGGTCGACCGGCCGCGAGCCGATCGCGCAGCCGCCGGGCAGCGACACCGTGGCCTCGCCGAAGCGCGCCAGCAAGGGCCCCAACACCAGGATGGCTGCGCGCATCGTCTTGACAAGGTCGTAAGGCGCTTCCGGCGAGGTCACCGACGAGGTGTCTAGCGTGACCGAATCGGGTTGCGCTTCGCTGCGATCGAATGGGTCACGCGGCAGCACCTCGTTGCGCTCGGCGGTGGCCCCCATGTTGCGCAGCAGCTTCAGTGTGGTGCCGACGTCGTTCAGGCGCGGCACGTTGGTCAGCGTCACCGGCTCGGCGGTCAGCAGCGCCGCGCACAACTCAGGCAGCGCCGCGTTCTTGGCGCCCGAGATCGTGACCTCGCCTTCGAGAGGCCGTCCGCCGCGTATCAGAAGTTTGTCCATGGGCGTGGGGCGAAACCTGCACCGCCGTCGATCCCGCCGCAGCGGGTTCAACAGCCGCAGCAAGCGCCGCGGCTGCTTTCAGTGATGTTGCAGTGGTGACGCTTTGATTTGCGCGCGGGCGTGATCGGGGCTGGCGCTCCACTCGGCAGGGGTCAGCGTCTTCATCGACAGCGCGTGGATCTCGGCGCGCATCTTGTCGCCCAAGGCTCGGTAGACGAGCTGGTGACGCGCCACACGGCTGGCGCCGTCGAATGCTGCGGACACGATGGTCGCGAAAAAGTGCCGGCCGTCGCCTTCCACCTCGAGGTATTCGCAGGCAAGGCCTTGCGCGATGTAGCGCTGGACTTCGGCGGGGGTCGGATCGTTCATAGCGCCTGAATTCTACCGGGGCGGGTCACCTCCCCGCGCTCGAAGCGGCCCTGACGACGCTCGATAATTGCTCCGAAAGCCACCCGTCGCGTGACAAACCGAGTGCTTCCTCGTGCTGGACCCCACCCCGCTGACCCCCGACGATCTGCTGCCCGCCGCCGGCAACGGCCTGTTGCACCGGCGGGTCTTCATGCGGCGCGGACTGGTGCTGGGCACGGCTCTGGCGGCGGCCGAGCCATCGGTGTCGGCCGTGTCTGCCAACGCGGCTGGGGCGGCTGGGGCGGATGTCGCGGCCGACGCGGCCGAGGGGCTGCCCTGGACCCGACACCCCGGAGCGCTGTTCACCGACTACGGCCTGCCCTCGCCGCACGAGGCGCTGGCGGCGCGCCGTGCCGGACTCAACTTCCGTCACGTCACCGGCAACGGCGCCGCATGGACGCCGCTGGAGCGCATGGAGGGCACGCTCACACCCAACGGCCTGCACTTCGTGCGCAACCACAACGGCACGCCCGACATCGACCCCGCGCGACATCGGCTGCTGATCCACGGACGCGTGCAGCGAGCGCTGCGCTTCGATGTCGAATCGCTGCTGCGCTACCCGATGCAGTCGCAGCAGATTTTTCTGGAATGCGGCGGCAACAGCTCCAGCGGCTGGTTCGAGGAGCCGGTGCAGCGGCCGGTCGGCCTGGTGCACGGCTTGATCTCGTGCGCCGAATGGACCGGCGTGCCGCTGGCGGTGCTGCTCGACGAAGCGGGCGTGGACCGCCGCGCCGGTTGGATCGTGGCCACCGGTGCCGACGCAGGCGCGCTGCACTTGAGCCTGCCGCTCGCCAAGGCGCTGGACGATTGCCTGGTCGCGCTGTACCAGAACGGCGAACGCCTGCGACCCGAGAACGGCTACCCGATGCGGCTGATCGTTCCTGGCTGGAAGGGCGTGCTCAGCATCAAGTGGCTGCGCGCCTTGCAGGTCAGCGATCGGCCCGCGATGGGCCGCAACGAGACGGCGCGCTACACAGAGCTGCAGCCCTCGGGCCTGGCGCGGCAGTTCACCTCGGTGATGGAGGCCAAGTCGGTCATCACCTCGCCGTCGCACGGGCAAAGCCTCCAGGGCCCCGGCGTGTACGAAATCCGCGGCCTGGCCTGGAGCGGCCGCGGCCGCGTGCAGCGCGCCGAGGTGTCGGCCGATGGCGGCGCCACCTGGGTCGAAGCCGCGTTGCAAGAGCCGGTGCTGCCACGCTGCCTGACGCGCTTTCGCGCTGCGTGGCGCTGGGACGGCCGACCCTGCGTGCTGCAAAGCCGCACGGTGGACAATATTGGGTCGGTGCAACCCCCCCCGCGCCGCACTGGTGGCCGAGCGCGGGCGCAAGGGCTTCTATCACTACAACGCCATCGTCAGCTGGGCCGTCAATGCGCACGGCTTCGTCAGCCACACCTATGGCAACGACGAGTAGGCCGACCGCGGGGTGGGCTGTGGCACTCGGCCTGCTGCTCGCCGCATCGGGTGCGCCTGCCGCGCCCGACGGGGCGATGCCGCTCACCGCCCAACGCATCGGCACCGGCCTCGGTCGGCCCGTCTCCCCGACCGACGCCGCGCGCCTCGACCTCACGGTGTTTGCCGACGGGCGCGGTCTGCCGCCCGGTCGCGGCACCGCAGCGGTGGGCCTGCGCCTCTACGACGCGCAATGCGCCTCCTGCCACGGCCCCGGCGGCACAGGCGGCAACAGCGGTCGCCTGGTCGGCCGCGCGCCGTTGCTGAAAAGCCCCTGGCAGGAAAAAACCATCGGCCAGTTCTGGCCTTACGCGACCACCTTGTTCGACTACATACGCCGCGCCATGCCGATCGGGGCGCCCGGCTCGCTGGGTGCCGACGAGGTTTACGCGCTGACGGCCTACCTGTTGGAAGCCAACGGCTTGATTGCGCCCGACGAGCAGATGAACGCGAAGACCCTGCCCGCCGTCAAGATGCCGAACCGTGACGGGTTCACGCGCGAACCCGACCTGCCGACCGATTGATCGCGTGATCGCGGGCTCAGTGCCGGATCTTGTAGCCGATCTTCAGCAGGTGCAGGCACACCCCGCAGACCGCCAGCAGACCGGCGCCCGCCACGCCCAGGCTGACCCACGGCGACACATCGCTGACGCCGAAGAAGCCGAACCGAAAGCCATCGACGAGGTAGAAAAACGGGTTCAGGTGGCTGGCCTGTTGCCACAGCGGCGGCAGGCTGGCCACCGAGTAGAAAACACCTGCGAGAAACGTCATCGGCATCACGACGAAGTTCTGGAAGGTCGCGATCTGGTCGAACTTCTCGGCCCACAGCCCGGCGATCAAACCGAGTGCGCCCATCAACACCGCGCCCAGCAACGTGAAGACGACGATCCAGAGCGGCTGCGCCAGGTGCAGCGGCGCGAACCACATCGTGACCGCCAGCACACCGACGCCCACGGCACCACCGCGCACCACCGACGCACCCACATACGCCACGAACCAGGCCCAGTGCGACAGCGGCGCCACCAGCAAGAAGACGAGGTTGCCACTGATCTTGCTCTGGATCAGCGACGAGCTGCTGTTGGCGAACGCGTTCTGCAGCACGCTCATCATCACCAGGCCCGGGATCAGAAAGCTGGTGTAGCCGACGCCGTCGAACGGTTGCACCTTGTCGCCGAGCGCGTGGCCGAAGATCACCAAATACAGCACCGCGGTGAGCACCGGCGCGGCGACGGTCTGGAAGCTGACCTTCCAGAAGCGCAGCACTTCCTTGTAGAACAGCGTGCGGGCACCGGACAGCAGGTGCATCGCGGGCACCGCGGCCAGCGCCGTCATGCGGGAACCCACAACGGCGCCTGCAGCGGCGCGGCAACGGGCGTGGGCTCGCCGTGCATGATTTCGAGAAACACGTCTTCCAGGTCGGCGCGGCCGATCTCCAGGTCTTCGGGCTGTCCGCCCGCCGCACGCAGGGTGGCCAGCACCGTTTCGACCTCGGCCGCGTTGCGCGTCTTGATCTGCACGATGCGGCCGATCACGCGGGCGTTCGCTTGCAGCGCTTCGGGCAGCGGTGTGTCCAGCTTGAAGCGCAGCATCGTGCTGGCGCGACCGGCCAGCAGCGCCGAAGTGCGGTCGAGCGCGACCACGCGGCCTTGCTTGAGCATCGCGAGTCGGCCGCACAGCGCTTCGGCCTCTTCCAGGTAGTGCGTGGTCAGCAGCACCGTGTGACCTTCCTTGTTCAGCCGCGCGATGAACTGCCACAGGGTCTGGCGCAATTCGACATCGACCCCGGCGGTCGGCTCGTCGAGCACGATCACCGGTGGCCGGTGCACCAGTGCCTGCGCGACCAGCACCCGGCGCTTCATGCCACCCGACAACTGCCGCGTGTTGGCGTTCGCCTTGTCGGTCAAGCCCAACTTGTCCAGCAGCTCGTCGATCCAGGCGTCGTTGGCGCGGCGGTCGCTGCGCACACCGAAATAGCCGCTCTGGATCTGCAGCGTCTCGCGCACGGTGAAGAAGGGGTCGAACACCAGCTCTTGCGGCACGATGCCCAGGCTGCGCCGGGCGGCGGCAGAGTCGGTGACGACATCGTGGCCGTGCACCAGCACCTGGCCCGAGGTGGCCTGCGACAGGCCGGCCAGGATGCTGATCAGCGTCGTCTTGCCCGCGCCGTTGGGCCCGAGCAAACCGAAGAAATCACCCGGTTCGATGTCGAAGCCGACGTTGTCGAGCGCCTGCACGCCGCCCCGAGAGCCGCTGTAATGCTTGCTGACGCTGCGAAATGAGACGGCGGCGCGGGATGAATCGGAATGGGAGACGCTCATGGAGCGCGCGATTGTAGGCAGTGCGCTCGATCGGCGTCGACCGCACGAAAACGCAAGGCCGAGGCGCCGATTCCGTGCGAGTCGTTGGGGCAGATGCGGTTGGACAGACGCCGACTTGGTGCTACCTTGAAGCGCAAAACTGACCGACACGAAAGCAGCCGCCATGGCGACCCCCGTCAAGAAGCCGCGCCGCACGGCCGAGCGCATCCTCGATGTCACGCTGGAGCTGTTCAACCGCTTCGGCGAACCGAACGTCTCGACCACGCTGATCTCGGCCGAGCTCCACATCAGCACCGGCAACCTGTACTACCACTATCCAGCCAAAGACCTGCTGGTCGATCGCCTGTTCGATCGCTACGAAGCAGCGCTCACCACGCTGCTGAAGGCCGCCGACGACGTGCGCGATGTCGAGGACGCGTGGCTGTTTTTCCACATGATGTTCGAGCTGATCTGGCAGTACCGCTTTCTGTACCGCGACCTGAACGACCTGCTCAGCAAGAACCGACGGGTCGAAACCCATTTCCAGTACGTGCTGAAGGAAAAAACGCAGGCGGTGCAAAACGTGCTGGCCGGCCTGGCACGCAACAACGCGGTGCGCCTGACCGATGCCGAAGCCGAGTCGGTGGCGACCGCGATGGTGGTGGTGTCGACCTACTGGCTCAGCTACGAATACGTGCGCGACCCGCGCCATGCGCTCGAACCCGAGAACGCCGGCGCCGCATTGCTGCGCGGTGCGGCGCACGTGCTCGGCCTGCTGGCGCCGTATTGCGAACCGCCACAGAAACAGCACCTGCTGGGGCTGGCACAGGCCTATTCGCAGCCGTCGCTGCCGGCTCCAGCGGCTGCCCGCCGGGATTCGGCAGCCGCCGCAGCGACGAGTCGCATCGCTCAGTCGCCGTAGTCGTCGCCGCTGTCCTGGGGTGCAGGCACCGCGCTGGCTTTAGCGATGGCCGCGTCGAGGTTCTTCTCGACCTCGTTGCGAATCCGCTGGCTGAACGCCGCCAGCAAAAAGCCCAGCGTCACCGTGAGCGCAAAGCCGTCGGCGCTCGCGACCAGTTCAGCGCGCACGCCGGGCCGTGTGAAATCGACACGGTAGTCGGCGTCGCCGTCGGTGACGGCGCAAGCCATCTGATGCTTCTGCAAAGCCGCCTCGCCCCAGTGCTGCGCCAACCGCCGCGCTGTCACGAGGCCGAGGGTGTGAGCGCGTTGAATGTGGAAGGTGGTCATGACATCAGAAGTGATTGAGAACGCGCAGCCATGCGGTCAATGAGGTGAGCCCGAATCCCGCAGGCCTTGTCGGCGTTCGGTCATCGGCAACGCCGCCAGCCGCTGCACTTCGGCATAGAACCGCGGCAGGTCGCCGCCCTGCGCTTCGAGCAGCCGTTCGAACTGCGGCACCAGTTCGGTGTAGGCCGCCAGCACGCCGAACGATGCATTGTTGACGCCTGCGAACCAGCCGTCGTAGCCGCTGTAGCCCTGCCACGCACCGGTTTTCAGCGCGGCGTGGTCCGCGCGCAGTCGGGCCAACAATTCGGCCTTGCTGCGGCGCTTGTCCTCGTCCGACGCGGCACTGGCGTACAGCGCGCTCAGGCGATCGCGGTACGCGGTGGTCAGCACACGAAAATCGGCCCGGCGCGCGTCGTGGGCGATGAATTCCTCGCGCGCCGCCGCGCTGCCCTGCTCGGCCAGCCAGCGCGCACTGCCGACGCGCTCGACTGCGGTCGCAAAAGATTCGTTGAACACGGTGTCGCCGCTGGCGAAAGCCACCTGGTGCGACAGCTCGTGAAAGATCAGGCGAGCCAGTTCTCCCTCGGGGTACTGCACGAACGTGTTGAGCAAGGGGTCGGCGAAATAGGCGCCGGGCAGCTTGCCCAGCGTCGAGTACGCGGGCACACCATAGACCCCGACATCGAGCCCGCGCGCGCGCAATGGTTCGGCGTAGCCGTCGGCCTCGTCGCGGTGGTAATAGCCTCGATAGGCGACGCAGCCGACCACTGGAAAGCACCACGTCTGCAGCGTCAGGCTCAGTTCAGGCGCGGCCACCACGTTCCACACGGCGGCGCTGCGGTGCAGGTCGGCGTAGCGACGGTAGCTCGCGTTATCGGGCAGCTTCAAGGCCGTCACCGCGTAGTCGCGGATGCGTTGCGTCAGCGCCAGCCGCGCCTTCAGTTTGTCGGGGGTGGAGGCGTCGGCCAGCCAGTCGGGCACCGGGCGGGCCGCGCCGAGCAGCTTCAGGTGCCCGCCGACCGACTGCGCGTAGTAACCCACGCTGCTGCAGCCGGTCGCTGCGCACAGCACGGCGGTGGCCAGCGCCACCACCGCGGCCCGCCCACCGGTCAGCCGCGCCACGGACATCGATCGCTGCCATCCGATCGGCTGTAGGTGTCGGGGTGCTGGTGCGCCCGCGCAGCGCAAACGGTGTGGGGATTCATCTCGATCGATGATTGCACAGCGTCCGCAGCGCGCTGTGCAGCGGACGCTTCGCTAAACTGAATCTCCAACCAAGGTTCTGCCATGCGCCTGATCGACACCATCCTCGCCGACGCGGCCGCCATGGCCACGCTGCGGCGCGACCTGCACGCGCACCCGGAGCTGTGCTTCCGGGAGCAGCGCACCTCGGATGTGATCGCGCGCCAGTTGACCGACTGGGGCATCCCGATCCACCGCGGGCTGGGCACCACGGGCGTGGTTGCGATCCTTGAAAACGGCACCTCCGACCGCGCCATAGGCCTGCGTGCCGACATGGATGCGCTGCCGATGACCGAGCACAACACCTTCGAGCACGCCAGCCGCCACCCCGGCAAAATGCACGCCTGCGGTCACGACGGGCACACCGCGATGCTGCTGGCCGCCGCCCAGCATCTCGCAGCGCACCGGCACTACGACGGCACCGTCTACCTGGTGTTTCAGCCGGCCGAAGAAGGCGGCGGCGGCGCTCGCGAGATGATCGCCGACGGCTTGTTCGACAAGTTTCCGATGGAAGCCATTTTCGGCGTGCACAACTGGCCCGGCATTCCGGTCGGCCAGTTCGCGATCAAGAACGGGCCGTGCTTTGCCAGCAGCAACGAGTTCCGCATCACGATCCGCGGCAAGGGCGCGCACGCGGCGATGCCCGACCTGGGGCTCGATCCGGTGCCGGTCGCGTGCCAGATGGTGCAGGCCTTCCAGACCATCATCACGCGCAACAAGCGGCCGATCGACGCGGGCGTGATCTCGGTGACGATGATTCACACCGGCGAAGCCACCAATGTGGTGCCCGACGCCTGCGAGATCCAGGGCACGGTGCGCACCTTCACGCTGGAGGTGCTCGATCTGATCGAGCGCCGCATGCAGGACATCGCACAGCACACCTGCGCGGCCTTCGGCGTGACCTGCGAGTTCAAGTTCACACGCAACTATCCGCCGACCATCAACCACCCGGCCGAGACCGCATTCGCCCGCCGCGTGATGACCGATCTGGTCGGCGCAGGCAACGTGCTGGAGTTCGAGCCGACGATGGGCGCCGAGGACTTCAGCTACTTTCTGCAAGCCGTACCGGGCGCGTACTTCGTTATCGGCAATGGCGACGGCGATCACCGCGCGGGTTACGAAGGCGCAGGCCACGGGCTCGGGCCCTGCATGCTGCACAACCCCAGCTACGACTTCAACGATGCACTGATCCCGCTGGGCGCCACCTTGTGGGTGCGCATGGCCGAGCAATGGCTGGCCCAGCCGCGCCGCTGAATCCGGCTGCACAGGCCCTGGCACGGTTCGTGTTTCCGCTCTGAACATGAGCCCGCTGAGCTGCTTTTCCGACACCTACGCTGCGGCACGCGCGCAGTGGCTCGCCGTCGCACAACGCTGCGACCTGGACGTGGCCTCACACCTGCATCCCCTGCTCGGCGCAGAGGGCGAAGTGCTGGCTCTCGACACCGTGCTCGACGGCCCGCGCCACGCGTCCCGGCTGCTGGTCATCAGCAGCGGCTGCCACGGCATCGAAGGCCACGTCGGCTCGGCCGTGCAGATCGCGTTGCTGAACGACACGGCCTGGCGTCAATCGACGCGCGAAGCCGACATCGCCGTGCTTTACCTGCACGCGCTGAACCCGCACGGCTACTCATGGGGGCGCCGCACCACGCAGGAAAACGTCGACCTCAACCGCAACTTCTGCGACTTCACGCGGCCGCTGCCGAGCAACCCGGGCTACGACGCGATAGCCGCCTTGCTGGTGCCGACCCACTGGCCGCCCAGCGCGGAGGTCGAGGCGGCGTTGGGCCGACGGCTGATTGAGCACGGTGTGGCCGCGATGCAGCGGGCGGTCTCCTGCGGCCAGTACGGGCACCCCGAAGGCCTTTTCTATGGCGGCCACGACCCGACCTGGAGCCACGTCAGCGCGCGCCAGGTGCTGCGCGAACACGGCCGCAACTGCACTCGGTTGGGCTGGATCGATCTGCATTCGGGGCTGGGCCGCTGCGGTATCGGCGAACGCATCTTCACCGGTCGCGCGGGCCACGAGGCGGCGGGGCTGCAACGAGCACGGTCGTGGTGGGGCCCCGAGGTCACGAGCATCGACGGCGGCGATTCGGTGTCCTCTGCCGTGACCGGCCAGATGCTGCACGCGCTGTACACCGAGTGTCCGCAGGCCGAATGCACCGGCATCACGCTCGAGTTCGGCACCGTGCCGTTGATGCAGGTCATCACTGCGCTGCGTGCCGAGCAGTGTCTGGAGAACCACCCCGAGACGCCCGCGTCGATCGGCCTCGATATCAGGCAACAGTTTCGCGCCGCGTTCTACCCCGAAAGCGACGCGTGGAAGCAGCAGGTGCTCGATCAGGCCATCGATGCGGCGCGGCAGGCGGTGCTCGGGCTGCGCGCGGGCTCGACCGGCTGAGCCCATCGATCGGCGGCTTCAGTCGATCAGGCCCAGCCCTCGAAGCTCGACCGCCAGCGTGTCCGCCCCGATGAACAGCCGCGTCTGCCAACCGTGGCGCCGCGCGGCCTCGATGTTCTCGGGGTGATCGTCGATGAACAGCATGTCGGCCGACTCGCCACCAAAACGCTGCTGCGCCAGCGCGAAGATCGCCGTATCGGGCTTGGTGAGCCGCACGTGCGACGAGTAGATGCCGCTCGCGAACAGCGCCAGAAAAGCGTGGTGGCGCTGCAGGTGATCGGCCAGTGGCGTCGGCATGTTCGAAAGGTAGTGCAGGCGGTGACCGCGTTCGCTCAGCGCTTTCAACAGGTGAACGCTGGCGGTGATCGGCTGCAGTTCATCGGGCACCGCATCGACCACGGCCTGCACCTCGGGCTCGGTCAGACCGGTGCGACGTGCGATGCGCGGCACCATCTCTTCCACGGTGGTCATGCCCCGGTCGAAGTCGCCCCATTCGCCTCGGTACGACAGAAAGAACTGCTCCTTCCAGTGCTGCGCGGTCATCTCGTCGGTGATGCGATGGGGCAGCGTGCGGGCGATCAACGCAGCCGGGTCCCAGTGGAACAGCACACCGCCGAAATCCCAGACGACACGCATCGAAGGGCGACCGCCGTGGCGCTCCGTCATCTGCGCAAACGCTCAATCAGACCAGCGGTCGATGCGTCGAGGTCGGCATCGTCGCGGCCCTTCGATGTGAGGCGCGGCAACAAGTCCTTGCACAGTGCTTTGCCCAGCTCGACGCCCCACTGGTCGAAGCTGTTGATGCCCCAGATCGCGCCACAGGTGAAGACGCGGTGCTCGTACAGCGCGATCAACGCGCCGAGACTGTGCGGCGTCAGTCGATCGAGCAGCAGTGTCGTGCTGGGTCGGTTGCCGGGGAAGCTGCGATGGCGCGCCAGGGTGGCGGCATCGATCTGCTTCGACGCGGTCGGCGCCGCATCAGCCAGCGCCTGCGCTGCGGTCTGGCCGCGCATCAGTGCCTGCGACTGCGCGAGCCCGTTGGCGAGCAGCATCGTCTGCTGGCGCTCCAGGCGCTCGGACGGGTCGGTGTTGAGCCCCACGCTGCCGAAGGTCGGTCGGCGCACCAAAATGAATTCGACCGGGATCACATCGGTGCCCTGGTGCAGCAGTTGAAAGTACGCGTGTTGAGCGTTGGTGCCCGGCTCACCCCACACCACCGGGCTCGTCGCATACGGCAACAGCTCGCCGTCGCGGTCGACGCGCTTGCCGTTGCTTTCCATCTCCAGCTGCTGCAGGTAGGCCGGCAGGCGCCGCAAGCCGTGGTGGTACGGCGCGACGCTGCGGCTCGTGGCAGCGTGGAAATTGCGGTACCAGACGTCGAGCAAGCCTAGCAGCACCGGCAGATTGGCCGCGAGCGGTGCCTCGGCAAAGTGGCGGTCCATCGCGTGCGCGCCGTCGAGCAGCTCGCGGAAGTGATCGGCCCCGATGGCGATCGCGATCGGCAGGCCGATCGCCGACCAGATCGAAAAACGCCCGCCGACCCAGTCCCAGAAGCCGAAGCTGGTGGTGATGCCGAACTCGGCCGCAGCTTGCACATGGGTCGTGGTCGCGACGAAGTGGCGCGCGATGTCGGTGCCGCCTTCGGCTTTGAACCAGGCCCGCGCAAGCTGCGCATTCGCCATCGTCTCCTGCGTCGTGAAGGTCTTGCTGGCGACGATGAACAGCGTCTCGGCCGGCTTCAGCCGCCGCAGCACGGTGCTGATGTCGTGGCCGTCGACGTTCGAGACGAAGTGGAAGTGCAGCCCCGGATGCACGAAGGCATCGAGCGCCGGCACGACCATCTGCGGCCCGAGGTCGCTGCCGCCGATGCCGATGTTGACGATGTGGTGGATGCCGCTGGCGGCGGTGTCGCGCACCGTCTCGGCCCAGGTCAACATCGCATCGAGCACACCGTGGATCTGGTCGTTGAAGGGGCCCGCCTTTGCGTCGTTCGCGCGCGGCGCCCGCAGCGCGGTGTGCAGCACCGCGCGGTCTTCGGTGGTGTTGATCGCCGCACCGGCGAACATCGCATCGCGCTGCGCTTCGAGGCTGCATTCGCGCGCCAGGTCGAGCAGGAAGTGCAGCGTCGCGGTGTCGAGGTGGTTCTTCGACAGATCGGCGAACACTTCGGGTGCCTCGAAGCTCAGTGACGCAAAGCGGCCGGGGTCGCGGGCGAACGCCTCGCGCAGATCGAAGTCGCGACCGTGCGCCTCGAAATGGCCTCTCAGCGCGGCCCAGGCGGTGGTGCGGTCGCAACGCATGATGTCGGCCAGGCGTTTCAGAGCGCGCGTATCAGCGCATCGAGCTTGCCGGCGTCGGCCGCGAAAGTGCGGATGCCTTCGGCGAGTTTCTCGGTCGCCATCGCGTCCTCGTTGAGCGCGTAGCGAAAGCTCGCCTCGGTGTGACTCACGGGCGAGATGGCGGCGTCGCGTGAGGCGGCGGGGTCGAGCGCGCGTGTGATCGGCGCGTCGCTCGACTGGAGCGTGGCGAGCAGTTCCGGACTGATCGTCAGCAAGTCGCAGCCGGCCAGCGCGGTGATCTGGCCAACGTTGCGAAAGCTCGCGCCCATCACCTCGGTCGCGATGCCGAACTTCTTGTAATAGCGATAAATCTGCGCCACCGACTTCACGCCCGGATCGTCGACGCCGGTGTTCGCCGCTTCGTCCCAGCCCGCACCGGCGGTCTTCTTGTACCAGTCGTAGATGCGCCCGACGAACGGCGAGATCAACCGCACACCGGCCTCGCCGCACGCCACCGCCTGCGCGAACGAGAACAGCAGCGTCAGGTTGCAGTGAATGCCTTCGCACTCCAGCGTCCGCGCGGCCTGGATGCCTTCCCAGGTCGCGGCCACCTTGATCAGCACCCGCTCGCGGCCCACGCCGTCCGCGTCGTACAGGCCGATGATGCGGCGCGCGCGGGCCAGTGTTGCTGCGGTGTCGAAGCTCAAGCGCGCATCGACCTCGGTCGACACCCGGCCCGGCACGACCTTCAGGATTTCGAGGCCGAAACGAACCAGGATGCGGTCGACGGTCTCGTCCAGCGCTGCGCCGTGGTGTGCGCGCGCGGTGTCCGACAGCAGCGGCGCATAGTCGGGCTGCTGCACTGCTTTCAGGATCAGCGACGGGTTGGTGGTCGCATCGCGCGGCGCAAACGTGGCGAGCTGCTTGAAGTTGCCGGTGTCGGCGACCACGGTCGTGTATTGCTTGAGTTGGTCGAGTTGGTTCATGGACGCATTCTCAGTTCGAGCACGCACGATTAGAACCCGAGCGGGTGACGAACAGGCGAATGATCCGATGCGCGATCGGCCTCGGCGCTGCGTGGTGAAATGCATCCAGCAGCACAGCGCACAAGGACTCCGACGATGTCGTTCGACCTGGTCTTTTTCGGTGGCACCGGTGACCTGACATGGCGCAAGCTGATGCCGGCGCTGTTTCAGGCGTTTCGGCACGGCAAGCTGCCAGCGGGCGGGCGCATCCTGGCGGTGGCCCGCGACGAGCAAAGCGACGACAAGTACCGGGGCTGGCTGAAGCAGCGCTTCCAGGAAGTCGAGGGCGGCAAGCGCCCGACCGACGAAGAGTTCGCGCGCTTCGCCGAACTGCTGCACTACCGGCGCATGGACCTGTCATTGCCTGAGCACTACGCCGGGCTCAAACAGTGGATCGATGCGCGCGGCGCCGACACCACGGTGCTCTACCTCGCGACCAGCCCGCACCTGTTCCCGCAGATCTGCGAGCAGCTCGGCGCCGTCGGGCTGAACGGCCCGAAGGTGCGCGTGGTGCTCGAAAAGCCGCTGGGCCACGACCTGGCCAGCGCGCAGGAAATCAACCGCGTCGTGCGCTCGGCGTTCTCTGAAACGCAGGCGTTTCGCATCGACCACTATCTCGGCAAACCGTCGGTGCTGAACCTGATGGCGTTGCGCTTCGGCAACGCGCTGTTCGAGCCGCTGTGGCGGCGCGAAAGCATCGCCAACATCCAGATCACGCTGGCCGAAAGCCTGGGCGTCGGCACGCGCGGTGACTTCTACGACCGCACCGGCACGCTGCGTGACATGGTGCAGAACCACGCGCTGCAATTGCTCAGCATGGTGGCGATGGAGCCACCGTCGCGCTACGACGCCGACGCAATCCGCGATGAAAAGCTCAAGGTGCTGCGTTCGCTAAAGCCGTTCACCGACGACAGCGTCGCGCGCGACGTGGTGCGCGGCCAGTACCGCGCGGGCAACGCCGCCGGACAGGCGGTGGTCGGCTACCTCGACGAGGTCAAGGTGCCTCCGGGCAGCCACTGCGAAACCTTTGTCGCCTTGCGCACCGAGGTCCAGAACTGGCGCTGGGCCGGCGTGCCGTTCTACGTGCGCACCGGCAAGCGGTTGGCGGCACGCGATGCGCAGATCGTCGTCAACTTCCGGCCGACGCCGCACAGCATCTTTCCGGGCCTGAACCAGCCCAACAAGCTGGTCATCAAGCTGCAACCCGACGATGGGCTCGAGTTGCATCTGCTGGCGGCCAAAGGCACCGGGCAGAGCGAAGCGCTGTCGGCGGTGTCGCTCGACCTCGATTTCGACAAGGCGTTTCCCGAGACACGGGTCGGCGCCTACGAGCGCCTGCTGCTGGAGGTGATCGCCGGCCGGTTGAACCTGTTCGTGCGCAGCGATGAACAAGAACAGGCCTGGCGCTGGGTGGAACCGGTGCTGCACGCGTGGAAGCGCGACAACGACGCCGGAGGCGGACCTCGGCCCTATGCGGCGGGCACCTGGGGCCCGGCCGCAGCCAGCGCGCTGGTGGCGCGTGACGGGTACGCCTGGTCCGAAGAGCAGTGACGAAGCAGGCGGCGCGGGCCGTCGGGCGACGATCCGCGCCGCAGCCGTCAAGCGGGCTGAACGGCCGCAGCCGACGGCGCGGCGATGCCCAGCAGGTCGGCGACGCCGTACAGGCGCGCCAGTTGATTCAGGCGCGGCGGCGGATCGCGCAGCACGAGCGACCGATTCGACGCCTGCGCCAGACGGCGACATTCCAGCAAGACGGCCAGCGCCGACGAATCGAAGTTTTGCAAGGCAGCGGCGTCGACGACCAAGGGATCGGCAGGATCGGCGGCCAACGCCAGCTTCAGCCGACCCAGCACGTCTTTCGCCTCTTCGAGGCCCACGGTCGACGGCAGCGCGAGCATCGTCGTGGCCGCCGACATCACTTGCGTGACGCAGCGGTTTTGTTGCGCTCGGCCAGCTTGGCGATCAGCCCGTCGATGCCGTTGGCACCGATTTCCTGCGCGAAGCTGTTGCGGTAGTTCTCGACCAGCCAGACGCCGAGCACGTTGACGTCGTAAATCTTCCAGCCGGCGGCGGCTTTCTCGACGCGGTAATCGAGCTGAACCGGGTCGCCCTTGCCACGCACTTCGGTGCGCACGATGACCTCGTTGCCTTCGGCCGCAGCGCGCGACGGCTTGATCTGCACGGTCTGGTCCTTGACCTGTGACAGCGCCCCGGCATAGGTGCGCATCAACAAGGTCTTGAACTCGCTTTCCATGCTGGCTTGCTGCTCAGGCGTGGCCTGACGCCAATAGCGCCCGACCGCCGAAGAGGTCATGCGCTGGAAGTTGACGTACGGGATGACTTTCTCTTCGACCAGCGCCAGGATCTTCTTGGCATCTCCGGCCTGGATCGACTTGTCGGCCCGGACGGAGTCGAGCACGTCGTTCGACAACCGGTTGATCAGGTCATCCGGCGACTGCGTTGCTGCTTGCGCCGCGACAGCGGGGCCCTGTGCCTGCAACAACGGCGTGGCTGCCATCAGCAGACCGGCAGACAAGGCGGCAAGCAATTTCTTCTGAGTCATCTGGACATTCCTTCTACGTGTGAAGCCCGCAGGCACTGGCGTTGGAGCCGTCGAGGCTTCTAAAGTTCGTGGGCAGGCACCTTTCGAGACCGTCTCGACCGCTCGCGCGCGATCGACAGCAGCACAAACCGACCTATTTTGCCCGCGGCGCTGGCGGCGGGTTGCCGTCGAATACCAGGCTGTTGCGACGTTGCAGGTAACCGTCGCGCACGAAAACGTACTTGTCGAGGACGATGTCGTCGAGCAATCCGGTGGTGCTGAGCAGATTGGCTCGGGTGTTCACGATGTTCAACAGCGACAGCCCGATGCCGGCCTCGGTGTTGTCGATCAGAAAGCCCGGCGAGACCGCGAGATCGAGCGGAAGCCCGAATGAATCGCGCACGCTGGACGGCCCGAACACCGGCCAGACCACGTAAGGCCCGGCGTCGAAGCCCCAGACGCCGAGCGTTTGTCCGAAATCCTCAGGGTAGCGTTCGATGCGCAGCTCGGTGGCCCAATCCAGCACCCCACCGAGACCGAAGACGGTGTTGGTGCCGACGCGCATCACATTGCTGATGCCATTGCCGACCTTGCCTTGCAACAGGCTGTTCACGGCAGACCAGGCATCCTTGAAATTTGCGTAAAAGTTGGTGACGCCGGTGCGAACCATGCTGGGCACGACATTGACGTAACCGGTGGCCACCGGCTTGATGGCGTTCTCGTCCAATGCTTCGTTGAACGCGAACACGCTGCGGTTCCAGGATTCGATCGGATCGGCTGGGCTGGCGACACTGCCGGCAGGTGCCGTGGCGCAGCCTTGCAACGCCGACACCAGCGCCACACAAGCCAACGGTCGCCACCCGCATCGCAACGTGGGGTTCATTTTTTTTCTCCTTCAGGGACTGCAGCCGCTGCTGGGGCGCCTTCCGACGCCTTATTGAACAGGAACTGGCTGATGAGATTCTCCAACACCACGGCGGATTGGGTTTGCGTGATGACATCGCCCGGCGCCAGATTCTTCTCGTTACCACCGGGTTCGATGCCGACGTACTGTTCACCCAGCAGCCCCGAAGTCAGGATCTTCGCGGAGCTGTCTTTCGGGAACAGAAACTTTTGCTGCAACTGCATCGCCACGCTGGCCTGGAAGGTCTTGTCGTCGAAGCTGATCGATTCGACCCGGCCGACCACGACACCGGCGCTTTTGACCGCGGCTCGCGGCTTCAGGCCGCCGATGTTGTCGAAACGCGCGGCCACGCCGTAGGTGCTGTCGAAATTGAGGCTAAGCAGATTGCCCGCTTTCAACGCCAAAAACAGCAGCGCCACCGCACCGACCATCACGAACAGCCCCACCCACACCTCATGACGGGATTTTTGCAACGTCATTCCCCTTGTCGACCGCTGTCGGTCATTAGATCGAAAACATCATGGCGGTCAGCACGAAGTCGAGCGCCAGCACCGCCAGCGAAGACGTCACCACCGTGCGTGTCGTGGCCAGAGAAACACCTTCGGGCGTGGGTTTGCAGTCGTAACCCTCCCACAGCGCAACAAAGGTCACGGTCACACCGAAGACCACGCTCTTGATGGCGCCATTGCCCACGTCGGACCACCAACTGACACCCCCTTGCATCTGGGACCAGAACGCGCCCTCATCGATGCCCAGCAGCGGTACCGCAACCAGCCAGCCGCCCAGCACGCCCACCGCGCTGAACACGGCGGCCAGCAGCGGCATCGAAATCAAGCCCGCCAAAAAGCGCGGTGCCAACACGCGGCGCACCGGATCGACCGCCATCATCTCCATCGCGGCGAGCTGTTCACCGGCCTTCATCAGGCCGATTTCCGCCGTCAGCGAGGTTCCCGCGCGACCCGCGAACAGCAGCGCCGTGACCACCGGGCCGAGCTCGCGCACCAGCGACAGCGCCACCAGCAGACCGACCGCTTCGGCCGAGCCGTAGCGCTGCAAGGTGTAGTAGCCCTGCAGGGCCAGCACGAAGCCGACGAACAGGCCCGACACACTGATGATGGACAGCGACCGGTTGCCAACGAAAAAAGTTTGTTCGATCACCAGCGAAAAGCGGCGCAGCGCCACCGGGATCAGAACCACCAACCGAATGAACATCAGCGTGGCCGCACCGATGCCTGTCAGTTGCGCCAGCACCATGCGACCCACCCAGGCCGGGCTGAGCCAGTTCATGCGCGACCCTCGACGCCGAAGTCCTCGGTCACCGACACGGCGGGGTAATGGAACTCGACCGGCCCCTCCGGCGATGCGGTGAAGAACTGATGCACCAGTGGATCGCGGCTTTCGCGCATTTGCGCCGGGGTGCCCTGCGCGGCGATGGCGCCGTTGGCGACGAACACGATGTGGTCGGAGATCGCGAAGGTTTCTTCCACGTCGTGCGAGACGACCACACTGGTCACGCCGAGCGCGTGGCTCAGGTCGCGGATCAAGCGCGAGGCGCTGCCGAGCGAAATCGGGTCGAGACCGGCAAACGGCTCGTCGTACATGATCAGATCGGGATCGAGCGCGATCGCGCGCGCCAGCGCGACGCGCCGCGCCATGCCGCCCGAGACCTCGGACGGCATCAGATCGCGCGCCCCCCGCAGGCCGACCGCATCGAGTTTCATCAGCACCACGTCGCGGATCATCGCGGCGCTCAGGTTGGTGTGCTCGCGCAGCGGAAACGCCACGTTGTCGAACACCGACAAATCGGTAAACAGCGCACCGAACTGAAACAGCATGCCCATGCGACGGCGCAACGCGTACAGCCCTTTTCGATCCAGCGTGGCGAGGTCTGTGCCGTCGAAGAACACCTGTCCGCTCATCGGGACCAACTGGCGACCGATCAAACGCAACAGCGTCGTTTTACCGCCACCGGAGGTGCCCATCACCCCAATCACCTTGCCGCGTGGCAGGTCGACATCGATACCGCTGAGGATGACCCGATCCCCATACCCGCAGGTCACACCGCGCATGGAAACCAGGGGGGGCGGTGTGGCGGGTTGGGTATCTGGAGAAGAAGTCATGAAGCCAAAACATCGCGGGAACGGTTGCCTCCCGCTTCGCTGCGCATGATAGGGGAGATGTCAACGCGCGCAGGGCCCCTGTGGCTCGTCGACAACCCCCGGATCCCGCGCTGATCAACGCGGCAGGTCGCTGCGGCCCATCAGGTGTTCGTCGATCGCCCGAGCGGCCTGACGCCCTTCGCGGATCGCCCACACCACCAGCGACTGGCCGCGTCGCACGTCGCCGGCCGCAAACACCTGCGGCACGTTGGTCGCATACGCCCCGGCGTCGTCGGTGACCGCCCGCGCGTTGCCGCGCGCGTCCTTGTCGATGCCGAAGGCGTCGAGCATGCTGCCGACCGGGCTGACGAAACCCATCGCCAGCAACACCAGGTCGGCGGGCAGGATTTGCTCGCTGCCGGGCACCTCGACCATCTTGCCGCCCCGCCATTCGACGCGCACCGACTTCAGCGCCTTGACGCGGCCCTTGTCCTTGCCGGTGCCGCCGATGAATTCCTTGGTGGCGATCGCGAACTCGCGCTCGCAGCCTTCTTCGTGGCTCGACGAGGTGCGCAGCTTGGTCGGCCAGTACGGCCACACCAGCGGGCCGTTCTCGTGCTCGGGCGGCATCGGCATCAGCTCGAATTGCGTGACGCTGTCGGCACCGTGGCGGTTGCTGGTGCCCACGCAGTCGCTGCCGGTGTCGCCGCCGCCGATCACGACGACGTGCTTGCCGTCGGCCCGGATCTGCGTGATGCCCTGCGTCTTGAGCTTGTCGCCCGCGTTGACCTTGTTTTGCTGCGGCAGGAATTCCATCGCGAAATGAATGCCGTCGAGGTCGCGCCCCGGCACCGGCAGATCGCGCGATTGCTCGGCGCCGACGGCCAGCAGCACGGTGTCGAATTGCGCCTTGAGCTGCTCGGGCGTGACCACCTCGGTCGCCCAGTTGGTGACCTTGCTGTCTGGCGGCAGGCGCCCGACCAGCACGCCGGTGCGGAAGGTCACGCCCTCGGCCAGCATCTGCTGCACGCGCCGATCGATGTGCAGCTTTTCCATCTTGAAGTCGGGGATGCCGTAGCGCAGCAGACCGCCGATGCGGTCGTTCTTCTCGAACACCGTCACGTCATAGCCGACCCGTGCCAACTGCTGGGCAGCCGCCAGCCCGGCCGGTCCGGAGCCGATGACGGCCACGGTCTTGCCCGTCTTGTGCTTCGGCCGCTGCGGCACCACCCAGCCTTCGGCCCAGGCGCGGTCGATGATCGCGTGCTCGATGCTCTTGATGCCGACCGCGTCGTCGTTGACGTTCAGCGTGCAGGCCGCCTCGCACGGCGCTGGGCAGATGCGGCCGGTGAACTCGGGGAAGTTGTTGGTCGAGTGCAGCACATCGATCGCGTTCTTCCAGTCGCCGCGAAACACCAGCTCGTTGAAGTCCGGAATGATGTTGTTGACGGGGCAGCCGTTGTTGCAAAACGGCGTGCCGCAATCCATGCAACGCGCGCTTTGCACCTTGGCGTCTTCTTCCTTGAGTCCGAGCGCGACTTCGTTGTAGTTCTTCAGCCGAAGTTGAACCGGCTGATACACCTCGTCGACGCGCTCGTACTCCATGAAGCCGGTGATTTTTCCCATGATGCTTTTGCTTCCTGCTGGCTGATTGGTCCGATGCCGAGGCATCACTTGGCGGGCGACACCTTGGTCTTTTTCTCGATCGGTTTGGCGTCGGGCGCTTTGGCCAGCACGGCCGAAGCAGCCACCGGCGGCTCGACCGCAACAGACTGCGCCTTCGCCGCCTTGGCCGCCATCTCGCCGAGCGCGCGCTTGTACTCGTTCGGGAACACCTTGACGAACTTCGCGCGCGACGCATCCCACTGGTCGAGCAGGTGGCGCGCCTGCAATGAACCGGTCCACTTGTGGTGGTCTTCGATCAGCTTCTTCAGGATCGCGTCGTCGGTCGCCTTGACGCCGTCGCTGCCGTGGTGCCAAGTGGCGCGGTCGTGCGTGGCGGTTTGTTCGGCCGGCGAGAGCACGCGTTCCAGGCTGACCATCGAGGTGTTGCAGCGCGACGCGAACTGCCCGTCCGGGTCGTACACATAAGCGATGCCGCCGCTCATGCCTGCGGCGAAGTTGC
The DNA here is from genome assembly GCA_031390425.1 of Rhizobacter sp. Lineage (GTDB taxonomy): Bacteria > Pseudomonadota > Gammaproteobacteria > Burkholderiales > Burkholderiaceae_C > PBB1. The sequence continues at coordinate 22,312 of JANMTL010000095.1, forward strand.
GCCCGGTGTCGCCCAGCACCGCCACCGTGCCGCCAGTCATGTACTCGCAACCGTGATCGCCGGTGCCTTCGACCACTGCGGTGGCGCCCGAAAGGCGCACTGCGAACCGCTCGCCGGCCACGCCGCGGAAAAAAGCCTCGCCACTGGTCGCGCCGTACAGCACGGTGTTGCCGACGATGATGTTCTTCATCGCATCACCGCGGAACTCGATGCTCGGACGGATCGCGATGCGCCCGCCGCTCATGCCCTTGCCGGTGTAGTCGTTGGCGTCACCGATCAAATAGAAGGTGATGCCCTTGGCCAGGAACGCGCCGAAGCTCTGCCCGCCGGTGCCTTCCATCTGGATGAAGATGCTCTGGTCGGGCAACCCCTCGGGATGGTGGCGCACCAATTCACCCGACAGCATCGCGCCGACGGTGCGGTTGACGTTGCGCACCGACTGCATGAACTGCACCTTCTCGCCGCGCTCGAAGGCCGGCTTGCATTTCTCGATCAGCGTCACGTCGAGTGCACGCGCCAGACCGTGATCCTGCACCTCGACCTGGCGGCGCGGCACGTCGGCCGGCGCGGCCGGCAGGTGGAAGATGCGCGCGAAGTCGAGACCCTTGGCCTTCCAGTGCTCGACGCCCTTCTTGGTGTCGAGCAAGTCGGCGCGACCGATCAGGTCGTCGAACTTGCGGATGCCCAACTGCGCCATGATCTGGCGCGCTTCTTCAGCGACGAAGAAGAAAAAGTTGACGACATGTTCAGGCTTGCCCTGGAACTTGGCACGCAGCAGCGGGTCTTGTGTCGCCACGCCGACCGGGCACGTATTGAGGTGGCACTTGCGCATCATGATGCAGCCCTCGACGACCAACGGCGCGGTCGCGAAGCCGAATTCGTCGGCACCGAGCAGCGCCCCGATCACCACGTCGCGGCCGGTCTTCATCTGACCGTCGGCCTGCACACGGATGCGGCTGCGCAAGCGGTTCAGCACCAATGTCTGCTGGGTTTCGGCCAGGCCCAGCTCCCACGGCGTGCCGGCGTGCTTGATGCTGCTCCACGGCGAGGCACCGGTGCCGCCGTCGTGACCGGCGATCACCACGTGGTCGGCCTTCGCCTTCGCCACGCCGGCCGCGATCGTGCCGACGCCGACTTCGCTGACCAATTTCACGCTGATGTCGGCGCGCTGGTTGGCGTTCTTCAAATCGTGGATCAGTTGCGCCAGGTCTTCGATCGAATAGATGTCGTGGTGCGGCGGCGGCGAAATCAAGCCGACCCCCGGCACCGAGTAGCGCAACATGCCGATGTACTCGCTGACCTTGCCGCCCGGCAGTTGCCCGCCCTCGCCGGGCTTGGCACCTTGCGCCATCTTGATCTGGATCTGGTCGGCGCTGACCAGGTACTCGGTGGTCACGCCGAAGCGACCCGATGCCACCTGCTTGATCTTGCTGCGCAGCGAATCGCCCGCCTTCAGTTCGAAGTCGGCCACGATCACCTTGTGACCGAGCACGTCGCTGATCTTGGTGCCCGCAGCGATCGGGATGCCCTTCAACTCGTTGCGGTATCGGGCCGGGTCTTCGCCGCCTTCGCCGGTGTTGCTTTTGCCGCCGATGCGGTTCATCGCCACCGCCAGCGTGCTGTGCGCCTCGGTGGAAATCGAGCCGAGCGACATCGCGCCGGTGGCGAAGCGCTTGACGATCTCGGCCGCCGATTCCACTTCATCGAGCGGCACCGCCTTGCTCGGGTCGAGCTTGAACTCGAACAACCCGCGCAGCGTCATGTGGCGGCGCGACTGGTCGTTGATCAGTTGCGCATATTCCTTGTAGGTCTCGAACTGGTTGGCGCGCGTGCTGTGCTGCAGCTTGGCGATCGCGTCGGGCGTCCACATGTGTTCTTCGCCACGGACTCGCCAGGCGTATTCGCCACCCGCATCAAGCATGTTGGCCAGCACCGGGTCTTCGCCGAACGCGGCGATGTGCATGCGCAGCGCTTCTTCGGCGACCTTGAACACGCCGATGCCGCCGACCTGCGACGCGGTGCCGCGGAAATACTTCTCGACCATCGTCTTCTCGAGTCCGATGGCTTCGAACAACTGCGCACCGCAGTAGCTCATGTAGGTGCTCACGCCCATCTTGGACATGATCTTCGACAGCCCCTTGCCGATCGCCTTGACGTAGTTGTAGATCGCCTTCTCGGTCGACAGGTCGGCCGGCAGATCGCGGTGCAGGTTGGCCAGCGTTTCCATCGCCAGGTACGGGTGCACCGCCTCGGCGCCGTAACCCGCCAGCACGCCGAAGTGATGCACTTCGCGCGCGGATCCGGTTTCGACCACCAGACCGGCCGTTGTGCGCAGCCCTTCACGCACCAGATGCTGGTGGATGGCCGACAGCGCCAGCACCGCAGGAATGGCGACATGACTGCGATCGACGCGCCGGTCGCTGATGATCAGGATGTTGTGGCCGCTGCGGATCGCATCGACCGACTCGGCGCACAGCGAAGCGAGCTTGGCCTCGACGCCCTCGTCGCCCCAGACCACCGGGTAGGTGATGTCGAGCTCGTAGCTTTTGAACTTGGCGGCGGTGTACTTTTCAATATTGCGCAGGCGCGCCATGTCGGCAAAGTCGAGCACCGGCTGCGGCACTTCGAGCCGCATCGGGGGGTTCACCGCGTTGATGTCGAGCAGGTTCGGCTTCGGGCCGATGAAGCTGACCAGCGACATCACGATGTTCTCGCGGATCGGATCGATCGGCGGGTTGGTGACCTGCGCGAACAGCTGCTTGAAGTAGTTGTAGAGCGGCTTGTTCTTGTCCGACAGCACCGCCAGCGGCGAGTCGTTGCCCATCGAGCCGGTGGCTTCCTCGCCGGCCTGCGCCATCGGGCTCATCAGGAACTTGATGTCTTCTTGCGTGTAGCCGAAGGCCTGCTGGCGGTCGAGCAACGTCTCGGTGAAGACCGGCGATTCGGCCTCGGCCGGCAGGTCTTCGAGCTTGATGCGCACGCTCTCGATCCACTGTCGGTAAGGCTTGGCCGACGCGAACTGGTTCTTCAGCTCTTCGTCTTCGATGATGCGGCCCTGCTCCAGGTCGATCAGCAGCATCTTGCCCGGCTGCAGGCGCCACTTCTTGATGATCTTGTTCTCGGCAAACGGCAGCACGCCGGACTCGGATGCGCCGACGACCAGGTTGTCGTCGGTGATGCAGTAGCGGGTCGGGCGCAGGCCGTTGCGGTCGAGCGTGGCGCCGATCTGGCGGCCGTCGGTGAACACCATCGCAGCCGGGCCGTCCCACGGCTCCATCATTGCGGCGTGGTACTCGTAGAACGCGCGGCGGCGCTCGTCCATCGTCGTGTGCTGCTCCCACGCTTCGGGGATCATCATCATCGCGGCATGGGCCAGCGAGTAGCCACTCATCGTCAGCAATTCGAGCGCGTTGTCGAAGGTGGCGGTATCGGACTGGCCGTCGAAGCTGATCGGGTAGAGCTTGTCCAGATCGCTGCCGAGCACCGGCGACTTCATCACGCCTTCGCGGGCGCGCATCCAGTTGAAGTTGCCTTTGACGGTGTTGATCTCGCCGTTGTGCGCGACCATGCGGTACGGGTGCGCCAGCGGCCATTCGGGAAAGGTGTTGGTGCTGAAGCGCTGATGCACCAGCGCCAGCGCCGAGGTCGTGCGCGGGTCCGACAAGTCCTTGTAATAAACGCCGACCTGATTCGCCAGCAGCAGCCCTTTGTAGATGATGGTGCGACAGCTCATGCTGGGCACGTAGTACTCGTGGCTGTGGGTCAGCTTCAGGCGCTGAATGGCGCTCGACGCAGTCTTGCGGATCACGTACAGCTTGCGCTCCAGCGCATCGGGCACGATCACGTCCGGGCCGCGGCCGATGAAGATCTGGCGGATCACAGGTTCTTTTTCGCGCACCGTGGGCGACATCGGCATCTCGGCATCGACGGCCACATCACGCCAGCCCAGCACCACCTGTCCTTCTGCGCGCACCGCACGCGCCAACTCCTGTTCACACGCCAGACGGGACGCGTGCTCCTTCGGCAAAAAGATCATGCCGACGCCGTATTCGCCCGGCGCCGGCAGCTCGACGCCTTGCTCGGCCATCTCGGCCCGGTACAGCTCGTCGGGAATCTGAATCAGGATGCCCGCGCCATCGCCCATCAGCTTGTCGGCGCCGACCGCACCACGGTGGTCGAGGTTCTCGAGAATCTTCAGGCCCTGCTCGACGATCGAATGCGCCTTGTGGCCCTGGATGTGCGCGACAAAGCCGACCCCGCAGGCGTCGTGCTCGTGGCTCGCGCTGTACAGCCCTGCATCGGACGCCGCTGCGATTTCCTGCGCGCTGGCAGAAGAGACATGGGCAGATGACATGCGAGGCTCCTGAGAAATTAACGGCCGGAGATTACTGCACCGCAGCAATCGGCTCAAGAACTATAAAGTGGGGTCAGACACTTATAGCAAGAAGGCTCCATCTCAAACCATATTAATAGGGACAGACAAAGCACCGGTTCGGTGCGAACGGGAGCCGCATGGCGTTACGGGCGCCCCATCGGGGGTCGTCCGCGCTGCAGGGGTGTGGGCCGCCGCCCCGCCTTTGCCCCCAGCTCGGCCAAGAACGGCGCGGTCCCCAGCGCCCACCCCTTCAGCACGGTCGACTCGATTTTCTGGACTTCCGCAGTCGGGAGCGCTTGGCCCAACAAGCGGCGGTATGCCGCATCGCGCTCGAACGGCGTATTTCCCAGTCTCCAGTACGCCGAATCGGCCGGCATCGCCGCCAGCCAGCCCTCGCTGCGCAGCCCGGCGTGGTGACAGGCGCTCGACCACGGGTAATCGACCGCAGCCGCGTGAATACCGGCGCGCTGCGGTGCCTGCTCTACATACAGCACACAGTTCAGCAGGTGGGTCGACGACTGCACCGGTGCGGAACAAAAGCGGCTTTGCCACAGCGCACCCGATCGAACGTGCTTGCGGTTGAACGGGCCGACGTACTGCCGCGTCAGCGCTTGCATCATCCGCCCGAGCGATTCGACCTGATCGGGCACCAACATCAATTGCACCTGCTGGCTCAACAGCGTGTAGGCCAGCACCGTCACACCGTGTTCCGCGCTGCAACTGCGCAGCGCCATCACAAACGCCTGGTGATCGGCGGCATCGATGAAGGCGGCGCCGCCGGCCACCACCCGTTGCGATACATGGTGGGGCAGCCGGGGAACGACCAGGCGCTTCAGCCGCGCCATCGAACAGCTAATAACCGCAAATCGAGGCGGATTGAGTTGGCGGACATCACAGGGTGGGCGGGCAAATCGCCATCGGTTGGGTTGAATCGAGAACTATGCACGCTGAGAACGCCGCCCGTCTGGATGATCGAACCGCCTGCCGACTGCCCCTGGCGGCCGATTCCCCAACGCACATAGTCTTGCGACATGACGATGCGGTTGCGCCGATTTTCGAGGCGTGCTGGCCTCACATCGACGCATCAAGGAGTGGTTGCTTGAAATCTCTTGCGCGCGGATTCACGCTGATCGAACTGATGACCGTGATTGCGTTAATTGCCATCATCGCCGCGCTGGCCGCGCCGGATCTGCGCGCGTTCATGGTCCGCAACAAGGTGGCCGGTGTCAGCAACGAATTTTCTGCCGCGTTGCAGCAAGCCAGAGCCTTGGCGGTGTCGCGCAACAGCTGCGTGTCTCTGTGCGCGGCGACCAGCAGCAACGCCACGACCTGCATGGCGGACACGGTGGCCGACGTGAATTTCCTGACCACGGGGTGGCTGATTTTTCAGAACCCGGGGTGCGTTGCCGACAAGACCGATCCGGCGGCCGCCGTGGCCGGGCCGGTGCTGCAACAGCGTTCGGGCGAAGAGGGCCGCTACGTCCTGGAGCCGTCTGTTCCGGCGCTCAACATCGTGATGTTCGATCCACGCGGCTACGCCAATCTGGGCGCAACCGAAGTCTTCGGGATCGAGCCTCCCTACGGCACCGAGTCGAGTTACCGACGCGTGATATGCCTGGATGCCGCCGGACGATCCACCGTCCGGCAGTACGTTGCTGTCGACCCCTGCATCTGAACACCATGAACATTCTTGCTGCTTTCCGGGTGATGCGCCCTCGATCCAGCTGCCGCCGCGAGCGGGGCGCCACGCTGATCGAGGCCCTGGTGGCCATGCTGGTGCTGTCGGTCGGCATGCTCGGCATCGCCGGGCTGGCGTCGGCGTCACTGCGCTACTCGCAAGGCGCGTGGGCTCGCGCTGCGGTCTCGTCGGGCTTGTCGGACCTCGCCGACCGGGTGCGTGCCAACCCATCCGCGTCCGAGACGGACTACGCCTTCAGCACCCTGAATTACGTCGCTCAGCGTGCGGCGTTCGAAGCTCGGCGCACGTCTACCGCCCACGGTGACTTGGACGTGGCCAGTGACTGCTTGACGGTGCCGTGCTCCGCGGCGCAGTTGTCCGCCTACCACCTGACCGACTGGCGGAATGGGCTCAACCGGAGCATGCCCGGTGCGGCCGTATGGGTCTCCGGTCGACGCAATACCGGCTACCTGGCAACCGTCATGTGGTTCGATAAAACCTTCGTCAAAGACGACGGCACGCTGCAGGCCTCAGAGGAATGCACCCTTGCGGCAGGGGTGATCACTGAGGAAGGCATTGCCGCTCGCACCTGCTGCCCCGCCGCGGCCGCAGCGCCCGACGGTGTTCGCTGTACCAACCTGGCGGTCATTCCATGAACGCAATCCGACCTCCTTCGTCATCGAACCGGGCGCCTCGCAGCACGACCGTGCGACAACGCGGTATGACCTTGATCGAGCTGATGGTTGGGCTGGTCATCGGCATCGTGTTGTCGCTGGCGGCGGCGTCGCTGTACCTCGCCACACGCGAGACGTCGCGCACCTCGCAGTCGATTTCCGACGTCAACGAGACCGGAAAAATCGCCCTCGAAATGATCGGCCGCGAAATTCAGAAGGCCGGTTTCTATCCGGCCCAGTACGGACAGACCAAAGACTCCAAAGAAACGTATCACGGCACATTTTTCAATTCGAAAGACAGCACCATAGTGGCCTTCAACACCGGCCTTTTCGGATGCGATGGCGCGAACTACAACCCCGCCGGAAAAAAATGTGACGACAAGGTGGAAGGCAAGCCCGACTCGATCATCACCAACTATTTCTCGACGCCCGAGTTCGGCGCCAGTTCCCTGCTCGGCAACTCGAACGACTGCAACCGCAAACCGGTCGCAGGCGACGCCAACAACGCTGCACGCAAGCTCGACGGTCTGCCACTGTTCGTGTCGAACCGGTTCAGCATCGTCGACACTGCCAGTTACGTCGATACCGACAAGAACACCGTGACCGCCAACAGCTTGGGCTGCCACGGCAACGGCAACGAGGCCGCAACCACAGCCCAACCGGCGCTCGAGGGCATCGAAGACATGGTCATCCGCTACGGCATCTACGCCGGTGACGGGGACTCCACGAAGCTGGGTAAGTCGCCTGCCCAGTTCGTGACCGCCGAGGCGGTCAGCGCGAAAAGCGTTGAAGGCGAACGCACGCCGTGGCAGCGTGTCACCGCCGTCAGCGTGTGCATCGTCGTGCGCTCGCTTGCCAGTACGCGCCAGGAAGACAAGGTGGGCGACGTACGCACCTACCGGGACTGCCGCAGCGCCGCTCCGGTTGAGCTTCCTGCGGGCAGCCGCTACATGTACAAGAGTTTTCAGCGCGTGTATGCGGTGCGAAACAACCTGAGCGACAACCTGTGAAGCGCCCCGCCATGCGCACCCCGCACGCCGCTGCGACTCGCCGCGATGCGTGGTCCTCGCCTGTACAGGGCATCGCCCTGCCGATCGTGCTGATGTTCTTGCTGATCATCACGATCGCCGCGGCCTACGGCGTGCGTCGGGCGACATTGGGCGAAGGCATCACGCGCAACCAGCTCGACTACGAGGTGGCCCGGCAAGCTGCTGAGGCGGCACTTCGCGATGCAGAGCGCGATCTGTTTCCAGCTTCTTCGGCCAAGCCCGCAGGCGCGCTCTGCGATCGATCTCTGGGCAGGCCCGTGTCGACCAAGTTTTATCCGGGTTTGTGGACAGCGGGCTGCCGCAAAGGTCAGTGCTACTCCTTGCCGAAATACTTGGAATTGAGCGTCTACGCCGCAACCCCCGTCAACCCGCAACCTTGGTGGCCAGACAGCAAATCCGGCAAATGGGGCGACAACGAAATCGTGCCGGTTAGTTGCGAGTTCAACGGGGGCGTCCCCATTGGGACCTACACCGACACGCCGGGGGTCAACGGGGTGGCAAGACAGCCTGAGTACTTGCTGGAGTGGATCGACCGAACCACCGATCCGATCATCCGCGTCACCGCCCGAGGTTTCGGTGCCGACATCAACACCGAAGTCGTTTTGCAAACCTACATCAAGCCTCCTGGCACATGAAAAGAGCTGGCATGAACATCTTTCGCACACTCGTCGCTCTGGTCGCAGTCAGCGTGCTGACGCCGGCCGAGGCGCAGCTCAGCGTGATCCCGCCCAACATCGTCGCGACCACGCAAAACAAGCCGATGGTGATGTTGACGGCATCGAAAGACTTCACGATGTTCTGGAAGGCGTACACCGATTTCGAGGACATCGACTTCGACGGCAAGGTCGACTACACCTTCAAGCCAGACTTCAGCTACTACGGCTACTTCGATTCGACGAAGTGCTACACCTACAATCCGGCTAGCGGTGGGCGCTACGAACCGGCGGTCGAAGCGACGGTCGAAACAACGGTCGTAGCAACGGTGGTGAAGAAGAAGTTCTACTGCACTGCCGGCAGCGGTTATTGGAGCGGCAACTTTCTCAATTGGGCGACGATGTCGCGCATGGACGTGTTGCGCAAGGTGCTCTACGGCGGCCTGCGCTCGGCCAACGGCACCACGCAGGCCGCTCGCTACACCAACGGTGACTCCACGACCAGTACCACGCTCGAGCTGTCGTTCGTGCCCCGCAACAGCCAGGCGTTCGTCAAGTACTACAACGGCAGCGATCTGGACCGTTTGACGCCTTTCAACGATGCGGCACCTATGTCACAGGGCATCACGCTGTGCCGCAGGCCAGCTGAAAACAGCGGCGTATCTCACTCGGCCCTTTTCACACCCGAAATCCGGGTGGTGGTCGGTAACTACATTTTGTGGAACATGACCGAAGTTCGATCATGCAATTGGGATACCGGTGACGGTGTGGCCAAGTACACCTGGCAGTCCCCAACGATCACGTTCCTGAGCAGCAACTACGTCAGTCCCAGCGGTGTGAAAGCAACCACCGACGCGAACTACAAGCACAAGGCAGACACCCCAAACCAAACGACTAACGGCGCAAAGTACGGCTCGTTAGGGCCGACTTTCACTGCGCGGGTGCAGGTGTGTGTAGCTGGCAAGCTGGAACCGGGCTGTAAAGCGTATGGCACCACCGTCCACAAACCCACCGGCTTGCTGCACGAATTCGGGGAAAGCAGCGCCAGCGGCGCGAGCGCGGCGCGGGCCGAGTTCGCGTTGATGATGGGCTCGTACGACCACAACATCGAAGCGGGCGTGTTGCGCAAGGGCATGGGCGAGATCAACGACGAGATCGTTGCGGCCACCGGGCAATTCAAAAGCGCCGGGGCAGGCAAGGGCGGAATCATCCAGTCGTTCAATGAAATCACTTTGTATGGCTACAACGTTGAAACCGGTCAGTACACCCAGACTTGTCACTCGGACGGGTTGAGCAACGGCAGCTGCCCTTCCTGGGGCAACCCGGTGGGCGAGTTGCTGCTGGAATCGACGCGCTTTTTTGCAGGCACGCTGACTGCCAGCAAGACGGCCGGTTTGAAGGACGACGAGGTTGGCCTGCCGAGGGCGACCTGGACCGACCCGATCAGCACGGCGTCGGACAACACCGTCATCAACAGCCTGAAAAAGCGCATCGAGCTCTACGGGCGGGGCATTTGCCGCCCACTGAACATGTTGACGATTTCCGGCGGCGTCAACAGCTACGACGGCGCCCTCGGCATGACGGCGTTCTCCGAGATCACGAGCACCGCCACAGCGGCCGCGCTCACCAAACAAATCGGCGACGCCGAAGGCATCACCGGCAAGACACGCATGGTCGGCGACAACGGCACCGTTGCCAATCTTCAGTGCACCGGCAAGACGATTTCTGACCTCGGCGCGGTGCAGGGCCCCTGCCCGGACGGGCCCAATTTCAAAGGCACCTATCTGGGTGCCGGCGTGGCCCACTTCAACAACACCCAACGCATTCGCACCGACTTCACCGAGGCTGCCCGCAAGGTCCCGGATTACCCGTATGCCGGCCTGACCGTTCGGAACTACGGCGTCACGATGTCGGGCGGAGTCGCCACGATCGAGGTGCCGCTGCCGGGTCAGATCGAATGTTCGGAAGCAAACGGCGGCCTCGCCAACCTGGCTTGCAAACGGGTCTACATCACCCCGGCAAGTCTGGACTCACAGCGCAGCACACCGCCCGCACTGCCCGGCAACATGGTCGACTTCAAGGTGCTGAATCGCAGCGAGGACGGCCTCTCGGGCGCTGCGCTGGTGCTGTGGCAGCACAGCATGCTGGGCGAAGACCAGGATCAGGACATGCTGAACTCGATCCGCTGGGAGGTGGGCGGCACAACCTCTGCACCGACGATCTCGATCTACACGCAAGCGATCGAGTCGAACACCGGTTCAGCCGCCCAGTTCGGTTTCGGCTACACGGTGCTGGGCACCGGTACGACCGCCAGCCCCACCGATGGCTTGCACATGCACAGTGGCATCAACAAGTTCCTGGTGACCGACCCGACAGGCGTCACGGTCGCTCCGAGCCCGATCTACAACGGGCCCGACGACGGCTCGCAGTGCGTGGCCAGCGGTACCGTCAATGAACCCAAGAAGCTGTGCTCGAAGCTCGGCTCGACCGGCAACGTCGTGCGCGGTGAGACGTTCAAGACGTTCGTCATGACCGGCGCGACGGATGCCAGTTTGAAAGAACCGCTTTGGTTCATTGCCAAGTACGGCGGTTTCGCCTACACCAAAGACGACAAGACGGCAGGGGGCACAACAGCCTTCAACCCCACCCGCTTCAACCAATGGGATCGTCGCAAAGCCAACGGAACGCCGTGCACCGACCCGTCGAAGGCTTGCGACGGCAATCCCGACAACTATTTCTATGCCCGACGCCCCGATCTGCTGGAGAAGTCGCTGCGCGAGATTCTCGAAGACATCGTGACCTCGTCGAACACCGCACCGGCGATCTCCTCGGCGCAGTTGCAGGCCGGCGACTTGAAGGTGGTGGCGGCGTTCGACGCGACCGACGGCAGCGGTGCTCTGAATGCTTACGCACTGAAACTCTCCACCGGCAACTTCCAGACTGAGCCCGACTTCACCTGGCGTGCCCACGAGCTGCTCACGGACACCAAACCGACGAAGCGCCAGATCATCACCAACCGCGACGGGGCCGACGGCATTCCGTTCGAGTGGGCGAGCCTGGACCCGGATCCGCTCAAGAAAGAGCAAAGCGTGCTCAAGGGCACCGGTACCGACGCGTATGGCGAGAAGATGTTGAACTGGATTCGTGGCAGCCAGGCCGATGTCGAACTGTTCAGGACCCGGCCGGCAAAATCGATCATGGGCCCGATCGTGAATTCGAATCCGACGATTCAAGGCCCGCCGGAAGGTCGCTATTTCGGTGACATCTTCGCGGGGTACGCCGAGTTCGCCGAGACCTGGAGGAACCGCCGCCTCGTGCTGTGGGCCGGCGCCGGGGACGGCATGCTGCACGCGTTCGATGCCAGCAACAGCGACCTGGGCGGCCAGCCGATCATGTCGTACATCCCCCAACCGCTGTTCAAGCGCCTGCCCGAATGGGCGTCGGCCTCCGGCAATAAGGTGCAGGCCTTCGTCGACGGCTCGCCGTTCGTCGGCGACGTGATGATCGGCACTGCATGGCACACGTATTTGTTCTCGTCGCTCGGCCGGGGGGGCAAAGCCATCTTTGCCCTCGATGTGACCAAGGCCGGCATCGCCACCATCGACACCAAAGGTACCGACGTCAAAACCGATGACACGTCGTCGATTGCCGAATCAAAACTCGATCAAGACAATGCTGCGCAGACCTTTGCGTGGCAGCTGACCAGCGATGACGATCCTGCAGGCGATCTGGGCTACATCGTCTCGGAGCCGACGACCAGCGTCTTCACTGCGCAGTCGGGCCAGATTGCCAGGATGAACAACGGACGCTTCGCCGCGCTGTTCGGCAACGGCGTCGACAGCACGAGCGGGAACGCGGCGCTGTTCATCGTGTTCGCCGACGGAGATGCATCGGGCAGCGGCGGCAAATTCAAGAAAATCGTGGTGCCGATCGGCGGCGCGAACGGTCTGTCGCAGCCGACCTGGGTCGACATCGATAACGATCGCGTTGCCGATTTCATCTATGCGGGCGACCTGCGCGGCAACCTGTGGCGGTTCGACGTCCGAAGTGCCGACCCGAGCCGGTGGGGTATTTCGTACTTCGACAAACCCCTCTTCACCGCGAAGGATGCCAGCGGTACGGCGTTGCCCATCACAGGCGCGCCCGAGTTTCGGTTTCACCGCTTGGGCGGCATCGTGCTGAACATCGTTACCGGCAAGTCGCTGCACCCTGGAGACTTTCCCAATGCATCTCGAACCCATGGCATGTTCGGGATTTGGGACAAGCCCGCCTTCGGCCTGATCGACGACGCGGACGTGATGGAAACTAAATTGCCCCGGAACCTGACTCAGCTCGAAGAGCGGGTGCTCAACAACCTGGGAGGCGACACCCAAAAGCGTTACCTGACGGGTGACGCCATCAATTGGGATACCTCGCTCGGGTGGTATTTTTTCTTCAATGTGTCGTCGGAGATGGGGTTGAACAACCTGACGATTGCCAACGACCAGGTGCTTACCGTGACGGTGTCGCCGGCCCCTCCGAAGACCGGTGCGGACACCGATCCCTGCTCGGACAAACCCGTGGCGCGCCTGCTGGCGGTCGATCCGATCACCGGCTTGCCGAACGGGGTGCTCGGCTCCGAGTCGATCAAGGTAGGCGATGTCACGACCACCTACTTGCTGGCCAGCATTGGAATCGTCGATCAGAAAGTTCAATTCGGCAGCACAAGCATCGTCTCAGGCGGAACAGCGTGTACGGATGGTTCGTCCAATTGCTCCAAGTGGGTTGGCGCCAATGGTGAGGGAGACCTGAAAACCAACCTGGGCAGCGGGCGCATCTTCTGGCGTGAGATCCCCGGCTTGAAAACGAGGTGATCATGCGCAGCCACCGCTTTACCAATCGCATCGTGCGAGCCCGCAGCGCAATGCAACGGTGGCCCGCGCCACGCGGCTTCACGCTAATCGAGCTGATGATCACGGTGGCCATCGTGGCGATCCTCGCCGCCGTCGCCTACCCGTCTTACAGGGAGTACATCGAGCGCAGTCGCCGCTCGGAAGCGCAAGGCATCCTGATGGAAGCCGCCCAATGGATGGAGCGTTTCTACGCGGAGAACTATCGATACGACAAAAACACGAAAGACGTGGTCGTCGCCACTCTGTTCGCAGGACGCTTCACCAAGTCGCCGAGGGCGGGTACCGCGGCATACAACATCAGCGTCAAAGCGTCGAGTGCCACCGATTTTGTCGTGCAGGCCGTTCGCACGGGATCGATGGTCGGCGACAAATGCGGCGATTTCGAGATCACACACACCGGAGCGCGACAGTTGGCAGCGGATACGTACAGCAGCACGCTGGCGCGCTGCTGGCGATAAGCCAGCGACCGTTCGGGCGTTGGACGCTGAGCGCCGATTTTGATGAACACCGCGTGGCCAGGGTCGGGATGGGGCGTTGCCGTGATCGGTGCCGCGTCGCTGCACGTGTTGGTGGCGACGGTGGCGTTGTCGGGGGATCTCAACGGGACGGGTGCGTCTCCTGCGACAGCGCGCCCTGAAGAGACGACGCGCATCACGGTCGCTGTGCGCCCGGTCACCATCACGCCGCCTTCGACCGAAGCTGCCGCCGAACCGGCGACCGAGCCATCAAGCGACGTGAACCCGGAGGCTGCTCCGTTGTCGGAGCAACTCCCGTCGACACCGACGGCGCCCTCACCCGCGCTTCTGGACGCTGCAACGGCCGAGGGCCCACGCCATTTCAACGTCGGCGAGGTCGAGACGCCTGCGGTGCCGCTTCCGGACTGGCAGGTCGACGTTGCGTTGCTGATCGACCTCGGTGTGCGTAGCTTCAGCGTCGAGGTCTTGATCGACGCCACCGGCGCCACCGAGCACTGTGCCTTGACACGCATCGAGCCGGATCAATTGCCCGACCTGCGCGACGCAGTGGCGGCGAAACTTTGCGAAACGGTGTTGAGGCCAGCGATGCGTCGCGGTATCGCGGTGCCCAGCGTGCGGCACATTGAATTGGTGTTGGCAACGCCCTGAAGGCCCACTCGGCAACGCCGGGCTTCAATCGAAGAGGCGCACACCCGTGAGTCGCTCGTGTTCGCGCAACGCGAACCGGTCGGTCATGCCGGCGATGTAATCGGCTGCCTCGCGCGAGCGCTGTCGCCCACCCGGATGCGCCACGGCAGACCGGTTCGTCGCCGACTCGGGCAACGTATCCGGCTCATCGACATAGCGCTCGAACAGCCCTCGCACCACCTCTCGCGCGCGGTCGGTCGTGCCCTGCACCTGCGGATGGCGGTAGAGGTGCCGACTCAGGAAATGCTTGAGCTGGGCGCTCTCGGCCGCCATCGCTGGGCTGAAACACACCAGCGGGGGCAGCGCCCGCACCTGATCGGCCGACTGCGGTTCGTGCTGCGCCAACCGCGCCCGGGTGCTGTCGATCACATCGTGAATCTGTGCCGACAACATGCGCCGAATGGACTCGAACAGCAGCCGTCGGCCGGACAAGGTCGGGTGGTCGTGAAGCGTCTCGGTGCGGTGGCGGTCGAACACGGTCACGGCTTCCAGTTGCTCGATCGACAGCAGCCCCGAGCGCACGCCGTCGTCGATGTCGTGGGCGTTGTAGGCGATCTCGTCGGCGAGGTTGCACAACTGCGCTTCGAGGCTGGGCTGCGTGCGCGCCAGGAACCGCAAGCCGACACCGCCCGGCTCGACCGATTCGAGCCGCCGCGCATTGGCCTGCGAGCAGTGCTTGAGCACGCCCTCGCGGGTTTCAAAGCTCAGGTTGAGGCCGTCGAACTGCGGGTAGCGCGCCTCCAGCACATCGATCACCCGCAGGCTTTGAAAGTTGTGTTCGAAGCCTTCGCGGTCGGGTTGCATTTGCTGCAGACACTCGTTCAACGCATCTTGTCCCGCGTGCCCGAACGGCGTGTGGCCCACATCGTGCGCCAGCGCGATGGCCTCGACCAGGTCCTCGTGCAAGCCGAGCGGCCGGGCGATCGAGCGGGCGATCTGGGCCACTTCGAGCGAGTGCGTCATCCGTGTGCGGAACAGATCGCCTTCGTGGTTCAAAAAAACCTGCGTCTTGTAGACCAGACGGCGAAACGCGGTGCTGTGGACGATGCGGTCGCGATCGCGCTGGAACACGTTGCGACCGGCAGACGCGCACTCGCTGTGACGTCGACCGCGGCTGAAGTTCGGGTCGCTGGCGCAAGCGGCCAGTGCGCCGCCGTGGTCGGGGTTCACAGCAGCCTCACGCGGCGATCACGCGGTGTGATCGGCGATCACCTCGGCCACCAGCGCAGCGTCCGCCCGGTGCAGGCTGGCCCGCCCCGGCGCATCGATCAGCACGAAACGGATCTGACCCGACTCCGACTTCTTGTCGATGCGCATCAGCTCCAGGTAACGCTCGGCGCCCAGGCGCGGCCCGCAGATCGGCAGGCCGGCGCGCTCGATGACCGCGGTGATGCGTTTCGCATAAGCCGCATCGATCAGCCCGCAGCGCGCCGACAAGTCAGCCGCCATCACCATGCCGCAACCCACCGCTTCGCCGTGCAGCCAGGCGCCGTAGCCCAGGCCCGCTTCGATCGCGTGCCCGAAGGTGTGGCCGAAATTGAGGATGGCACGCAGGCCCGCTTCGCGCTCGTCCTGAGCGACCACCCAGGCCTTGATTTCGCACGAACGCTGGATGGCATGCGCCAGTGCCGATTTGTCGCGGGCGCGCAGCGCATCGATGTTGTTTTCGATCCAGCCGAGAAACCCGTCGTCGGCGATCGGTCCGTACTTGATCACTTCGGCCAACCCGGCTGAAATTTCGCGGTCGGGCAGGCTGTCCAGCGTGTCGAGATCGGCGATCACTTTGAGCGGCTGGTAGAACGCTCCGATCATGTTTTTGCCGGCCGGGTGGTTGATGGCGGTCTTGCCGCCCACCGACGAATCGACCTGTGCCAGCAGCGTCGTCGGCACCTGCACGTACGACACGCCGCGCATGTAGCAGGCGGCGGCAAAACCGGTCATGTCGCCGACGACACCGCCGCCCAACGCATACAGCACCGTCTTGCGATCGAAGCCGTCGCCGAGCAGCTGGTCGAAGATCAGGTTCAGCGTGTCCCAGTCTTTGTGGGCCTCGCCGTCGGGCAAAGCGATCGTGTGCACGCGTGCGTGGTGCGTGGCCAGCACGCGTTGCAGGCGTTCGGCATACAGCGGAGCGACCGTGGTGTTGGTGACGATCAACGCGTCGGCACAAGCCGGGCCGCAGGCGACATCGGCCGCACGATCGAGCAAGCCGGAGCCGATGAGGATGTCGTAGCGGCGATCGGCCAGTTCGATGCTGACTCGGGTGCTCGGGGTGGAATGCGGCATGCAGCTATTTTGCCGCGCCGCTGACGCGATCAATGCACCGACGGCTCGATTCCGTCGACCGGCGAAGGAACCATGTCCATCGGCAGGACACCGGCCAACTCGAGCTGCATCAGCAGCATGTTCACCAGGTTCTGCACGGAGGGCCGCCCGGTCTCGATGACGAAGTGCGCCACGCTCTGGTACAGCGGATCGCGCACCAGGAACAGCGCACGCAGGCGGGCCAGCGGATCCTGAACCTGCAGCAGCGGTCGGTGCGTGTCGTGCCGGAGCCGTCGAAACAGTTCTTCGGGCGTCGACCGAAGGTACACGGCGGTGGTGTGTCGGTGCAGCGCGTGGCGGTTGGCGTCGCGCAAGACGACGCCGCCGCCGGTGGCGAGCACCCCCTGGTCGGCACGCACCAGATCGGCAATCACCTCCTGCTCGACATCGCGAAAACGATCTACGCCTTCGGCATCGAAATACTGGCGAATGCTGCAGCCGAGCTGGCGTTCGATCACCGCATCGCTGTCGCTGAACGGCACCCCGAGGCGACGAGCCAGGTGCCGCCCGACCGTCGACTTGCCACCGCCAGGCATGCCGATCAGGCTGACGAACATGGCCGCCTGCGAAAAGGCTCCGGAAGACCCGGGGTCAACGTGCCGCCGTGCGCTCGCTGACGACCTTCGGGGTCAGGAAGATCAGCAATTCGGTCTTGCGCGACGAGTTGGTTCTCGTCTTGAACAAGTTTCCGAGGACCGGCAGGTCACCCAACAGGGGCACCTTCACGACATCGGAACGATCGGTCTGCTCGAAGATGCCGCCGATCACCACGGTGCCGCCGTTTTCGACCAGCACCTGCGTCTTGATCGATTTGGTGTCGATCGAGAACACGCCCTGGGTGGCCGCACCGACGCTGTCTTTGTTCACCTCGACATTGAGGATGACATTGCCTTCTGGCGTGATCTGCGGCGTCACTTCGAGCTTCAGGGTGGCGTCGACAAATTCGATCGCGGTGGCACCGCTGGAGGTGGCGCGTTGGTACGGGACTTTGGTACCTTGCTGGATGGTCGCCTTGATCTGGTCGGCGGTCACGATGCGCGGGCTCGAGACGACCTTGCCTCGGCCGTCGGCTTCAAGCGCAGAAATCTCCAGGTTGAGGAAGCGGTTCAGGCTCGATCCGAAGAGCGACAACGCAAAGGTCGCGGGGGTGTAGCCGCCCTGAGAGGTGGCTGGCAAGCTGACGAAGTTGGTGTCGGTGATGGGGATGGTCGTGGCGGACAACTGGCCGGTCCGAAAGGCAACCGCGTTGAGATTGCCGCCGACGAGCGCACGTTGACCGCCACCCAGGCCAAAACCGCGGGCATCGTTGAAGCCGAGGCGGACGCCCAAAGATCGACCGAACGAGTCGTCGGCTACGACGATCCGCGCCTCGATCAGCACCTGGCGAACGGGAATGTCGATCTTGGCAATCAGGCTCTGGATTTCTTCCAGCTTCGACGGGATGTCGCTGACGAACAGTTGGTTGGTTCGCGTCTCGTAAAGCACGCTGCCTCGCGGCGAAAGAATGCGCGTCGCCGTCGAACCGCTCCCACCGCCGCCGCCCTGGCCGGAATTTTGTCCGGTGAGGCCACGCGACACTTCTTCGGCCTTGGTGTAGTTCAACTGGAAAGCCTGCGTGCGCACCGGTTCCAACGCAGCGATCTGCGCCTTCGATTCAAGCTCGAGCTTCTCCTTGGCGGCCAGTTCGTCTTTCGGCGCGATCAGGATGACATTGCCCGATTTGCGCAGCCCGAGGCCTTTGGCCTGCAAGATGATGTCGAGCGCCTGATCCCAGGGAACGTCTTTCAGGCGCAACGTGACGTTGCCGGTCACGGTGTCGCTGGTCACGACGTTGAAATTGGTGAAGTCGGCGATGACCTGCAACAGCGCCCGGACCTCGATGTTCTGGAAATTGAGCGACAGCTTCTCGCCAGCAAAACCGGGGCCCTGGGTCAGCTTGTTCGGGTCGATTTTTTGCGGACGGACTTCGAGCACGAACTGGTTATCGCTCTGGTAGGCGTTGTGCTCCCAGGCACCCCGCGGCTCGATCACCATGCGAACCCGATCGCCGGACTGAACCGTCGACACCGTTTGCACCGGGGTGCCGAAGTCGGTGACGTCGAGCCGACGGCGCAGGTTGTCGGGCAAGCTGGAGCGCAGGAATTCGACCACCAGGCTTTGCCCTTGCTGACGGATGTCGACGCCGACCTGGTTGTTCGGCAGATCCACGATCACGCGACCGGCACCGTCGGCGCCACGCCGGAAATCGATGTCTTTCAGCGGCAATTGCTGCGTGTTCTGGCCTTCGGCGAAGCGGGTCGGCTCGGCAGCGCCCACGGCGCTGGCCACGGCGGGTGAGCTGCTCGATTCGAGCACGAGGACCAGCACCTTGCCCTGCAACTCCGCGCGATAGGTCGCCGACTGACGCAGGTTCAAAACGACACGCGTACGGTCGTCGGACTGCGCGATGTTGACCGAGCGCAAATTGCCCTGGTTGACCTCGACCACGGGCTTGCCCATGGCATTGCCCACGCCTGGCAGATCGATGGCGATGCGCGGCGGCGTCTGGACCACGAAGCCTTTCGGGATCGCCGTCAGCGCTTGCGACAACTCGATGCGAACCACGTCGGTCCCCGCCTGCTGCGAGCTGCTGACCGACTGGATGACGGTTTGCGCCATCGCCGAGAAGCAAGCACCAAATATCAACGCGAGCGTCAAAACGCTTGCCCGCCAGTCACCACCCATGATGCGTTTCTCCTGCATGGCCTTCATCGAGCTTTCTCCTGGAGTTGGATCGAGCTGACGCGCTCCGTCCATTCACCCGATGCGTCCTGCACGATTTCACGAAGCGACACATCGGTTTCGGTGATCTTGATGATCTTTCCGTAGTTCTGGCCGAGGTAATCGCCCAGCTTGACCTGATACAGCAACTTGTCGACTTTCAGCAGCGCAAAGGGTTTGCTTTGCTTGGTCACGCTGCCCACCATCGACACGCTGTCCAACGGATACGACTCCAGCGGTTCGGGGCGACGGCTGACTTCAGCCGACAACAGCGAATTCGGTTGCCGCGCTTCCTGCTTGATGGCAACCGTGAGTTTTTGTGAGCTGAATGGCTCCACCGCATCGGCCGCTGTGTACGGCTGGGGATTGAATTTCTTGGGCTGCTGGATGGGCTGCACGCTGGGCTTGACCTCTTTGCGCTGCTGGTCCATCCACTGTGCCAACTCTTGCTGCTCGGCGCTGCAAGCAACCAACAACAGCAGGGCAGCACTGGCGGCGATTGCGCGGATGCGGTGCGGTCGGACCATCATTTGTTGGCTCCCGCCTTGGGCTTCTTGGCAGCGGCTTCTTTGCGATTCGCTTCGAGTTCCTGGCCGTCGAGGTATCGGTAGGTACGAGCTGTCGCTTCCATCGCGAGCACATCGTTGCCAGCTTTGCCGCTGCCGATGATACCGATGTTGTGCAAGGTCACGATGCGGGACAGGTTCGCGATGTCGGCCGCAAACGACCCGATGTCGTGAAAGCGGCCCGACACCTTCAACTCGATCGGCAACTCGGCGTAATAGTCTTTGACCACCACTTGGCCGGGCCGGAACAACTCGAACTGCAGGCCTCGGCCCAAGCCGGCTTGGTTGATGTCGGACAGCAAGGCGTCCATCTCGGCCTTGCCCGGCAATTGCTTCTCGAGCTGGGTGACGTACTCCTCGACCTGGAGTTTCTGTTTGCGCAGTTCTGCCAGGTTGACCGCTTGACCGAGTTTGGAACGGTAGTCCTGCTTGAGGGTCGGCTCCTTGGCCACCTCGGCATCGAGCTCCTCGTGCGCACCTGCCAGAACTGCAAACCAGCCGAGCACGATGACCACGGCGGCGAAGAGGCTCCAAGCGGCGATCTTCGGCAGCAGCGGCCACTGGCCGGGCTGATTGAGGTTCAAGCCCTGAAATTGCGCGGCAGCGCCCTGGAACACCGAATTCAGATCGGGGTTGCTCGATGTGCTTGTGGTGGCCATGTCGATGTCACCCCTTCGTGGTGGCGGGCGCTGCCACCGCCGCGCTCGGCGCCGCACCCGAGGCCGGGGCGGCGATCGGAACCGGTTTCTCTTGTGGGCGCTTGACGCTCAAACGAATCGAGAAATCGAACAATCTTTTCTGGGTGCGGTCGGCCGCCTGGGCACCGGACACCTTGATCTCGACCAACTGCGGCTTCTCCAGCCATTCGGAGTTGTTCGCGGTGTTGCGAAGGAACTCCGACACCCGCTCGTTGGTCTGGGCAATGCCCAAGATCCCGAGCTCTTGGCCGGACTGTCTGACCGACGTGAAGTACAGCCCTTCCGGGGTCTGCTTGACCAATTCGTTGAGCAGGTAGACCGGCACATTGCGGTCCGTTTGCAAGTCTTCGACCGCTTTTTGCCGCGACTTCAACGACTCGATCTCCGATTTCAACGCGGCAACGTCCTTGATCTGGTCTTCGAGCTTCTTGATTTCGTTGCTCAGGTACGCATTGCGCTCTTGCTGCGACGACGTCAATTGCTGGACGATCCCGTACCAGATGCCCACCGTCAGCAAACCGGCGACTGCTGCGGCTCCGACACCGGCGAAGAAGGCGATTTTCTTGCGCCGACGCTTTTCCTCCCGGTGGGGGAGCAGGTTGATCAGGATCACTGAGCAAACCTCCGCATCGCCAGACCGCAGGCGGTCAGGTACGACGGTGCTTCCCGGCGCAGCTTGCTTTCACGGACGGCCCCACCGAGCTTCATGTTGTCGAACGGATTCACGACCATCGACGCGAAGCCGGTCAACTCGGTGACGCGATCTTTGAGGCCCGGCAAGGTGGCGGTGCCACCGGCCAACATCACGTAGTGCACCTTGTGGTGCGGCGTGCTGGTGAAGAAATACTGCAACGCCCGACCAATTTCCTGCGACAGGCTGTCTACGAAGGGGGCCAGGATTTGGTTGTCGTAATCGTCCGGCAGATCGGCGAGCTTCTTTTGCTCTGCCTCCTCGAACGAAAACCCGTACTGGCGGGAAATCAGTTGGGTCAACTGGGAACCGCCAAAAGCCTGGTCGCGGTCGTACAACATCTCGTCGTCGCGCAGGACCTTGAGGCTGGTGGTGTCGGCGCCGATCTCGAACAACGCCACCAAGGCGTCCCGGCCCTCGTTGGGCAACGCGCCCACGACGCGGCTCATCGCCAGACGCGAGGCGTGCGATTCGATGTCGAGCACGACCGGACGCAACCCGGCGGCCTCGGCCAGGCCTTGGCGGTCTTGCACGCGGTCCTTGCGAGACGCGGCGATCAGCACCTCGACGTCGCCGACGGAGGTGGGGCTGGGCCCCACCACGCAGAAATCGAGGCTGACCTCATCGAGTGAGAACGGGATGTACTGGTTGGCCTCGGATTCGACCTGGATTTCCAGCTCTTCTTCACGCAGCCCGGCGGGCAGCATGATTTTCTTGGTGATCACCGACGACTGAGGCATTGCCATCACGACGTCTTTGGTTCTGCTTCCGCTCTTGGAAATCACCCGCCGCACGGCATCAGCCACCTCGTCGAACTTCTCGATCTGGCCGTCGGTGATCCAGCCTTTCTCGAAACTCTCGGAAGCAAAACGTTCCAATATGTAAGCGCCCGAATCATCTTGGCCCAACTCAACCAGTTTGACGCTCGATGAACTGATATCGAGCCCGATCATCGGGGGATGTTTTCGGCCTAACAGGGTGTCTAGAAAGCTCACAGAGCGGGCCCTCCCACACGCTGAAAACAGCGGCGGACTGTTAAGAAGTTACTTGAATGCTAGCAGTAAAGCCTATGTGTACCAACGGAAAACCGGTCGAACCCATGGCGCTGCGTTGTGGCTTACACACGCTCTCAGAAGTTGTTTATCGGTGCTTCGGAACGTGACATGAGGAGTTTCTCCGAGGCATGCGCACGCGTTCATCTTTGAAAAGGGGCCGATCCCCCCTACTTCCTATAATCAAACCAGGAATTCCTGGAGCCTCATGAGTGAAACCCCGCGCGGCGCTGGCAGCTCTGCCTCGTCATCGCCACGCCCATCCTGGTGGCTCGGTCTCAGCAAGGCGATTACCGGAACTGTGGGATTGCTGGCGGCCGGGGCGCTGTCGGCGGCAATGCTGGTTGCACTGGCGCTGGCGGTCGCCTACCCCAACCTGCCGGAAATCAGCGGCCTGACCGATTACCGACCGAAGCTGCCCATGCGCATCTACGCGGCCGACGGCGTGCTGCTGGGCGAGTTCGGCGAAGAGCGGCGCAACTTCGTGTCGGCCGCCGACATGCCGAAGGTGCTCAAAGACGCGGTGCTGGCGATCGAAGATTCTCGCTTCTACCAACACCGTGGTGTCGACTACCTGGGTGTGCTGCGCGCCGGTCTGGCCAATTTCGGCGAATCGCGCAGCCAAGGCGCGTCGACGATCACGATGCAGGTGGCGCGTAACTTCTACCTGTCCACCGAAAAAACCTTCACCCGCAAGATCTACGAGATTCTGCTGGCGCTGAAGATCGAGAGCCTGCTCACCAAAGACCAGATCCTCGAGCTGTACATGAACCAGATCTACTTGGGCCAGCGGGCCTACGGTTTTGCCTCGGCGAGCGAGGTCTACTTCGGCAAGCCGCTGAAGACGCTGTCCATCGCCGAAGCGGCGATGCTGGCGGGCCTGCCGAAGGCGCCGTCGGCTTACAACCCGATCGCGAACCCCAAGCGGGCGACGATTCGGCAACTGCACATCATCGACCGCATGCTGGAGAACGGCTTCATCACCGCCGACCAGCGCGAGCAAGCCCGCAACCAGAAACTGACCTACCGCACGCCTTCCGAAACCCCGGTGCACGGCGAGTACGCGGCGGAAACCGCGCGGCAACTGATCTACACGCAGTACGGTGAAGACGCTTACACCCTGGGGCTGCACATCCACTTGACGGTCAAGTCCGGCGATCAGCGGGTGGCTTACCACGCGCTGCGGCGCGGCATCCTCGACTACGAACGTCGGCAGGTTTATCGCGGGCCCGAAGCCTACATCGACCTGCCGGCCGACACGCGCGAGGTGGACACGCGCATCGCCGAAGCGCTGACCGAGCATTCCGACAACGACGAGCTAAAGGCGGCGGTCGTGCTCGAAGTCAGCCCGAAGAAGCTGGTCGCGGCGCTGCTCAACGGCGAATCGGTCACGGTCACCGGCGACGGCCTGAAGCCCGTGACCTCCGGCCTGGCGGAGAAAGGCAATCCGAAGACGCAAATCCGGCGTGGCGCGGTCGTTCGGCTGGTGAAGAACGCCAATGGCACCTGGATCGCCACCCAACTGCCGGAAGTCGAAGGCGCTTTCATCGCACTCGACCCGCGAACCGGCGGCATCCAGGCCATGGTCGGCGGCTTCGATTACGCCAAGACCAAGTTCAACCATGTGACGCAGGCGTGGCGGCAGCCCGGATCGAGCTTCAAGCCTTTCGTCTACTCGGCCGCACTCGAAAAAGGCTTTTCACCGGCGACCGTGATCAACGACGCGCCGCTGTTCTTCGATGCCGGCAGCACCGGCAGCCAACCGTGGGAACCGAAGAATTACGACGGTAGCTTCGACGGGCCGATGTCGATGCGCCGCGGGCTGGCCAAGTCGAAGAACATGATTTCGATCCGCATCCTGCAGTCGATCGGCGCACCGTATGCGCAACAGTGGGTCACCCGCTTCGGCTTCGACGCCGACAAGCACCCCGCCTACCTGACGATGGCGCTCGGCGCGGGCGCGGTCACGCCGCTGCAAATGGCGACCGGCTACAGCGTGTTCGCCAATGGCGGCTACCGCGTGAATCCGTATTTGATCAGCAAGGTCACCGACGCCAAGGGGCGCATCGTGCACGAAGTCAAACCGCCTGCGCTCGACGAGTCGCTGCGCACGATCAACCCGCGCAACGCCTTCGTGATGAACAGCCTGCTGCAAGAGGTCACCCGCTCGGGCACCGCCGCGCGCGCGCAGGCGATGCTCAAACGCACCGACCTCTACGGCAAGACCGGCACCACCAACGACTCCCACGATGCGTGGTTCGCGGGCTACCAGCACGACGTGGTGGCGGTGGTGTGGATGGGCTACGACAACCCGCGCAAGCTCGGCGACCGCGAGACCGGCGGCGGCCTGTCGCTGCCGATCTGGATCGACTACATGAGCGTGGCGCTGAAGGGTCGCCCGCCGAGCGAACCGCTGCCGCCCGAGGGCGTGGTCCGCATCGGCGGCGAGTGGTACTACGAAGAATTCGTGCAGGGCGGCGGCGTCAGCAGCCTGGGGCTCGAAGACAACCTGCCCGCCGCCCCCGACGCCGACGAGCGCAAAGGCATCCTCGACTTGTTCAACCGCTGAGTCAGGTGGCGCCGAGTGCGCCGAATGTCAGGCCGAGGCCGCCTTGCTCGCTGGCACAGGCCGACAACACGTCATAGAAATCGGCGCCGCTGCGGGTGTCCAGCCACCGGCCATCGGCCTGCTTGAAATGGAATCCGCCACTGCGCCCCGCCAGCCACAACTCATGCAGCGGCGGCTGGGTGTTGATGACGATCTTGCTGCCGTCGGGAAAGCTCAGCTCCAGCAGGCCACCGGTGCGGCTGGCATCGATGTCGATCAGGTCCTGCTGAAGCCACCGATCCACGGTGACTTCAATGTCCGCGAGCACCGCGCCCGACTGGGTGCGGAACTCGGTGTCGGACAGCGGCGTGAACATTGGGTCGGCGGGCATGGTCAGTAGAATTCAGTGGATGTCGGAACGATCGGAAAGTTTAGTCCCCAGGGCCTGCGCGCGAGCTGCGTTGGCAACATGCGTCACCTTCGGTTTGTTGTTGTCGGGGTGCGGTCAGAAGGGTTCGCTGACGCTGGCCCTGAAGCCGAAGTCTCAAGCGATCATCCCGACGGTCTCGACGGCCATTGCACCGGCTGCATCGGCTGCCTCGCCAGCACCCGCCCTGCCGCCGCGCACCTGGGGCACTCCACCACCATGAGCCTGCCCGGCTCGCCCCAGGTCGCCTACCGTGGCGACACGCTGATGCTCGATGCGTGCGCGGTCGCCGATCTGGCCACGCGGTTCGGCACGCCGCTGTACGCGTATTCGCGCACCGCGATGCGGTCGGCGCTGTCGGCCTACCAGCACGCACTGAACGGGCGCGAGCACCTGATTTGCTATGCGGTGAAAGCGAACTCGAACCTGGCCGTGCTGCAGACTTTTGCGCAGTCGGGTTGCGGCTTCGACATCGTGTCCGGCGGCGAACTCGAACGCGTGTTGGCAGCGGGTGCCGAGCCGTCGAAGGTGGTCTTCTCGGGCGTCGGCAAAACCCGCGCCGAGATGCGGCAGGCGCTCGACATCGGCGTGATGTGCTTCAACGTCGAGAGCGAGGCCGAACTGGACGCGCTGTCGACGGTGGCGATGCAAGCCGGTCGCGTTGCGCGCATCAGCCTGCGCGTGAACCCCGATGTCGACCCGAAAACTCACCCCTATATCTCGACCGGATTGAAGGGCAACAAGTTCGGCATCGCACACGAGCGGGCGGCTGCGGTGTATGCCCGCGCTGCCGCGCTGCCGGGCATCGAGGTGGTCGGCATCGATTGCCACATCGGCTCGCAGATCACCGAGATCGACCCCTATCTGGATGCGCTCGATCGCATGCTCGATCTGGTCGAGGCGGTCGAATCCACCGGCATCCGCTTGCACCACCTCGACCTCGGCGGCGGCCTCGGCATCACCTACACCGACGAACAACCCCCGTCGGCGGCCGACCTGATCGGCGCGCTGCTGCAACGCATCGACACGCGCGGCCACGGGCACCGCAAACTGATGTTCGAGCCGGGCCGCTCGCTGGTCGGCAATGCGGGCATGCTGGTCACCGAGGTGCTGTACCTGAAACCATCGCATGAGGACGACGGCAAGCATTTCTGCATCGTCGACGCCGCGATGAACGACATGGCGCGCCCGGCGATGTACGAGGCCTGGATGGGCATCGTGCCGTGCAGGCTGCGCGACGAAGCACCGGTGACTTACGACGTGGTCGGCCCGGTCTGCGAATCGGGCGACTGGCTGGGCCGCGACCGGGCGCTGGCGGTGGCGGCCGGTGACTACCTCGCGCTGCTGTCGGCCGGCGCGTACGGCATGAGCATGGCCAGCAACTACAACACGCGAGGTCGCGCGGCCGAGGTGATGGTGGTGGGTGAGCAGGCTTGGCTAATTCGCGACCGGGAAACGCCGGGCGAAATGTTTCGCGGCGAGCACTTGCTGCCGTAATACCCGGGTGCCGTGGTGTGCGCTCCTGAGGTCAGCCGTACGTTAAGCCCAGCGGGCCCTTTCAACCCGATTGCGGACGCACTTTTGAAGTCAGTTGGGTTGGCATTACATCGAGGCAGTTTTCACCGATATCACACGGCCTTCCGGCTGCCATTCTGTGACCGTTATCAAGCCGGTTTCCGAGTAGCGGGAACCTGTATTAACGCTCAGCTTTTGCCGGACATTTGAGGCCGATTCGCCCGGCAACTCGAGAAAATTCCGATGCGTGGATTACTTGCGCCGACCCACCAGAGTTGCGATGTCGCGCAACTTGCCTCGATAAGAAGCGTTGGCATTATTCCCAAACCCGTTAGGCGCCGGCCGTGCTGCTGCTTGTGCTGAAGGTAGTGGTTCTTACCCTCGCAGCAGCGGCCATCGCATTTTCGGCCGCTGCAGGTACGTTGGGCACCATTTTTTGGCTCCCGGTGATACTCGGGCAACCTATGACGTCGATGGACGGGTGGGGTTGGCTTACGTTCATTCCGGCCGTGGGTCTTGGCGCCGTGGCGGGAATTTCACTTTATGCATACCTCGTGCGAAAAATAGTTGAGGCCGGAAAAAAAGAAACCGGTGACACCCACGCGACACGCGGGACATTTGTATTTGCAGTAACGGTGGTGATCGCTTTAACTATTCAGGTTAATGGCTTTGAAGATTCTGTTTTGTACTTGGCCGAACGTTGCGGGCGTCTTTGTGCGCCTTAGGGCAACGCTGAACAACCCCTCGAATCCACCGACTCCATAATGACGCTGGTGGGCAGGTCAGAATCCAGGCAGATGCCGACGGTCGTACGCAGGCTCTGCGGCATCCCTCCACCGGCCCCAGCGAGGTCTTCGACCAGTCCATTGACCGAATCAAACTGCCCATCGCCCCGCCCCCGATCAGGAAGGGGAGCGCGCTCGAGTCGGATGCCAGCGTGTCACTTCGGTTCATAAGCGCAGGATGGGTACGGGGCGGTTCATTGCGACGGTCCGATCAGGCAGCACGGCGTTTTCAATGAGCCATTGCCCATGCCGCCCAACCGCCGCCGCCTGTGAACCCACGACGGTCGAACTGCCCGGCTGGGTTCGGCCAGTGCCGATCGAGTGTGCGGTATGCGATCGGCTCCCGAGTGTCGCTTGTTGGTCGGGAGCCTGCGTTCGAACCCCCGTGACGCCGACATTTCCTCAGACAGGCGGATGCTGGCACTGTGCGCGCAGCACGCCAGCGCGACCCCGTCGGCGCGCGCCTCACGCCAAACGCCCTTCTTCCGCCGCATGGCAGGCCACCTGCACCCCACCGATCGTCAGCAGCGCGGGGCGCTCAACACGGCAGCGCTCGTTCGCATGCGGGCAGCGTGGATGGAATCCGCAGCCTGCCGGCGGCTGGAGCGGGTTCGGCACCTCGCCCAACACCGGCTGACGCACACCCCCGGTCATCGCCACATCGGGAATCGCATCGAGCAGCATCCGCGTGTACGGATGCGCAGGCCATGAAAACACGGCATCGCGATCGGCCAGTTCGACGATGCGGCCGAGGTACATCACGCCGACGCGGTCGGCGACATGGCGCACCACCGCCAGGTTGTGCGAGATGAACAGGTACGTGAGGCCGCTGCGGCGCTGCAGGTCCTTCATCAGGTTGAGCACCTGCGCCTGCACCGAGACATCGAGTGCCGAGGTCGGCTCGTCGCAGACCAGGAACTCTGGGTTCGAAGCCAATGCCCGCGCGATCGAGATGCGCTGGCGCTGCCCGCCGGAGAACTGGTGGGGCCGCTTGGCCGCATCGGCCGCCGACAGGCCGACCGAGGTCAGCAGTTCGTCGACACGC
>JANMTL010000111.1:0-9190 GCA_031390425.1 Rhizobacter sp.
TCGCCGGGCTCCGGCCACGCTTTCCTCGCTAACGCCCATCCGCTTGTTGTCGCTTCGACTCGACCCGTACGGGTCTTCGCCACGATGACCCGCAGGGTCGAGCCGTGTCGATACCGAGTCGACTGAATGTGAGCGAGGTAACCAGGGCGGTAGCTCGGTGGGTGTTCTCGAGCCAGAGCCTCTGAAAGAGGTGTATGGCCGAAGCGAGCCGGTCAAATGGCTGGTGTTGGGCCCCTCTTCTTTGGTGACTTTCTTCTGGGGCAGCAGAAGAAAGTTACCCGCCTGTCGGGGCGGGACCCGACGCAGTGCATCGAATGGAAAACACATATTCATGTGCGACCACCCCTCATCAACTGCCGATTCTCGATGTCGACCCGCGCCACGATCGCCAAAGCAATCATGTTCATCAAGATCGCCGACCCCCCGTAGCTCATCAACGGCAAGGTGAGCCCTTTGGTCGGCAGAACCCCCAGGTTCACCCCGATGTTGATGAACGCCTGTCCGCCCATCCAGATGCCGATCCCCTGCGCGTACAGCCCCGCATAGACACGGTCCAACGCGATCGCCTGCCGCCCGATGTGGAAGACCCGCCGCGACAGCCAGAAGAAGGCGACGATCACGCAGGCCACGCCGACGAAACCCAGTTCCTCACCGATCACGGCCAGCAAAAAGTCGGTGTGCGCCTCCGGCAGGTAATGCAGCTTTTCGACGCTGGCCCCCAGCCCCTGGCCGAAGATTTCGCCGCGGCCGAAGGCGATCAGCGAGTGCGACAGCTGGTACGCCTTGCCGAGGGTGTACTTCTCGCCCCAAGGGTCCAGGTACGCGAAGATGCGTTCGCGCCGCCAGTCGCTCAACGTGATCATCAGCACGAAGGCGCCGATCAGCACCGCCGTGATCAACAGGAACATGCGGCCGTTGACGCCGCCCAGGAACAGGATGCCCATCGCGATCATCGCAATCACCAGGAAAGCGCCCATGTCCGGTTCGGCCAGCAGCAACAGACCGACCACCGCCACCGCGAAGACCATCGGCAGCACCGCCTGCCAGAAGTTCTCGCGGGCGTCCATCTTGCGCACCATGTAGCCAGCGGCGTACATCGCCATCGTCAGCTTGGCGAGTTCGGACGGCTGGAAGTTCAGGAAGCCCAGCGGTATCCAGCGCCGCGCGCCCTTGGTGCCGTCGCCGCTGACGGCTGGCATCAACACCACGATCAGCAGCAGCAGCGCAGCCGCGAACAGCCACGGCGCCGATCGCTCCCAAAAACGGACCGGCACCTGCACCACGACCAGCGCGGCCACACTGGCAATGCACAGCGACAGCAGATGGCGGGTGATGAAATGCGTCGAGCTGTAGAACTCGAACTTCGGGTTCTCGGGCAAGGCGATCGATGCGCTGTAGACCATCACCAGCCCGAGCGCGAGCAGCGCCAGAACGACGCACAGCAGGGCCTGATCGAACGCCAGCAGGCGCGTCGGCGCGCCGGACGACACATTGATCCAGTCGCGCACCGGGATCGCCGCGCCCTCGCTCTCGGCACCGCGCCGCAGGCCCGACAGACGCGCCCTCAGCGAATCGATGCCGAATGCCTGCAAGACACTCATGCCGCCACCCCCGCATCGGCCGCGATCGCGCGAACTTCGGCGATGAACACCTCGGCGCGGTGGCTGTAGTTGCGGAACATGTCGAGGCTGGCGCAGGCCGGGCTGAGCAGCACCGCATCGCCGCGCTGCGCCTGCGCGAACGACCAGCGCGTGGCGGCTTCCAGCGTGGCATGGCGCTGCAGGGTCAGGCCGTGAACGTCGGCGAGCGCGGTTTCGATGAGCGCGGCGTCGCGCCCCAGTGTCGCCACCGCCCGCGCATGCCGGCGCACCGGCTCGGCGAGCGGTGTGAAATCCTGGCCCTTGCCGTCGCCGCCGAGGATCACGACCAGCCGCGACGGCGCGCGGTCGGCGCCCAGGCCTTCGAGCGCCGCGACGGTCGCGCCGACGTTGGTGCCCTTGCTGTCGTCGTAGGCCTCGATGCCGTCGATGGTGGCGACATGCGCGACACGGTGCGGCTCACCTGCGTACTCGCGCAGGCCGTGCAGCATCGGCGCCAGCGGACAGTCGACCGCGGTGGCGAGCGCCAGTGCGGCCAGCGCATTGGCCGCGTTGTGGCGCCCGCGCACGCGCAGCGCATCGGCCGGCATCAGGTGCTGGATGTGCAGCGCTTCGGGTTCGGCCTCGGCACCCGCCTTCGGCCGCTTGCGCGGAAAACTGTCGTCGACTTCGAGCGCGCGCACCAGCCACGCGATGCCGTTCTCGGTGACCAGGCCGAAGTCGCCCGGGCGCTGCGGCGCATCGAGCCCGAAGCGCACGATGCGGCGCAGGGCCGACTTCGCACTTTTATCCGTCTTGCGTGCCTTGGCGGCAGTCGTCGCTGGCGACGCTGCGGTGGCCAGCGCCTCGACCTGCCGATCGTCCCGGTTGACCACTCGCACGGTCTCGCGACCCCAGACGCGCGCTTTCGCGGCCGCGTAATTCGCCATCGAGCCGTGCCAGTCGAGGTGGTCTTCGGTGATGTTGAGCAGCGCAGCCGCAGCGGGCTCGAAGCCTTGCGCTGCGTCGAGCTGGAAGCTGCTGAGTTCGAGCACCCAGACCTCCGGCAGCGCGTCTGCGTCGAGCGCTTCGGCCAGCGTCTGCAACATCGTCGGTCCGATGTTGCCGGCGACGGCGACGCTTTTGGCGGCCCGCTCGACCAGCAGCGCGGTCATCGCGGTGGTGGTGGTCTTGCCGTTGGTGCCGGTGATCGCGAGCACCTGCGGCGCGTAGCCGCGATCGGCCTTCAGATCGGCCAGCGCGCGCGCGAACAGCTCGAGCTCGCCCTGCACCAGCAACCCGTGGCCGACGAACTGCGCGAGCGGCGCAGCGATGCGCGCATCGGTCGGCGACAGGCCCGGGCTTTTGAGCACCAGACGCACGCCGTCGAACGCGTCCTCGGTCAGATCGCCGCCGAGCAGCACCGCCAGCGGCACCTGCTCGGCCAGCGCCGACGCGTTGGGCGGTTCGACCCGCGAGTCCCACACCCGCACCGTCGCGCCGCAGCGCGCGCACCAGCGTGCCATCGCGAGGCCCGAATCCCCGAGGCCGAGGACCAACACGTGGAGGCCGTCCAGGTGCTTCATCAGCGCAGCTTCAGGCTGGCCAGCCCGATCAAGCACAGCAGCATCGTGACGATCCAGAAACGCACGACGACCTGCGTTTCCTTCCAGCCTGATTTCTCGAAATGGTGGTGCAGCGGCGCCATCTTCAGGATGCGCCGACCCGCGCCGAAGCGCTTGCGGGTGTACTTGAACCAGCCCACCTGCAGCATCACCGACAGCGCCTCGACGACGAACACGCCGCCCATGATCCCGAGCACGATTTCCTGGCGCGTGATCACCGCGATCGCGCCGAGTGCGCCGCCCAGCGACAGCGCGCCGACATCGCCCATGAACACCTGTGCCGGGTGGGTGTTGAACCACAGGAACGCCAGGCCCGAGCCCGCCATCGCCGCACAGAACACCAGCAACTCACCGGTGCCGGGGATGTAGGGAAACAGCAGGTACTTGCTGTAGACCGTGCTGCCGGTCACGTAGGCGAACACACCGAGCGCCGAGCCGACCATCACCACCGGCATGATCGCCAGCCCGTCGAGCCCGTCGGTCAGGTTCACCGCGTTGCTGGCACCGACGATCACGAACCAGGTCAGCGCGATGAAGCCCCAGACGCCCAGCGGATAGCTGATGGTCTTGAAGAACGGCACGATCAGGTCGGCGGCCGGCGGCAGGTCGTTCGAGAAGCCGCTCTGCACCCAGCGCATGAACAGCTCCAGCACGCGCAGGTTCGACGTTTCGCTGACGCTGAACGCGAGGTAGAACGCCGCCAGCAGCCCGATCAGCGATTGCCAGAAGAACTTGTCGCGCGAGCTCATGCCCTCGGGGTTCTTGTCGACCACCTTGCGCCAGTCATCGACCCAGCCGATGGCGCCGAAGCCCAGCGTCACCAGCAGCACGATCCAGACGAAGCGGTTGGACCAGACGAACCACACGAGCGTCGTCACGGTGATGCCGTTCAGGATCAGCACGCGACCCATCGTCGGCGTGCCCGACTTGCTGATGTGCGTCTGCATGCCGTACTCGCGGATCGGCTGACCGATCTTCAGCGCCGTCAGGCGGCGGATCACCCACGGCCCGAAAGCCAGACCGATCAGCAGTGCGGTCATCGCGGCCATCACCGCGCGGAAGGTGATGTACTGGAACACGCGCAGGTAACCCAGCTCGGGATCGTTCGTCTGCAACCACTGCGTGAGGCTAAGCAGCATGCGAGCCTCCGGCCGCGGCGGCGTCCGTCAACGCAGCGACCACGCGCTCCATCTTCATGAAGCGCGAGCCCTTGACCAGCACCGAGGCGGCTGCGGGGCCTTCGGCCAGCGCTTCGAGCAGCGCTTCGACCGCATCGAAATGACGCGCCGCACCGTACGCCGCCGCCGCATGCGCGCACAGCGGCCCGGCCGTCCACAGCGCATCGATACCGGCATGGCGCGCATACGCGCCGACCTCGCGGTGGAACGCTGCTCCCCGGTCGCCGACCTCGCCCATGTCGCCCAGCACCAGCCAGCGCGGTGCGGGCAGCGCGGCCAGCACCTCGATCGCAGCGCGCACCGAGTCGGGGTTGGCGTTGTAGCTGTCGTCGATCAGCGTGACACGTCGACCGTCGCGCACGAAGCTGCTGGCCTGCGAGCGGCCTTTGACCGCGGTGAACGCTTCGAGCCCGCGCACCACGGGATCGAGGGGACAACCGGCGGCGAGTGCGCAGGCGGTGGCGGCGAGCGCGTTCTTGACGTTGTGCAGACCGGCGACGTGCAATGTCAGCGTGGCGCTGCCGGCCGGTGTGCGCAGCGCGACGGCCCAGTGGTCGCCGCTCGATGCGTCCGCGCGCCAGACCGCCGCGGCGCTGACATCGGCAGCCCCTTCGGCGCCCAACGCAAACGTCAACGTGCGCCGGGCACCCGACAACTCTCGCCACAGCGGCGTGTGCGCCTCATCGGCCGGGAACACCGCAACGCCGTCGGCGCCGAGGGAGCCGATCACGCTGCCGTTCTCGCGCGCCACCGCCTCGACGCTGGCCATGAACTCCTGGTGCTCGCGCTGTGCGTTGTTGACCAGCGCGACGGTGGGCGCGGCCAGCGCCGCGAGCTGCGCGATTTCGCCCGGGTGGTTCATGCCGAGTTCGACGACGCCGGCGCGATGAAACGCGGTGTCGTCCTGCCGCAGCCGCAGCAACGTCAGCGGCACGCCGATGTCGTTGTTGAAATTGCCTTCGGTCGAGAAGGCGCCGTCGCCGTGCCAAGCGCGCAGGATCGAAGCGATCATCTGCGTCACCGTGGTCTTGCCGTTGCTGCCGGTGACCGCGATCAGCGGCAGCTCGAAGCGGCGCCGCCAGCCGGCCGCGAGCGCGCCCAGCGCAGCACGGCTGTCGTCGACCTGCAGGCCCGGCAGACCGGCTTCGGCCAGGCCGCGTTCGGCCAGCGCGGCGATCGCACCGGCCGCTCGCGCCTGCGCCAGGAAGTCGTGCGCGTCGAAACGCTCGCCGCGCAGCGCGACGAACAGGTCGCCCGCGCGCAGGGTTCGGGTGTCGCTGTGGATGCGGAGGATGGGCGTGGCGGGGTTGCCGATGAGCGTGGCAGACGGCAGCAAGGCGTGAATCTCGCCGAGCGTTGCCGCCTCACTCCCACTCCCTCTGGGCGAGGGAGTCAGCAACGCCAGCGCCGTGCGAGCCTCAATGACGTCATCGAACGGATGCCTGACCCCAGCCACCTGTTGGTGCGCCTCATGCCCCTTTCCCGCGATCAGGATGACGTCGTTCGGCCCGGCATGGCTCACTGCATGAGCGATTGCTGCGCGCCGGTCTTCGATGACGTGCGCTGCGGGCTCCAGGGCCATGCCTTCGACGATTGCCGCGACGATCGCGCCCGGCGCTTCGTGCCGCGGGTTGTCGCTGGTGACCACCACCCGCTGCGCCAGCCGCTGCGCGATCGCGCCCATCAGCGGCCGCTTGCCCGCGTCGCGGTCGCCGCCGCAGCCGAACACGCACCACAGCGCACCAACGCGCGCTGTGGCCAGCGGTTGCAGCGCGCGCAGGGCCTTGTCGAGCGCGTCGGGTGTGTGGGCGTAATCGACCAGCACCTCGGGCAGCCGCGCTGCGTCGGGCGATGTCGCCAACGCGACGCGTTGCATGCGGCCGGGCACCGACGTCAGCGCGGCGCAGGCTTGCGCCGCATCGGCAAGCGGGTAGCCCAGTGCGCGCAGACCCGCCACCACCGCCAGCAGATTCGACACGTTGTAGTCACCGATCAAGCTGGTGCGCAACGGCACCGGCGGCTCGCCCGACTCAACCAGATCGAAGGCCAGGCCAGCGTCGACGTAACGCACGGACCGGGCCGTCAGGCGGGCCGCGCAGGTTGTCGCTGCGGCGCCGGTGACGGCGTACGTCCACACATCGAGCGCGTTGCCGACGAGCGCGCGCTGCAGCGCCGCGCCCTGTGGATCGTCGAGGTTCAGCACCGCCGCGCGCAGCCCGGGCCAACCGAACAGGCGGGCCTTGGCCTGCCAGTAGGCGTCCATCGAGCCGTGGTAATCGAGGTGGTCCTGCGTGAAGTTGGTGAGCACGGCGACATCGATGTGCGTGCCGGACAAGCGCTGCTCGGCGAGGCCGATCGACGAGGCCTCGATCGCACAGGCCGCGTAGCCCTCGTCGGCGAAGCGCTTGAACGCACGCTGCAAGGTCACCGGGTCGGGTGTCGTCAGGCCGGTCGATTGCAAGGCCGACGCTGCGGCAGGGTCGTTCGCACCCCCTGCCGCAGGCACCGCGCCGACCCCCAGCGTGCCGATCACGCCGCAGCGCCGACCCAGCGCCGACAGCGCCTGCGCGGTCCACCACGCGGTCGACGTCTTGCCGTTGGTTCCGGTGACCGCGATCACCGACAGCCGGTCGCTGGGGGCCCCGAAGAAGGCGCTCGCCAGCGGGCCGGTGGCCGCTTTCAGGTTGTCCATCGCGGCGATGCGCGGGTCGTCGAGGCCGAAGGCCTCGGCGCCGTCGGCCTCGACCACGCAGGCCGGCGCACCCGCCGCCAGCGACGGACAGACGTGGCGTCGCCCATCCTGCGCGTGGCCGGGCCAGGCGATGAAGGCGTCACCCGCTTCGAGCCGCCGGCTGTCGGTCGCGAGACCGCGCACACCGCGCTGCGCCAGCCATGACAGCGCCGCCGGGATCGAGCCGAGCCGCTGCAGCGCCATCAGAAGCTCTCGTCCTCGGCCGGCACGTTGCGCGCGATGATCTGCGTCTTCACGTCGAGGTCGGGCGCCACGCCCAGCGTGCGCAGCGTGTTCTGCACCAGGTCGCTGAACACCGGCGCGGCCACATCACCGCCGTACCACTTGCCCGCCGTGGGCTGATCGACCATCACCGCAACGATGATGCGCGGGTTGTTGATCGGCGCAAGGCCGACGAACCACGAGCGGTACTTCTTGTTGTCGTAGCCCTTGCCTTCGTGGCTGTAGGCGGTGCCCGACTTGCCACCGACCGAGTAGCCCATCGTCTGCGCCTTCGGTGCGGTGCCACCGGGTCCGGCCACCAGCGCCAGCATCTGGCGCACGGTCTGCGCCGTCTGCGGCGAGATCACCCGCAGGCCGCGTACCTTGGCGTCGACGCCCTGCGCTTCGCTTTTCAGCAGCGTGACCGGGATCAGTTCACCGTCGTGCGCGAACACGGTGTACGCATGCGCGATCTGGAACAGCGACGCAGACAGGCCGTAGCCGTAGCACATGGTCGCGTGCATGGTCTCGTCCTTGGCGATGGCCTTGGCCGACGGCAACCGCCCGCGCACCGACCCGGGGAAGCCGATCTGCGGCTTCTGCCCGAAGCCCACGGCGGTGTACAGGTCCCACATCTCGCGCGGCGGGAACATCAGCCCCATGCGCATCGAGCCGATGTTGCTGGACTTCTGGATCACTTCGGCCACCGTCAGGTCGCCGTGCGGGTGGGCATCGCTGATGACGAAGCCGCCCATCGCGATACGGCCCGGCGCGGTGTGGATGATGGTGTCGGCCTTGACGCGACCGGTCTCGATCGCCCACGCGGCGATCAGCGGCTTGACCGTCGAGCCGGGCTCGAAGGTGTCGGTCATCGCGCGGTTGCGCAACTGCTCGCCGGTCAGGTTGCGGCGGTCCGACGGCGCGTAGCTCGGGTAGTTGGCGAGTGCCAGCACCTCGCCCGACTGCGCGTCGAGCACCACCACGCTGCCGGCCTTGGCCTTGTGCTCGGCGACCGCTTCGCGCACCCGGCGGTAGGCGAAGTACTGGATCTTCGAGTCGATCGACAACTGGATGTCGCGGCCGTCGACCGGCGCGACCCGGTCGCCGATGTCTTCGACGACCTTGCCGAGGCGGTCCTTGATGACGCGCCGGGTGCCATTGCGGCCGGTCAGCTCTTTCTGGAAGGCGAGCTCCATGCCCTCCTGGCCGCGGTCTTCGACGTTGGTGAAGCCGATCACATGCGCGGCGGCCTCGCCCTCGGGGTACTTGCGCTTGACCTCGCGCACCTGGTGCACCCCGGGCAAACCGAGCGCCAGCGCGTCCTTGGCCAGCGTGTCGTCGACCTGCCGCTTCAGCCAGACGAAGTTGGGGTTGTCGTCGAGGCGTGCGTTCAGCGCCTTCGGCGACATGCCCAGCAGACCCGCCAGCCGACGGCGTTCCTGGGTGTCGGCGGTGAAGTCTTTCGGGATCGCCCACAGCGATGGCGCGGGTACGCTGGCCGCCATCAACTCGCCGTTGCGGTCGAGGATGCGGCCGCGGCTCGCTGACAGGTCGAGCGTGCGCGCGTAACGGGCCTCGCCCTGTTTCAGGTAGAACGACGCGCCGATCACCTGCACGTACAGCGCGCGGCCCAGCAGCACGACAAAGCCGAGGCCGACCAGCGCCACCAGCAGCTTCGAGCGCGACGCGGGGGTGCGCGACGCCAGCAGCGGGCTGCTCGCGTAATTGATGCTGCGCGCGTGGCCGACCGCCGATTTCGCGCCGACCGGTGTGCGGTCGCCCCAGCCGCCTTGCTTCATCGCGGCCCCTGCGACGCGGCAGCCCGTGGATCGACGGTGGACGTCGCGCGGCCCGCAT
>JANMTL010000136.1:0-1723 GCA_031390425.1 Rhizobacter sp.
CGATCGAGCGCACCAAGAACAGCGCGGCCGGCGTGCCGGTGCTGCTGGGCTTCACGTTCTTCATGGGCCTGATGCTGTCGCGGCTGGTCGGTCAGGTGCTGGGCCTGGGCAACGGTGCCAGCCTCATCATGATGGCGTTCGCGGGCACCGGCACGATCTTCCTCGGCATGGCCACGCTGTCGTCGATCATCAAGCGGGACCTGTCGGGTATGGGCAAGTTCCTCTTCATCGGCGTGGTGATGCTGCTGGTGGCAGGCATCGCCAACTTCTTCATCCAGTCGAGCGCGTTGATGATCACGCTGTCGGTCGTCGCGATCGGCATCTTTTCCGCTTTCATCCTGTATGACCTCAAGCGCGTGCAGGACGGCCTGGAGACGAACTACATCAGCGCGACGCTCGGCATCTACCTCAGCATCTATAACGTGTTCCAGTCCTTGCTTGCGCTGTTCGGACTGACGGCTGGCCGGGATGAATAGGTCCAGTCGGCCATTCCTCGTTTGACGTCGGACGTTGCCGGGAACACGCGCGTGTCACCACGCGCATGATCCTCGCCCCGCCCGCGTCGGTGCCCTCGACACTCACACCGCAAGCTCATCATGGACACACTGCTCGACCCCAATATCTGGATCGCATTCGCGATGCTGAACGGCCTGGAGATCGTCCTGGGCATCGACAACATCATCTTCATCTCCATCCTCGTCGGTCGCTTGCCGCCGGAACAGCGCGACAAGGCGCGGCGACTCGGACTCGGCTTCGCGATGCTGTCGAGGCTGCTGCTGCTGTTCTCCCTCAGCTGGGTGATGGGCTTGACCGCGGACCTGTTCACCGTGATGAACCAGGGCATCAGCGGACGCGACCTGGTGCTCCTGCTGGGTGGCATCTTCCTGCTCTACAAGGCGTCCCACGAGATCTTCGTCGAAGTCGAAGCGCGCGACCTGCGTGCGGCCGACGCGACGGGTGACGGAACGAGCGCTGCGGCGGCCGCGAAGCGCGGCGTCTTCTGGGGCGTGATCGGCCAGATCGCCATCATCGACATCGTGTTCTCGCTCGACTCGGTGATCACCGCGGTCGGCATGGTCGACCAGATCTACGTGATGGTGGCTGCGGTCGTCGCCTCGGTCGGGGTGATGCTGGTCGCTGCCAAGCCGATCGGCGAGTTCGTGGACCGGCACCCGTCGGTCAAGGTGCTGGCGCTCGCGTTCCTGGTCATGGTCGGCATGGCGCTGACCGCGGAAGCCTTCGACGCGCACGTACCGAAGGGCTACATCTACGCCGCGATGGCGTTCTCGCTGGCCGTGGAGGCGCTGAACATCCGTTCGCGCGCCAAGCGCCAGGCCGCGTCCGGCACGCCGGACCCGGTCGGCTGAAGCTAGGTTCCTAGTTGGACGGCGCCTCGAGACGGGGCGCCGTCCTGATCGGACGCTGGACGCTCAGGTCGCGCCGTGCGCCTCCACATACAGCGCGTACAGCGAATGGCAACTCGCCATGTACAGCCGGTTGTTCTTCGGGCCGCCGAAGCACAGGTTGGCGCAGCGCTCGGGCAGGCGGATGTGCGCCATCGGCTTGCCTTGCGGGTTGAACACCATCACGCCGTCGAGATCTTCCGAGCGGCCCTTGAGCTGGAACACCTTGCGTCCGGCCACGTCCGCCGGCTCTGCCTGCAAGGCGCCGTTGCTGCCCCAGCCGCACCAGAGGTTGCCGTCGCGATCGACCTTGAAGCCGT
>JANMTL010000157.1:0-1624 GCA_031390425.1 Rhizobacter sp.
CTCCGGATTCAGCGCGCCTGCCGCGAACTCGGCATCAAGTCGGTGGTCGTCTACTCCGAGGCCGATCGCGACGCCAAGTACGTGAAGCTGGCCGACGAGGCGGTGTGCATCGGCCCGGCGGCGTCGGCACTCAGCTACCTCAACATGCCGGCGATCATCTCGACCGCCGAAGTCACCGACGCCGAAGCCATTCACCCCGGCTACGGCTTCCTGTCCGAGAACGCCGACTTCGCCGAGCGCGTCGAGCGCAGCGGCTTCACCTTCATCGGGCCGACGCCCGAGTGCATCCGCCAGATGGGCGACAAGGTGTTGGCCAAGCAGGCGATGATCAAGTCGGGCGTGCCGTGCGTGCCGGGCGGCGAAGGCGCACTCGGCGAGGACCCGCGCGAAACCGTGAAGACCGCTCGCGCCATCGGCTACCCGGTGATCATCAAGGCGGCCGGCGGCGGCGGCGGGCGCGGCATGCGGGTCGTGCACACCGAGGCGGCGTTGCTGCACGCGGTGCAGACCACGCGTGCCGAGGCCGGTGCGGCCTTCGGCAACCCGTCGGTCTACATGGAGAAGTTTCTCCAGAACCCGCGCCACATCGAGATCCAGGTGCTGGCCGACCAGCACCGCAACGCGGTCTGGCTGGGCGACCGTGACTGCTCGATGCAGCGCCGTCACCAGAAGATCATCGAAGAAGCACCGGCGCCCGGCATCCCGCGCCGCGTGATCGAGCGCATCGGCGAGCGCTGCGCCGCGGCGTGCAAGAAGATCGGCTACCGCGGTGCCGGCACCTTCGAGTTCCTGTACGAGAGCGGTGAGTTCTTCTTCATCGAGATGAACACCCGCATTCAGGTCGAGCACCCGGTGACCGAGCTGGTGACCGGCATCGACATCGTGCAGATGCAGATCCGCGTCGCGGCGCTGGAAAAACTGCCGTTCACGCAGCGGCAGATCGAATGCCGAGGCCACTCGATCGAATGCCGCATCAACGCCGAAGACCCGTACAAGTTCACGCCGTCGCCGGGCCGCATCACCACCTGGCACCCGCCGGGCGGGCCGGGCGTGCGGGTCGATTCGCACGTCTACACCAACTACGTGGTGCCGCCGAACTACGACTCCATGATCGGCAAGATCATCGTGCACGGCGACACCCGCGACCAAGCGCTGGCGCGCATGCGCATCGCACTGTCGGAGACGGTGATCGAAGGCATCTCGACCAACATCCCGCTGCACCGCGAGTTGATGGTCGATGCGAAGTTCGTCGAAGGCGGCACCAGCATCCACTACCTGGAAGGCTGGATGGGTGAGCACAAGCGATGAGTCCGGCCGGTTTCGCGCGCTGACATGGTCGAGCTGCTGCTGCTGTGCCCGCAGGACGAGGCCGAATC
Source organism: Rhizobacter sp. (assembly GCA_031390425.1). Classification (GTDB taxonomy): domain Bacteria; phylum Pseudomonadota; class Gammaproteobacteria; order Burkholderiales; family Burkholderiaceae_C; genus PBB1. The sequence continues at coordinate 1,377 of JANMTL010000157.1, forward strand.
GGTCTCCGATGCGCTGATGGACGAACTCGGTGCGCTGTCGGTGTCGGTCGAGGACGCCGATGCGAACACCGACGCCGAGCGTGCCCTGTTCGGCGAGCCCGGCATGCCGCCGCCGCGCGGCGGTTGGGATCGCTCGATCGTGAAGGCGCTGTTCGACAACGCCGATGCGGCGCAAGACGCAGCCGACACGCTGCTCGCCCAGGATTGGGCCCGTGCGGTGCAGTTGCAATCGATCACGCCGCTGGTCG
>JANMTL010000195.1:0-14261 GCA_031390425.1 Rhizobacter sp.
GCGGTGGATCAACTCAGCCTTGTAGAGCCCGTTGATCGTCTCGGCCAGCGCGTTGTCGTAGCTGTCGCCTTTGCTGCCCACCGAGGGCTCGATGCCGGCCTCGGCCAGACGTTCGCTGTAGCGGATCGAGACGTACTGCGAACCACGATCCGAGTGATGGACCAGGCTGCTGTCGCGCTCGGGCTGGCGCGCGTACAGCGCCTGCTCCAGCGCAACGCGCTGGCCAGCTTCAAGATCTCGTTGGCGCGGCGCAGCTCCTTGACCTCGCGTTCCAGTTCCTTGACACGTCGGGCTTCGGCCGTGGTGACACCGTCGCGTACGCCGCCATCGACCTCCTGGCGCTTGACCCACTCGAGGAGGGTCTGCGGCACGCAGCCGATCTTCGGTGCGATCGACTCGATGGCGGCCCACAGCGAGGGGTACTCGCCGCGGTGCTCCTGCACCATCCGTACCGCCCGCTCACGGACCTCGGGTGAAAACTTGTTCGACTTGTTCATGGCTCCATCCTCTCAAAGGTTGGAGCCTCCTCAAAAGCCAGGGCGGTTCACTACAGCTAAAGCTCGTCCTTGGCGGGCTGCTGCTTACGAAAGCGTCATTTCGAGCTGCACGTCTCGATAGGGCACCTCGGGGCGGAGCTTGCCGCGCTCGCCCTTGTGCAGACGCACGAGACCGTAGCGCTCCATCGTCTTGAGGGTCCGCGAGAGGTTGCCGGGCGTGCGGCCGGTGCTGGCCGCCAGCTCATGCAGCGATTCAGGGTGCGTGTCGGCTATCTGCGCCAGCAGCGCGCGATTGCGGTTCGACAGCAGCTTGGCGAAGCTTTCGGGCGAAGTGAACCAGACCTTGGGATCGCCGGACTTGGGGCGCAGCTCACCCCTGGCGATCGCCATCGTGCGCGCCTTCATGTCTTCGTAGGAAGCAATTCCGACCTTGAGTGTCTTCATGTCCAAACTCCTTTTTCCCGCATTACCGATTCAACTTCTTTCCAGAACGCGGCCAGCAGCGTGGCGGCGTCCGTGTAGTCGTGGGGCTTGACCGTGCGCAGCCGGTGCTTGTGGTCCTTGGTGGCCCCCCTGCCCTGACCCGCCACCTGGTGGGCATTGTCAAAACCGACCAAGCGCGCGCCATCAGGGCCGTGCATGGTCAGCGTGTAATCGAGGCCGTGCGGCTTGTCGCTCGTCGCCGGCACCTGCGTCACGACGAACTTCACCCAGTAGCCGGCCTCGTCGATGACGAGAACCTGGCCGTCGAGGTCCAGCAAGGTATCGAGAGACGGGTCGCGGCGTGCCATACCTATCATTATCACATCCTGATAACGGTTGCAAGCTTGTGCGCCGGCCGGGCTGCGCTGAAGACCGCTGCGGCGTCGCCTGCGAGATCGCGGCCACTTCTGTTCGTTGTTGATCAAGATAAGTTTTCGTCGCGCTGCATCTGCGCTGTGGTGCCTGGCGTAGTGACTGTGGCGACAAGAACCGGCCGTTGATGGTCTGTTCTTGCATTGCTGGCTTTCCTTCATTCCGGTGCCCCGCAAGACGGGGCCCATCACAGGAGTTACCTCATGACCAAATTCAAGTCACTCTCCGCGCTCACGGTCGCCGTTTCCGCCCTGCTGGCCGTTCCGGTCAGCGCGGTCGCATTCGGCAGCGGTTCATACGGCGGTGGTTCATACGGCGGTGCCTCTTTCGGTGGCGACAACTGCGCCGGTGGCACCAGCAACGGCTTCGACGGCAGCCGCTCGCTGCAGGTGGTCGGCCTGACAAAGCAAAACCAACTCATTTGCTTCAATGAATTCAGTCCCACGGAGGCGCGGGCGATCAATTTCGTTTCGAATCTGTCGGGCGGTGACACGGCGCTGGTGGGGATCGACTTCCGTCCGGCCAACGGCCTGCTGTACGGCGTTGGCAATGCGGGGGGTGTGTATCAAATCAGCACCAGCAACGCCGTCGCCACGCTCGTCAACCGCCTCTCGGTCGCGCTCGACGGCAGCGACTCCTACGGCGTCGACTTCAACCCGGTGGTCGACCGCCTGCGCATCGTCAGCAGCAAAGGCCAGAACCTGCGCCACAACCTGGCAGGCGCGACGCTCGTCGACGCGGCGCTGAACTATGCGCCCGGTGTCACGGCGCTGGGCATCGGTGGTTCGGCGTATACGAACAACGACGCCGACCTCAACACCGCCACCACGCTGTACGCGCTGGACACCAACCTCGACCAGATCGCGATCCAGTCGCCGCCGAACGCGGGCACGCTTGCAGCCACAGGGAAGTTGACCCTGGATGCCGGGCTCGTGGCGGGCTTCGACATCTACAGCAAAGTGCGCAATGGCTCAACGGTGGATGTCCAGTCGCTGGCCTCGATCAGGCTTCCCGACGGCGCGACTGGGCTTTACAGCATCAAGTTGCCGACCGGCAAGGCCACTCGCCGCGGCGGCTTCGCCAACACCCTGGAGGTGACCGACATCGCGATCCCGCTGAATCAGCTCTGATCGCCAATGTTTGAAATGCGGGCCCGCTCGGGCCCGCACTCGGCACTGCAAATCAGGCCGAGTGGATGGCGTCGACACACAGGCCGGCCACCCTTTGCGGCTGCTCCTCGTGGACCAGATGCCCTCCGCCCGGCAACCGCGTCAACGTGACGCGCAACGACGTCGGCAGCAACGAGCGCACTTGCTGCGCCTGCGACGGCGGCACCGCCAGATCGTTGGCGGCAGTGATCAGCGCCAGCGGGGTTCGCAGCCGCGGCAGGTCGCGCAGCAGGGGCTTCACATCCCAGTGGGCCATCATGGCCAGCGCCCCTGCGACGTGCCCCGGGTTGCCGACGAGCTTGGCGTAGAGCGCGGTGCCGGCCGCATCGAGTTGCGAGCCGGTGCCACTCACCAGGCGCTCGATGGCGCGGTGATCGGTGGCACGCCGGGCGACGAAGCCGGGCGCGAACGGCAGCGCAGCCATCAGCTTCGCCACAGGTGGAAACAGCACACCGGCCAACCCGCCCAGCGGCAGAAACGCACCGTTGATGCTGACCAAGGTTTGCGGCGCGATGTGCCCATCGAGACACATCCGCACGCCGAGCGCCGCACCGGCCGAGTGACCGATGACGATCGTGGGTTGCAGCGCCATGGCACCCAGCAAGCCCGCGACCGCGTGCGCCATGCCGGGCAATGAAGCCTGCCAGGCGTTCGCCATGCCGGTGAATGCATGTCCCGGCAAGTCGAGCAGCAGCACATCGAAGTGCGGCCGCAGCCACGGCAGCATCGGGTGCCAGGAGTGGCTCGATGCGCCGGTGCCGTGCAGCAGCAGCGCGAGCGGGGCTGCGCGCATCGGCGTTGCAGCCGCGTCGCACGAAAACCGCTGCACATGCCAGCGCAGACCACCCGCCTCGACGAAGCGACTGGCCGCGCGCTGCGGCCAGTCGCGGCCGTCGCGGTCCCAACTCAAGCGTGCAGACACCGGCACCCCACTAGCGAAGCAACGTCGGCGAAGCCGACACGGCCTGGGCCGCCAGCCCGACCGCCCGTGTCAGCGCGGCCGATCCGGCGTATGGCAGCGCCAGATAGCTCGCTCCCATCGCTTGCGCCAGCTGCCGCGCGGCGGCCTGCGGCTGCGGCGAGGTGTCGATCAGCAACGCACTGTGACCGGCGGCGCGGAACTGCCGCGCCGCGAGCTGTGCGTCGTCGGCCGCGCGCACCCGGCCCGGGCTGCCGTCGCGCGCGACGTTGCCTCGCCCGTCGGTGAGCAGCACGACGACCGGTGTTTCGCCGCGCCGCGCGATCGACGTGGCGAGCGCGGCGGCTGCGTCGATGCCTGATGCGAGCGGCGTGCCGCCACCGCCCGGCAGGCCGGCCAGGCTGCGCTTGGCGCGCACCAGCGACCGGGTCGGTGGCAACAGCAGTTCGGCACCGCGACCTCGAAACGCGAGCACCGCGACCTGGTCGCGGCGCACATAGCAATCGGCCAGCAGCAACTCGACCGCGCCCTTGGCTTCGGCCAACCGGTTCAGCGCCGACGAGCCCGAGGCGTCGACGACGAACACCGTGGTGGTGGCGCTGCGCTGCTTGTAGCGGGTGATGTGGAAGTCTTCGCGCCGCACCTGCACGCGGGCTCGCGGCGGCGCTGCGGCTGGGGATGAACGAGCCAGATGCAAGGGTGCCGAAGCCGGGCGGGCGCCTTCGTCTGCAGCACGCGCCCGCTCGAGCTCGGCGTGCCGAATCTTTTGCCACGGCGCTGCCGCGCGCAGGGTTTCGATGACGTTCAGGCGCGCTCCGGCACGCGGATCGCCGCGTCTTGCGCCGCTCGGTCGGCCGCGCTTGAGGCCTGACTGAACGGCACCGGCACGACCGGACGCCTGCGCCCGCGCACGCTGGTCCTGCCCCGCCATCAGCGCCGCGAGCAAGCCCGCAGGGATCGCTGCGTGCGCAGCTTCGAGCACGCGGTCTTCGAGGTCACCGACCGGCGGTTCAAGCGTGTCTTCGTCGTTCGACGGCGCATCGTCGTCGGCCGACTCGGGTTGTTCGGCGGGGGCGGGTTCAGGCGGCGGCGCGGGCGCATCGTCTTCGTTCGGCTGCGGCTGCGGCTCGGGAGGCGGTGCCGGCACCTGCGTCGCACGCGGAGCCAGCACCAGCGCGGCGGCCAGTTGGGCGTCTTCATCGGTGATGCGCAACCGACCCTCGAGCGCCGCTGATGCGCGCGCGACGCGCAGCGCCAGCAGCGGCGCGCGCAGCGAGGCAACGCCGAGCGCGACGGCGGTGTTGACCAGCGCCTGCACGATCTCCGCCGGGGCATCGATCTGTGGCAGCAACGCACGCGCGGCAACGATGTCGTCGGCACCCCAGCCCGGCAGTTCGGCGAGGTCGTGTTCCAGCGCGCGCTCGTGATCCGAGCGGGCGGCCACATCGTCGATCACCGGATGCAAGTCGATCGAGAACGCCAGCCGGTCCAGCAGCGACGCTGCCACGCGCTCGTCGTCGGCCAGCCCCTCGTCGAGCGCGATCACGCCGAATTGCGTGGCGTGGCGCGTCGCCAGGCCGTCCCGTTCGAGCGCGACCTCCTGCGTGTCGAGCACGGCGACTAAGCGCGCTGCGGTGGCCGGCGCCAGCCGCTCGGCCATCGCCAACAGCACGATGCCGCCATCGGCCAGCGTCAGCACGCCCTGCTGCGCGATCGGCCGCCCGGCCTGCAAGGTGGCGGCCAGATCGAGCCCGCCGAGCAGGCGCTCGTCGTTGATGTGCAGCGGCACCCGGCGCAGCGGCGTGCCGGAAGGCAGTAGCGTGTTCAGCAGCCCGAGCCAGCCCTCGCGCGCCGGCCCGGGCAGCGCGCGGATTGCGACACCACCGGTGCCCACCGGATCGACGGCGAACAAGGCCGCTGCATGCAGCGCTGCGATCGACAGCGCGGGGCGCGCGCAGCGCCAGCGCGGCTCTGGCGCTGCGGCCGGGGTCATGCCCCGAACAGTTCCGCCACCGCGCGGTCGACGCGCACGCTGGAGCCGGCATCGTCGAGCGGGTTGCGGCGCAGCCGGTGCCGCAAGGCAGGGGGTGCGACGCGCTTCAGGTGCGCATCGGCCACCGCCGCAGCGCCCTGCAAGGCGGCAAGCGCGCGGGCAGCGCGGATCAGCGTCAGCTCGCCGCGCAGGCCGTCGGTGCCGAGCGCCATGCACAACTGCGCGGCGCGCTCCAGGGCGGCATCGGGTACCGCCACCTCGGCCAGGTGCGACTTGCCCTTGACGATGCTGCGACGCACCCGCTCGTCTTCCTTTTTCCACTTGTCGGTGAAGCTGTGCGGGTCGCGCTCGAACTGGTCGCGGCGCCGCACCACCTCGACCCGCGACGGCAGGTCGGTCGGCGTCTTCACCTCGACCGACAGACCGAAGCGGTCGAGCAGTTGCGGGCGCAGCTCGCCCTCCTCAGGGTTGCCGCTGCCGACCAGCACGAAGCGCGCGGGGTGGCGCACGCTGAGGCCTTCGCGCTCGACGACGTTCTCACCGGAGGCGGCCACGTCGATCAGCAAATCGACCAGGTGGTCTTCGAGCAGGTTGACTTCATCGATATACAAGAAGCCGCGATTGGCGCGTGCCAGCAGCCCTGGTTCGTAGGCCTTGACGCCTTGGGACAGCGCGCGTTCCAAGTCGAGCGCGCCGACCACGCGGTCTTCGGTGGCGCCCAGCGGCAGATCGACCACCGGCACCGGGATCAGGTGCGACTTGACGGCGGTGCCTGCCAGCTTCAACGTCTTGCAGTCTGCGCACGCGGAACCGGTGGCTTCCGGATCGCAGTGGTAGCGGCAGCCGATCACCGCGCGCATCTTCGGCAGCATCGCGGCCAGCGCGCGCACCGCCGTCGATTTGCCGGTACCCCGATCACCAAAAACCAGCACCCCGCCGATGCTGGGGTCGACGGCCGCGATCAGGATGGCCAACTTCATTTCATCCTGACCGACGATGGCGGAAAACGGGAACTGCACGGACATGATCAGCGACTGCAAGGAGCACAACGAATCACGTTAGCACACGGTCTGCGGCGTCGCGATTCGGGTCAGCACCCGATCGGCTTGCTGGCGTGCTCGCGTCGATCGTGCGGTCAGGCGCGGTCTGTCATGGGCTGACCTTGAGAAAATTCTGCACGTGCCGGATCAAGTCGAGCGCGGCCTCGCGTTCGGCAGGCGGGCCGTTTTCAACGGTGCCGGGCAGCACGAAATTCAACTGATCGAGTACCGATTTCCATTCCCCGGCGCCCTGAATGCGCGCGTACAGGGCGTTGTATTCCAGCTCGATGTCGACACGTTGCGCGGCCAGGGTGGTATGCGCAACCGCCTCGTACAAGCGCAGCTCGGTCACCCCGACCACGCTCCAGAAATCGGGGTCGCTGCGCGTTTTGGTGCTCAGCGCCCGACGCACCGCCGCCAGCCGTTCGGCGTCCAGCGTCACAGCGTTCGGTGTGCCGTTGGCCAGCACGATCTCGCCCGCGATCCGGTTCAAGGCCGGGTAAGTCCAGTCGGCCATGCCGGCCTCGCAGCCGATGCGTTCGGCCGCGCCGTAGCAAGCCAGCATGTCGCGCAGCGCCTGCACCTGCGAGGCGGTGCGGCCTTCGGCGCGCTCGATCATCGCCAGCCGTTTGCAGGCCGAGCCGCACAGGCTGTGCCGCTCCATCGTCGGCTGCAAGGCCACCAACCGGTTCAACAGCTCCAGCGCGCTGGTGAGCTGGGCCCGAGCAGCCCGCGTGACGGTGGACAGATTCGCCTTTGCGGCTTCGATTTTCTTTTGCACAGCGTCGGACGGCGCTGCAGCGGTTGGGTTCTTCGCGCGGGTCCCGGCAGCAGCCTCACCTTCGAGTCGTCGCAGCGCCGCACCCGCACCTTCGACCCGCTGCCAGGCTTGCCTGACCTGCAGGTTGCCCAACTGCTCGCTGGCTTTCAGCGACGCGCTTGCGTCGTTGGCGGCGAGCGCGCGCTCGTACCAGGCGATCGCGCTGTCGGCGTCACCGGCCGCATTCCAGGCCACACCGAAAGCATCGGCCACCGCACCCATGCCGCCCCACTGCGGCCCGAACTGCGCTTCGAGGTGGCGGATCTTGGCGCGCCGACTGGCCTTGTCGCGTCCCTGGTGTTTGCATTCGATGGCGATGGTTTCGAGCGCGAGGGCCAGCGCAGGCGCCGACATGACACTGGCGAACTCCTCGGCCAGCGACGGTGCCTGCCGCTGGGCGTCGCCGCCGCCGGGACTGAACTGCCAGTTGGGGTCGCCGTAGCACTGGTACGCCGCCCAGGTGTTGCCGCCGAGTTCGTGGGCGGCCAAGCGGGCCTCTGCCACTGCGTCGATGAAGCGCGCGCCGCGCAGTAACGCGCCGTAAAACCGCGTCGCAAAGCGCATGGCTGCGGCGTCTTCGACCGCCCAACCCGCCGCCACGACACAGCGCACGCCAATCTCGATCAGGGCTTCGGCCACGCCACTGGCAAAGCGGGCGCGGTCGAAATTGGACGCGGCGTCCAGCGTCTGCCCAGCGCTGCGTGCGGCCAGGTGACAGCAGTTCACGAACACCAGCTCCGGCACGATGCGCATGCTGCGGATCTCGCACGGGCCGAGGAAGGTGCCGTTGGACAGCACGACGCCGCGCGAGTTCTTGGCGCGCGTTCGAGCGCTTTCGGACAGCGCATCGCCCTCACCGCCCCACGCGTCGCGGCCGGTGTCGATATCCTGATCGGCCGGCGCTTCTCCGTGTCCAGCGATGTGGACGATGCGCCAGTTGCGCGACATCAATTCGTTGATGATGGTGAGGGAATCGGGCCCCGATACGGTGGCGTCGGCGCCGAACAGCCCGACCACCTGCCCATCGAACGAAGTGCCCCGCTGGGCCAGCAGATCACGAACCGCCTTCGCCTCGGCTCGCGCACCGGGCAACGTTGCGTAGTTCTTCGAGTCGCACTTCGGCTCGCCGATCACCAGCATGTGCGCTTCGGGTCGCGCATCGACGACGCCGCGCCGGTAGTCCACCGTGGTTAGCGTGCGGATCAGTTTGGCGCGAATGGCCCACGGTGTGGCGCTTTCGCGAGAGCGGTCGGCGGCGGACGGAGCGCCGTTGTGTGCATCGGTGTCGGTGTCCAGCAACTCCCACGGGATGCCGGCCGTGGCGCGATCGACCTGCAACAGCATCTCGGTCGTGCCGCCGAGAAAGGGCTCCAGTTCCAGCGGCACCAGCAGGTTGAACAGCGTGCGGCCGATGCGGCGATCGGGGTCGGTGTCGCGCGAAGCCTGCGCGACCAGGTCGCGCAGCAGCCGCTCCTGCACCGGTTGCACCAACTGCTCGGTGCGCGCGCGTTTCCTGGTGTCGATGGTGTATTCGAGCACCGCTTCGCCCGACGGCAGCAGCGCGGCGGTGGCACGGAGGTAGTCGTTGCCGGTGCCACGGTAGCCACCTTCGAGCGGGCGCCGCATCGCACCGATGCCGGACTCGATCCGGTCGCACAACCGATAACGTTCCGGCGCGGATTCGGCCTGTGCATACAGCGCGCGCCACGCCTCGCTGGCGCGGTCGAGGTAGAGCTCGATCAGGTGGAGATGGCCGATGCGCGGCCAGCGTCGCTGGGGCAGGTTCTGGGTCTTGCCAGCATCGGCTCTGATTTCGAGTTGCCGGTTGAGGTCGGCCAATGCGACATCGGCATCTCGCACGCCTTGCACGATGGCCTGCGCCGCCTGCCCCGCGCTGATGCTCGCTCCGCCACTGCCGATCAGCGTGGCGGCCAGCTCGCAGGTCGGGCGGCCGTCTCCCGCCTGCTCGAAGATGCGCTGGGCCAGGGCCAGCGCACCCATCTGCACCGTGTAAGCCAGCTCGCTCGGGCGCAAGTTGCCTTCGGCGCCGAGACCGACGACGACGACGCATTCGGGCCGTGGCAGTTGCAGCGGGTTGCCGCTGTTGACGCCGGTATTGGAAAAAAACTGATGCGTCCCGGGCGCATCGGGGTACTGCCGCAGATCCAGCGATTCGGCCATCGTGCCGCCGATCAGCGCATTGACCACCGCCTCGGTGCCGGTGACGCTGGACGAGGTGTAGTGGCCCAGCATCAATGGATGGCGCACGAACTTCAGGTCGCCATTGATGACGGTGATGGTCAGCGGGCTCGGCGGCGGCGAGGTCGTGCGGTCGACGAAGGCGGATTCGCCATCGAACAGCACCGACTCGTCGGCATTCAGCGGTGGGCGCGGCGCATTGCGTTCGCGCGACGGGCGACTGCGCACCTGTGCCGTCGATCTGGCGAGACCCTGCAGGCTGCCCCGCGTGGCGCTTGCATCGGGCTGCACCGCCAGCAGCCGGGTGCGGCCGTCGATCAGCAGTTCGAGGTAAGCGTCGAACGCACTGCGTTTGTCGGGCAGCCCGCCGTGCTCGCAATCGAGCTGCCAGGTTGGAACGCCCGGCAGCAGCGCGCTGGCGAGGGTGACGCGGCCGTCGCCGGCATCGGGTGAGTTCAGGTACACCAAACCTTCATTACCGATCTCGTAGCCATCGGGCGTGAACCGGGCACGGCCCACCACCAGCACCAGTTGGTTCTTGAGCTGGGGCAGCCATGCGTCGCGTTGCGCGTCGAGGCGACGGCGCAGATCGACCGCCGCGTCAAGCACCTTCTGTTCAGGCACGCCCCAGCGGTAGGCATTGAGCTGGCGGCCGTCGTCGTGCCACCAAGCCACTTCGCGCACCTGGGCGAGGTCGTCGTCAGCGAGCTTGCGCCACGTCTCGTGCCGGTCGAGCGCACGCGGGTCGTCGGTCAGCGCCAATTGCAACTGGATGAAGCCCGGGAACTGCGCCATCAACTGGCGCGCCGCATGGTCTTGAAACGGCGCACCGAAAGCAACCAGTGCGTTGCCGAAACTGTCGTCGCCCGACAGCACCTGCATCGGCGCCCACGAGCCGGCGTTGGGCGTGCCCAGCATCAGCAGGCGTGCGCCGGGTCGCGCCATCAGCTTGGCCCAGGTCGCAGGGCACTCGAGCTGCATCGTGCGCGCCACCAGGCCGCCCATCGAATGCGCGAGCAGGCGCACCGGTTGGCCGCTTTTCTCACGCGCGGACAGAGCGGCTTCGACCGCCCGCCCCAAGCGCTGCGCTTCCTGTTCGATCGGCCTGCGCCAGTCGTAGGAGAACTCGATGACCTCATGCGTCTCGGCCAGGAACTCGATCAGATCGTCGTAGCTGGCGCCGATCGGACCATCGGGCTCGACGCGGCGGCCGGTGGGCTCGGGGTATTCGAGCTTCTTCAAGCCGTTGATCAGCCGCCAGCCCAGCCAGATGCGTTTGCCGTCGACCTTGATGTGGCTGCCCAGGATGCCGGGCAGCACAAAAACGGCCGGCTTTTCTGATGTGGGCCGAGCGTCGTCGGGTGCGGCTGCCCGAGTCGACGTCCCGCGCTTCGCCGTGCCGCGCAAGCCGCTGGCCGACTCGCCCGCATACGACAGCGGGCCGATCGCGCGCCAGCCCAGCGGCGCGTCCTGGGTCAACCCGTTGACCACCGCCTCGGCGGTGCGTTCGTTGGCGAAGTAATTGAAGTGCGTGACCTTTGCGCCCTGGTCGAGCAGGAAGCTTGCGCCGTCGGCACGCGGCACGCCGCCGTACATCGATCGCGTCTGCACCACCAGGTCGTTGTCGGTCCAGTAGAACGCATCGGCCATCAGCGTCTTCAGCCACGAGCCGATGCTGTCGCCTTCGAGATCGCCGGCCAGCACGCGCAGCTCTCCGGGCACCGGCTCATCCGCCGCGTGCAGCCAGCGCACCAGCGGGCTGTCGGGAATCATCGCAGCCACGCCGGGCAACTGCGTCGGGTCGGCGCGCTGCTGCGCCACCCCGCCGATGAAATCGATCAGCTCCGGCAGCACAGGGATCTGCGCCAGATCGAGCGCCCATTTGAAGATCGAGAGGTACGCGTCGAAACGCTGGCTCGCCAGCAAGGTGCCGCGCGCCGGGCAGGCGGCGCGCACGATGCGGTCGACGACGATCCGGTGCTGGCTCAGGTGCGTGATCAGCAGACCGAGGGTGCGCTTTTGTTCATCCAGCGCCGCCTGCATCTTTTTGCGCCCGGCCGCATCGACGCCGTCGATCATGTCGCCGGGCAACTCACCCACCATGAACAGTTCAGCCGCAGCGTCGTCGAGTTGCTTCAGCCCGGCGGCGCGCGCCAGCACCTCGGCCACCAGACCGCCGCGCGAGTGCGTGACCAGGTGCAGCCGCGCGCCGTCCGGGCAGGCCAAGGCCAGCGTGTAGGCGTTCTCTATCGGGCTCTTGCCGAGTGTGGCGTGGTCGAGTGCATAGACGCGGTTGCGGTAGTGGCTGAACAAGGTGCGCACCCGCTGCGGGTGCTGCTGCCACAGCTTGCCGAAGCCACTTGAGGTTTCCGAGAACGTGCCGTGCACGAACACCAGGGTCGGCCCGCCGTCCGCGGCGGCGGTCATCGTGGTGATCCGCGGCTGGCCTTTCAGCCGCGGCAACGTTTCGGGGATGAGCGCGTACACGCCCTCCTCGACCTGGCCGTCGATGCGCAGCACGATCTGGTCGGCTGCGAAATCCTGCGCCCGCGCGCGCAGCGGTCCGGTCACCACCTCGACCGCCGACAACAACACATCGCCGAGAAAGCCGCGGGTGGCGCCTCGGTGGGCCACCGCATGCGATTCCAGGCCCTGCCAGCGCAGTTGTGGCGGCACCTGCACCTCGTTCGGCGCGGCCTCGGTCTGCTCGACGCCGCTTGCACTGCGGGTGCTGCGTCGCGGGACGCCCGTCTGCGCCAGCATCAGGTCGCGCGCGGTGTACGGATGCAGCACCAGCGACGGACCGTTGGCGATGTGCAGCACCACCACATCGAGACCCGGCACGGCTTGCACCCGCTGGCTTTCGCCGGTACCTCGGGTCGCGCCGACCCGCACCGACGCCGTGACGCTGCCGCGCAGCCCCATCGGCGGTGGCATCGGCGCGTCGCCGAAGCCGCCGCGCTTGGCATCGCCGTCCAACCGCTGGCCGGAGATAACGAAGATGATCGGGGTGGTGTCGTCCGGCGTTGCGGCCATGGGGAAGTCTCCTCGGCTGTGGTGAGGCCTGCCATTTAGCAGGCCACCCCGAGGATCGCGCCAACCGCGTCAGCGGGCAAGTACCCGCGCCCTGCGCATTAGGGATGGACCCGGGTTGCCTGCGTCAGCGTCGCGGCTTTTTACCGGCGGCCGGCCGGACGGACTTGCCGGACCAGAACGCCACCACATGTTTCTGGACATCGGATTGCGTTGCAGCAACCTCGCGTTTCGCCGCTGCGGTCACTTGAGCGCGTGTCGCGCCCATCACCTTGTTGGCCGAACTGAGCCACAGGCTCATCAACGGATTCTTCTTCGTCCAAGGATTGCTCATATCACCTCCCATGCGACCGATTCGGTCGGTGACCCGGAGCATGCTGACCACGACAGGCGCTGCCTCCCGGCTGCGAACGCTTTCACTTGTCGTCGCTGTCCTACGCGGCGCGCACAACCCGCAGCCGACAATGAATCGATGCAAAAATTCGGAACGCCTCGAAGCGTGGCTCTGATCGTCGCAGGCACCGTGATGCTGACGCTGGCCTGCGTTTTTCTGGCCGTCAACTTCACCGGCGGAGAGAAAAAAATCGAGCGACGTATAGAGCGCTTGTTCGCGCTCGACGACCCGCGATTCGCCCACGAGCTGGGCGCGTTGCTCGGCCCCGCCTTCGTCAGTGGCAACCGCCAGACCGCATTGCGCAATGGCGACGAAATCTTCCCGCCGATGCTTGCCTCGATTCGCGGCGCAACAGCGTCGATCACGTTCGAGACCTTCATCTACTGGTCGGGCGACATCGGCATGGAGTTCGCCGACGCGCTGATCGAGCGCGCGCGCCACGGTGTCAAGGTGCACGTTTTGCTCGACTGGGTGGGCAGTGTCAAGATGGACGACGCTCTCATCGACCAGATGACCGCAGCCGGCGTCCAGGTGCGCAAGTTTCATCCGCCGCATTGGTCGCACCTCGGTCGGCTGAACAACCGCACCCATCGCAAGTTGCTGGTCGTCGACGGGCGGCTGGCCTTCACCGGCGGCGTCGGCATTGCACCGCAGTGGACCGGCCGCGCGCAGGACCCCGATCACTGGCGCGACACCCACTTCCAGGTCGAGGGTCCCGTCGTCGCGCAGATGCAGGCCGTGTTTCTCGACAACTGGGTCAAGGTGACCGGCGAGGTGCTGCATGGGCAAGCCTACTTTCCTTTGCTGGCGCCGGTCGGCAACAGCCCGGCTCAGATGTTCAGCAGTTCGCCGACCGGCGGCAGCGAGAGCATGCAGTTGATGTACCTGCTGGCGATCACCGCAGCGTCTCGCTCGATCGATTTGTCGGCGGCCTACTTCGTGCCCGACGAGTTGGCGGTACGTGCGTTGACCGACGCGATGAAGCGCGGCGTCAAACTGCGCATCGTCGTGCCGGGCGAGCACATCGACAGCGACACCGTGCGCAGCGCCTCGCGCGCCACCTGGGGCCCGCTGCTGGCCGCCGGTGCACTGATCGCCGAGTACCAGCCGACGATGTTCCATTGCAAGGTGATGATCGTCGACGGCTTGCTGGTCTCGGTCGGCTCGACCAACTTCGACAACCGATCGTTTCGACTGAACGACGAGGCGACGCTCAACATTCTGGACACCACGTTCGCGCGAGCACAGACCGCGATCTTTGAAGACGATCTGAGCCGCGCCCGCGCGCTCAGCCACGCGCAATGGCTCGCGCGGCCCTGGACCGAGAAGCTAGGCGAGTCGG
>JANMTL010000248.1:0-4876 GCA_031390425.1 Rhizobacter sp.
TCAAGCGCCACGCGACAACGCGCATCACGACGCCGATCTACGGCATCTTTGCGGAGTACGTGCTGGGGTTGAAGGATTACGGCGCGCTGATTAAACGGGAGGACGCGAAGCTGCGCGCCGGGCTCGATCCGGCCGCCCGCGACAAGCCGTTTCTCGACTTCAGAAAGTGGCCGCTGATCGGTGCCACCGCACCCGAGCCGCACCTGCTGCGCATCCGCATCCAGGGCAAGTATCCGCAGTGGAACTACTGGATGGCGATGACGTTTCTGGCGCCGGTGCCGTGGGAGGCCGATGCGTTTTATGCGCAGACCGGCATGGCGGCCAACGGCCTGTCGCTCGACCATTGGCCCGTGGGTACCGGGCCGTACATGATGACCGAGTCGGTGCAGGACACGCGCCATGTGATGAAGCGCAATCCGAACTACCGCGGTGAGCCCTATCCGTGCGAAGGCGGGCCTGCGGACCAGGCAGCGGGCCTGCTCGCCGACTGTGGCCAACCCACGCCGTTCGTCGACACCCTCGTCTCGCTGATCGAAAAGGAGAGCGTGCCGCTGCGCGCCAAATTCCGCCAGGGCTACTACGACATCCCGCGCATCGAACGGGTCGACGACGGGCTGGAATTTCTGGTCGAGATGGACGATTCGGATGACGTGCGGCGCGACTACACCGAGCGCGGTTTCCGCTTGCCGAAGTTCGCCGACGTGTCTTCTTGGTACCTCGGCTTCAATATGCTCGACCCAGTGATCGGGCAGGGCGACACGCCGCAGCAGCAGGCGAAGAATCGAAAGCTGCGGCAAGCGATTTCGATCGCAATCGACTGGGACGAGTACAGCCGCATCTTCCCGAAGAGCGCCGGCGAAACCGCGATGGGCCCGCTGCCCGACGGCATCTTCGGCTCGCGGCATGGGCAGCCGCAAGGCATCAATGCCGTCACGCACCGCCTTGTCGATGGCAAGCCGGTGCGTCGCAGCATCGACGACGCGAAAAAACTGCTTGTCGAAGCCGGTTACCCCGATGGCCGCGACGCGGTGAGTGGTCGTCCGCTGGTGCTGAACTACGACTACTACAACCAGCCGACGCCCGAGGTGAAATCGCAGCTCGACTGGATGGTCAAGCAGTTCGCGAAGATCGATGTGCAACTCGAAATCCGCGCCACCGACAACAATCAGTTTCAGGACAAGGTGCGCAAAGGCAAGCACCAGATTTTCTGGTCGGGCTGGCTGGCCGACTACCCCGATGCCGAGAACTTCTTGTTTCTGCTGTACGGCCCGAATGCGAAGTCGACCTCGGACGGTGAGAACACCGCAAACTACGCGAGCCTGCATTACGACCAGTTGTTCGTGCAGTTGAAAGGGGTGAACGACGGCCCCGAGAAGCAGGCGCTGATCGACCGAATGACCGCGCTGGTGCAGCAAGACGCGCCGTGGTCCTTCGGCTACTTTCCGTATTCGTCGGGCGCGTTTCAGTCGTGGGTGCACAACGCGAAACCCGCTGTGCTGGTGCGCGACATGGCGCGCTACTACCGCATCGACGCGGCCGAGCGCGTGCGGCGTCAGGCCGAGTGGAACCAGCCGGTGTGGTGGCCGGTGCTGATCGGCGCCGTGGCGCTGGTCGGCATCGTGTGGCTCGCGCTGCGCAGCTTCCGACGACGCGAACGGCAGGACGCGCGCGGCGTGGTGCTGTCATGATGCCAGGCCCCTCATGCTGAGCGCCATCGTCCGCCGCATCGGCTACGGCGTGCTGATCCTGATCGGCGTCAACCTCGCGACCTTCTTCCTGTTCTTTACCGTCAACACGCCCGACGACATGGCGCGGCTGAACATCGGTGGCAAGCGGGTGACGGCCGAGCAGATCGACAAGTGGAAGGTCGAGCGCGGCTACGACAAGCCGTTGTATGTGAACCCCGCACGCGCAGGCACCGAGCGCTACACCGACACGATCTTCTGGGAGCGCTCTGTTTCGTTGTTCACGCTCCAGTTCGGCCGCGCCGATGCCGAGAGCGCCGGCGACATCGGCCACCAGGTCGCCACGCGCATGGTGGTCAGCCTGCAACTGGCGCTGCCGCTGTTCATCCTGCAGGTGATCGCCAGCGTCGCGTTCGCGCTGCTGCTGGTGATGTTTCGGCACACCCGCTTCGACGCCTGGGGCGTGGTGCTGTGCGTGCTGCTGCTGTCGATATCGAGCCTGTTCTACATCATCGTCGGGCAGTTCCTGTTCTCGCGCGTGCTGCGGCTGGCACCGATCTCGGGCTATGCGCCGGGGCTCGATGCGGTCAAGTTTTTGCTGCTGCCGATCGCGCTGTCGCTGTTTTCGCGCATCGGCGGCGAAGCGCGGCTCTACCGCGCGATGTTCCTCGAAGAAGCCGGCAAGGACTATGTGCGCACCGCGCGCGCCAAGGGCCTGAGCGAGCCGCGTGTGCTGACCGCGCATGTGCTGCGCAACGCGCTGATCCCGATCGTCACCAGCGCGGGCGGTTATTTGCCGTACATCTTCCTCGGCAGCTTGGTGTTCGAGAGCTTTTTCGGCCTGCCCGGCCTCGGTGCGTATGTGATCGACGCGATCGGCAACCAGGACTTTGCGGTGGTGCGCACGATGGTGTTCCTCGGCTCGCTGCTTTATGTGCTGAGCTACATCGTGATCGACATCGCCTACACCTGGATCGATCCGCGGGTGCGACTGACATGACCGCGATGCTGCCCAAGTTCGTGCTGCTGTGGACCGATGCAGTGATGTGGGCGCTGGTGGTGGCGCTGCTCGTCTACGCGCGCATCGTCTGGCGCAGCCCGAACCTGCGCGCGAGCTGGACGCTGGTGTTCCGCGATGCCGCCGCGTTCGCCTCGGCGATCGTGCTGGGCGTGTGTCTGCTGCTGACTCTGCTGGACAGCGTGCATTTCCGCCGTGCGCTGCCGGTCGCTGCGGGTGCCGATGCGTCTGTCGCCATCGCCATCGCCTACGACACCCGCACCCAATCGCTGCTCGATGCGCTGCTGGTGCGGCTGGTCGAGTCGCGCGAGGCAACGTATTCGCGACCGCTGGCGTACCAGAGCTTCACGCTCGAATCACTGACCGAAGGTGGCGAAGCGCGCCGCCTGCCGCCGCGTTTGCTGCACGGCGGCGCGCACCTGCGCGATCCGGTGCGCGAGCATGCGCACGACATCGCGGTGCGTGTCGGCGCTGGGCTCGCCATCGGTGCCGTCGTGGCGCTGTTGCTCAGCGCGTGCATCGTGCGCGGCGTGGCCCGCCGAGGTGGCTGGGCGTGGCGCGAGGCGGCCGGTCGTGTGCTGCGCGACGACTGCGACATCCGCTGGCGCGCCGCGCTAATGATGGTCTCCGCGCTGTGCCTGCTGGTCGGCCCGGCCGCGCTGCTGACGCACGACTACCACCTGCTCGGCACCGACCGCACCGGCAACGACGTGTTCTACCAAGCGCTCAAAAGCATCCGCACCGCGTTCGTGATCGGCACGCTCGCCACCGTCGCCACGCTGCCGCTGGCCGTTGGCCTGGGCCTGATGGCGGGCTATTTCAAGGGTTGGGTCGACGAGGCCATTCAGTACCTCTACACCGTGCTGTCGTCGGTGCCCAACGTGCTGCTGATCGCCGCCTGCGTGCTGATGGTGCAGGTGTTCCTCGACCAGCATCCCGAGCTGTTCGAGACCGGTGCCGAGCGCGCCGACCTGAAGCTGTTTTTGCTGTGCGCGATCCTCGGCCTGACCGGCTGGGCGGGCCTGTGTCGGCTGCTGCGCGCCGAAGCGCTGAAGCTGCGCGAGCTCCAATACGTGCAGGCCGCCACGGCCTTCGGCGTCGGCCCGTGGCGCATCATCGCGCGCCACCTGATGCCCAATGTGATGCACCTGGTGCTGATCACCACCGTGCTCGATTTCTCCGGGCTGATCCTCTACGAAGCGGTGCTGTCGTATGTGGGCGTCGGTGTCGATCCGTCGATGAACAGCTTCGGCGGGATGATCAACCGGGCACGCAGCGAGATGAGCCGCGACCCGCTGGTGTGGTGGTCGTTCGCCGCCGCTTTCGGCTTCATGGTGACGGTGGTGCTGGCCGCCAATTTCTTCGCCGACGGCGTGCGCGACGCGTTCGATCCGCGGGCGCGGGTGTTTCGCGCGCGTCGGCGCAGCTTCACTCCCTCCCCCTGAAGGCCTGGGTTGGCGCGGCCCGCCGAAGCCCCCGGGCAACCCCCTCCGCGAATGTCCTCCGGCCGGCTGCGGCGACCTCCCCCTTTATTTCGCTGCGGGGGTCACCCGGTGCCTTCGGCGGGCAGGGCAGGGGGGTGTAAGTCGGTGGGGAACGCGAGTGTCAGCCATGCCGATACTGTCGAGAAATTTGACACTTGGGCAAGCCACGCCACGTCGCGTCGCGTCGCGTCGTAAGTGGTTGATCTGAATCAATAAAAGTTCATTCAATCAGTGGTGGCCCGGAAGCTGCAAATGGTGCGCTCGCGGACTGCGCGGGGAAGCCCCGTGCAGCGACATCCACCCTCAAGGAATCTCTGATGACACGCACCCGAAACCTCGCGCTGGCAGCAACGCTCGCAGCCAGCGCGCTCAGCGCCCACGCCGGCCTCGTCAACCGCGGCGGCGGCCTGATCTACGACAACGTGTTGAACATCACCTGGCTGGCAGACTTCAACTACGTGCAGACCAGCGGCTACACCGCCGCTGGTGTCATTGGCGATGGCAGATTAAGGCAACGCTGAACAACCCATCGAATCCACCGATTCCACAAATCGATGCTCACGCAGCGCAATTGCTGCGCACGACGGGCACGATTTCGCTCACTCTGAGCTGATTCTTTGCGCCGCAGCGCCCTGTTTGCGCCCTGCAGGCGCACTCATGCCGCGAGCCTCCTGCGTGCGAGGTAGATG
>JANMTL010000068.1:0-1939 GCA_031390425.1 Rhizobacter sp.
ATCGAGCCCGAGCGCGCGGCCCACGTCGCGCAGCGCGCTGCGCGGCCGGTAGCGGGTGATCACCGCAGTGAGCGCGGCACGGTCGCGGCCGTATTTGCGGTAGATGTACTGGATGACCTCTTCGCGCCGCTGGTGCTCGAAGTCGATGTCGATGTCGGGCGGCTCGTTGCGCTCGGCGCTGATGAAACGCTCGAACAGCGTGTGCTGGCGCGTCGGGTCGACCTCGGTGACTTGCAGGCAATAGCAGACGGTCGAATTGGCCGCACTGCCGCGCCCCTGGCACAAGATGTTTTGCGCACGCGCCCACTGCACGATGTCGGCCACCGTCAAAAAATACGGCTCGTATTGCAACTGGGCGATCAACGCCAGCTCGTGCTCGATCTGCGCGCGCACGGTCGGCGGCATGCCGTGCGGAAACCTGTCCGGCGGGTAACGCCGCAGCGCACCCGCTTCGGTCAGCGCGCGCAGGTGGCTGGTGGGCGTGCTGCCGGGCGGCACGATCTCCTGCGGGTACTCGTAGCGCAGTTCGGCGAGCGAAAAGGTGCAGCGCTCGGCCAGGCTCACGGTCTGAGCCAGCCACGCGGGTTCGTACAGCGCCTGCAAACGGCCGAGCGGGCGCAGGTGCTGCTCGGCATTCGGCTCCAGGTGCCAGCCGCATTGCGCCAGCGGCAGATTCAGCCGCGTGGCGGACAGCGTGTCCTGCAACGGTTTGCGCGAGCGCACATGCATCAGCACATCGCCTGCGGCAGCGATCGGCAGGCCGGTGGCTTCGGACACCTGCCGCACCCGCTCGATCAGCACATCGTCGCGCGCGCGCAGCAACAGCGACAGCGCAAGGGCAGCGCGGTCGCCGAACACCGCCTTCAGCCACTGCGCGTGGGCCAGCATCTGATCGAGCGGCTGCGTGACATCGGGCGAAAGCAGCGCGAGGCAGCCAGGCAGGCCGGCGAGCGGTGATGCGGTAGGCGGCGATGCGGTGGGCGGCGGGTCTGCGTGCGGCTGGTCGGGGTCGCTGCCCTGCGCGGTCACGTGCAGCGGCTCGATGTCCGACCGGACCGCGTGATAACGCCCCTTGTCCGCGCGCCGCCGCGCCAGCGTGATCCACTGCGACAGGTTGCCGTAGCCCACCCGCGTTTGCGCCAGCAGCACCAGGCGCATCGGCAATATCGGTGGCGGGCATGCGCCCGCAGCGTCGGCATCACCTCGCGCCACGCCATTGGCCGCCACCGAATCCGACGCATCGACCGTCGGCTGCCCCACCCACATTTGCGCGCCGATGATCAGGTGCAGCCCGCAACGCTGCGCCTCCTCGTGCGCATGCACCACCCCCGACAGCGAACACTCGTCGGTGATCGCCAACGCGCCGTAACCCAACTGCAATGCCCGCGCGATCAACTCTTTCGGATGCGACGCCCCGGTCAGAAAGCTGAAGTTGCTGCGGCAGTGGAGTTCGGCGTAGACGGGTCGAATCAACTCGGGCACGATGTCATGCTTGGTCGGTGACATGGGTGTGGCAATCTTTGTTACGTTCAAACTTTCATCGCCTCGGGGATCAGCGTGAATTCAACCTTGGAAATCTTGGAAGCCGAAGTGCTGAAGCCGGCACCCGCTGATCGATCGCACCTGCTCGGGCGATTGATAGCCAGCCTCAATTCAGACCCCGAAATCGAGGACGCCTGGGAACAAGAAGCCGACTGCCGCGAAGCCGAACTCGCCTCAGACGCCGCGCCCGCAATTCCAGGCCATGAAGCGATCGCAAGACTGCGAGCCAGACTCTCGCGGTGACCTACTCGCTCCACCCGCAGGCCGAGCAGGACGTCGCCGACGTGCTGGACTTCGATGCAACTCACGCAGGCGCACCTGCGCCAACGTTTGGGGCAGCATCGACACGCGGTCTTTGCCGCCCTTGCCTTCACGCACGATCACAGCCTGATGTGCA
>JANMTL010000316.1:0-10135 GCA_031390425.1 Rhizobacter sp.
TCGATCTTCGCGATGAACCGCATCGTGCAGGCGATCGGTGCCAAGGCCAAGAACTACAACGTGCGTCTGGGCGGGGTGATCGCCAACCGCAGCCGCGAAACCGACCAGATCGACAAGTACAACAACAAGATCGGCCTGAAGCTGGCCGCGCACTTCCCCGACCTCGACGTGATCCGCCGCAGCCGCCTGAAGAAGTCGACGCTGTTCGAGATGGAGTATTCGCCCGAGCTCGAAGCGGTGCAAAACGAGTACATGCGTCTGGCCGCAGCACTCTGGCTCGGCACCGAGCCGATGAACGCGGTGCCGATGAAAGACCGCGACATCTTCGATTTGCTGGGCTTTGACTGACCCGACGTCACTTTGCAATCCGGACCGCCGCATGAACCCCCTCAGTTACCTCGAACGCCGCAGCAAGATCGAAGACTATTTCGATCGCACGGCGGTGCAGGCGTGGGCACGCCTCACCTCAGACGCCCCCGTCGGCCGCATCCGAGCCACGGTGCGCGCCGGCCGCGACCGCATGCGCGCGACGCTGCTGGGCTGGCTGCCCGCCGACCTGAATGGCAAGCGTGTGCTCGATGCCGGTTGCGGCACCGGCGCGCTGGCCGTCGAGGCCGCGCAGCGCGGCGCGCAGGTGCTGGCGATCGACCTGTCGCCGAAACTGATCGATCTGGCGCGTGACCGCCAACCGGCCGAGTTGACCAGCGAACACAGTGTCGGCCGCATCGATTTCCGCTCGGGCGACATGCTCGACCCCGCTCTCGGCGAGTTCGATTACGTCGTCGGCATGGACTCGCTGATCCACTACCGCACGCCCGACGCGGTACGCGTGATCACCGGGCTGGCCGAACGCACCCGCTGCGGTTTGCTGTTCACCTATGCGCCAAGCAACCCGGCGCTGATCGCGATGCGCGCGATGGGGCGCCTGTTCCCGCGCGGCGACCGAGCCCCCTGGATCGAGCCGGTGGCCGAGGCCGCACTGCACAGACTGCTGGCAGCCGACCCGGCGCTGCAAGGCTGGCAACGCGGCCGCACGCAACGCATCGCCAGTGGTTTCTACACCTCGCAAGCGCTGGAGCTGGTGCGCCGATGAAACGGCCCACGCTGCTGATGCTTCGAGCCCGGCAATGGCTCGATGTAGCGCCGCGCTATCTGCCGTTCGCGGATGCCGCCACGCACGAACTGCCGCTCGGGCGGCTGCTGCGTCTGTCGCTGTTCCAGGTGTCGGTCGGCATGGCAGCGGTGCTGTTGATCGGCACGCTGAACCGGGTCATGATCGTCGAGATGGGCATGGCCGCCTGGCTGGTGGCACTGATGGTGGCGCTGCCGCTGGTGTTCGCTCCGTTTCGTGCCCTGGTCGGTTTCAAGTCCGACACCCACCGCTCGGTGCTCGGCTGGAAGCGCGTGCCCTACATCTGGATCGGCACCTGGCTGCAGTTCGGCGGTTTCGCGATCATGCCGTTCGCGTTGATTCTGATGTCGGGCGATTCGAACGCCGGGCCGTGGTTGGGCTACCTCAGCTCGGCGCTGGCTTTCCTGCTGGTCGGCGCGGGATCGCAGATCACGCAGACGGCCGGTCTGGCGCTCGCCACCGACATCGCCCCCGAAAGCGCTCGGCCGCGCGTGGTGGCGTTGATGTACGTGATGTTGCTGGTCGGCATGGTGCTCAGCAGCCTGGTGTTCGGTGCATTGCTGGAAGATTTCAGCCAACTGCGGTTGATCAAGGTGGTTCAAAGCGCCGCCGCCGTGACCCTGGCGCTGAACCTGATCGCGCTGTGGAAGCAGGAAGCACGCAATCCCGCCGGTACCGCCAAGAACCTGCCACGTCCGGACTTCAGCACCAGTTGGCAGGCGTTTGCGCGGCAGGGACGCACCTTGCGTTTTCTGCTCGCCGTCGGGCTGGGCACCGCCGCATTCAACATGCAGGACATCATCCTGGAGCCGTATGGCGGCGAGATTCTCGGCCTCAGCGTGAGCGCTACCACGGTGCTGACAGCGCTGCTGGCCGGTGGGGCCTTGGCGGCGTTCGGGCTGGCCGCGCGGTGGCTCGGCGGCGGCCTGGACGCCTACCGTCTGGCAGCCTTCGGTGCGTTGATCGGCGTGGTGGCATTCTCTGCCGTGATCTTCGCTGCGCCGCTTGAATCGGCCATGCTGTTTCGCATTGGCGCGACCTTGATCGGCTTCGGCGGCGGCTTGTTCGCCGTCAGCACGCTGACCGCTGCGATGGGTTTGGAGAAGCCCGGTCAAATCGGTCTTGCCCTGGGCGCGTGGGGGGCCGTGCAAGCGACCGCAGGGGGTGTCGGCATCGCCTTGGGAGGCGCCCTGCGCGACATCGTCGCCAGCATGGCGTCGCACGGGATGCTGGGCGCCGCGCTGTCAGAAGCGTCGGTGGGCTACAGCGTCGTCTACCACCTCGAAATCGCGTTGTTGTTTGCCACGCTGGTCGTTATCGGTCCGCTCGTCCGCACCTCGGTCAAGCACCGTCCACGAACGAGTTCGAAGTTTGGGTTGGCCGAATTTCCCGGCTGATCGCTTTTTTACACAGAAGAAGGAGACCTCATCATGGGTACTGGAGCCATCACGGAATACATCGACGTTGCACAAATCGTGCTCTATTTGTTCTGGATCTTCTTTTTCGGTCTGGTGTACTACCTCCAGATGGAAAGCAAGCGCGAGGGCTTCCCGCTGGAAACCGTCTATCCATCGGGCGAGATGCGCACCGACACGGGTTTCGTGATGATGCCCACCCCCAAGACCTTCCTGATGGCGCATGGCGAATCGGTCACCGTGCCCAATGACAAGGTGTCACCGCAGGCGCTGCATGCCGAACCGATGCACCGGATGATGGGGGCGCCGCTGGTACCCACTGGCAATCCGATGCTTGACGGTGTCGGCCCGGGCGCGTACGCGGACCGCGCCGATGTGCCCGACTACACCTGGGAAGGCGATCCGAAAATCGTGCCGTTGCGGGTGGCTGCCGATTACGGTGTGGCTTCCAATGACGCCGACCCGCGCGGACTCGACGTCATCGGCGCTGACGGCGAAGTCGCCGGGACCGTCAGCGACCTGTGGGTCGACAAATCGGAAATGACCTTTCGCTACTTGGAAGTCGCGGTGCCTGCGGGCGGCATGACTCGCAAAGTGCTGCTGCCCATGAACTTCGCGCGCATCAAGGCCGACTGCGTGAAGGTCGCGTCGATCCTCAGCCACCAGTTTGCGCAGGTGCCCGGCACCAAGAGCGCGGAGCAAATCACCCTGCTCGAAGAGGAGAAGGTCATGGCGTACTACGGCGGCGGCACGTTGTACGCCGAACCATCGCGCCAGGAGCCGCTGGTATGAAGGTGAACTACGACGCTCACGAGCACGAACACGAGTTCGAGCCCGAGTTCGGTCTGCCCGAGCCGCTGCCTGCCGGTGAACGCGTGCTGTGGCAAGGCAGGCCGGATTGGCGGGTGCTGGCGCGGCGGGTCTTCCATGTGCGCACGCTGGTGCTGTATTTCATCGCGATCCTGCTGATCCGGGCGGTGGTCGTGACGCTGAACGGCGGTACCCACGCCGAGGCCCTGCGCGCCGCAGCGATGCTGGCGCCGCTGGCGGCGCTGGCCATCGGCGTCGCGGTGGGCATGGCGTTGTTGTGCGCACGCACGACCGTCTACACGCTCACCGACAAGCGGGTGACGATGCGCATCGGCATCGTGCTGAACCTGACCTTCAACCTGCCGCTCAGCCGCATTGCCAGCGCTGGCTTGCGCGACACCGGTCTGGGCACCGGGGACATCCCGCTGACCTTGGCCGGGAGTGATCGGATCGCCTACCTGCATCTGTGGCCGCATGCACGGCCGTGGCACCTGGCACGGCCCGAGCCGATGCTGCGTTGCGTGCCCGACGCCGACCGCGTCGCCCGGATGTTGGCGGCGGCCTGGGCACAAACGAGAGGCCTCGATGTTCGTGCGATCGCAGAGCCTGCGGCACCGCGCCATTCGCGGCTGCCAGTTTCGACCCCGACGGCAGCGCGCCCGATGGTCGGCATGCCTGCCGCGCCGCGCAAGCGTTGGTATACCGGCGGCCGTGAGCAACGGCTGACGCACGTTGCCTGAGATGCAAGCCGTGGCTGCCGACACTGTCCTGCCGCGCGGCGTGCTGCTGGCCATCGGTGGCGTGCTGCTGGCGTCTGTGATCGGCGTCGCTGCCGTGCGGATGTCTGGAGTCACCATCCGCGTGCCGGACGAGGCGGCCGTTGCAGTGCGCGAGTTGCGCTTCGAAGACCGCCCCGATGGCAGCGTGGTCGTGATCGACGCCCCCAGCCGCACCGTGATCCACACCATCACCGGCGAGAACGGATTCTTTCGCGGCGCGCTGCGCGGCCTGGCCCGTGAACGCAAGCGCAATGGCCTGGGGGCGGAACAGCCATTCCAGTTGATCGGCCGCGCCGACGGGCGTTTGACGCTGGTCGATCCTGCGACCGGACAACGCATCGACCTCGAATCTTTTGGGCCGACCAATGCGGCCGTGTTCGCGCGTCTGATGACCGACGTGCCGACCCGCTGAGACCGCACAACTTAACCAAGCTCGGAGCCATACATGAACACCACCACGACCCTGCCGACGGGAGCCCAGCGCGCCCCGAACGAAGCGACCACCGCCGCGCTGCAGAACACGGTGCTGACGCCACGTTTCTACACCACCGATTTCGACGCGATGGACCGCATGGATGTCAGCTCGGTGCGTGCTCAGTGGGACGTCCTGATGGACGAGTTTCGTGCCGACTCCAACACCGACCACTTCCAGCGCCCATCCGAGATGGTGGGCCAGGACTACTCGTCGCAGTTGCCGCCCGCGCTTTACAAGGAGTTTGCTGACTTTCTGGTCAGCTCGGTCACGTCAGAATTTTCCGGCTGCGTGCTCTACACCGAGATGAAAAAGCGCTGCTCCAACCCCGACATCAAGGAGCTGATGTCGCTGATGGCACGCGACGAAAGCCGCCACGCCGGCTTCATCAACCAGTGGCTCAAGGATTTCGGCATCGGCGTCGACCTGGGCTTCCTGGTCAAGGCCAAGAAATACACCTACTTCCGCCCGAAATTCATCTTCTACGCAACCTACCTGTCCGAGAAGATCGGCTACGCCCGTTACATCGCGATCTACCGCCAGGTCGAACGCCACCCCGAACTGTGCTTTCACCCGATCTTCAAGTGGTTCGAGCGCTGGTGCAACGATGAATTCCGCCACGGCGAAGCCTTCGCGTTGCTGATGCGCTCCGACCCGAAGCTGCTGACGGGCCACAACAAGCTGTGGATCCGCTTCTTTTTGCTGGCGGTTTACGCCACGATGTATGTGCGCGACCACCAGCGCCCTGAGATGCACGCGGCGATGGGATTGAACCCAACCGAGTACGACTACAACGTGTTTCGCATCACCTCGGAGATCACCAAGCAGGTGTTTCCGCTGACGCTGAACACCGACGACCCACGTTTTCGTGCCGGGCTCGAACGCCTGCGCAAGCTGTCGGTCGCCAGCGATGCCAGCCGCACGCAGGGCAAACTGATCGGTGGCCTCAAGCGCGTCGGCCTGGGCGCGGCTGCCGCCGTCACGTTCGTGCGGCTGTACTGCCTGCCCGCCCAGCCGAACCGCCTGCCGGTCGACATACGCGTGGCACCGGCCTGGTGATGCGCTGACGGGCCGCTCGCCTTCCACCCGGTCGATCTTCCATGTCGCAGTACCTGTTGCCGATCGCGTACGCGCTGTTCATCTGGTGGTTCAGCACCGGCGTCATCCTGTTCCTCAACGGCCTGCCGCGCTGGACCTTCAAGTGGACGATGCTCGGCACCAGTTTCGTGCTGGTGATGGCGCTGATCGGGCTGGTCGTGACCCGCGACGACACCCGGATCACCGGCGCCTACCTCGCCTTCACCTTCGGCTTGCTGGTGTGGGCGTGGCAAGAGGTTGCGTTCCTGCTCGGTTACGTGACCGGACCGCGGCGCACCGACTGCCCGCCTGAATCGACCGGCTGGCGGCGCGCCGGTTTCGCCTTCATGGCGGTGATGCACCACGAGCTCGCGCTGGTGGTGCTCGGCGCTGCGGTGCTGGCCGCCACGTGGGGCGGGCCCAACCAAACCGGCATGTGGACGTTCCTGATCCTGTGGGTCATGCGGCAGAGCGCCAAGCTCAATGTGTTCTTGGGCGTGCGCAACCTCAACGAAGGCTTCCTGCCCGAGCACCTGAAGTACCTACAGACTTATTTCACCCGGCGCCCGATGAATCGGCTGTTTCCGGTGTCGGTGATCGCCTCGACCGTCGCCGCCGCGTTGATCTGGCAGGAAGCCACCGTGCTCGGCATCAGCGCCTTCGACGTCACCGCCCTCACCTTCGCCGCCACCTTGCTGAGCCTGGCGGTGCTTGAACACTGGTTCCTGGTGCTGCCGCTGCCGTTCGAGGCGCTGTGGAACTGGGGTTTGCGGTCGCGGGAGATGCTGGGAAACGGCCGGGTGGGGCTGCAGGTGGACAGGGGCTGACGCCACCCTTCACCGAAGGTGCGCAGACCGACCCACGGCCGAGCTCCCCCCAAGCGCGCTCCAGCGCGCCGAACGACGGCGTCTGAAATCAACCGTTCTCGCGCGAGGCCTTCTTGCGGTCGTGCTCTTTCAGATGGCGCTTGCGCAGGCGGATCGACTTCGGTGTGATCTCGACCAGCTCGTCGTCGGCGATGAACTCGACTGCGGTTTCCAGCGTCAGGATGATCGGCGGCGTGATCTTGATCGCGTCTTCCTTGCCCGAGACCCGGAAGTTGGTGAGCTGTTTGCCGCGCACCGCATTCACCACCAGGTCGTTGTCGCGTGAGTGGATGCCGACGATCATGCCTTCGTACAACGGGTCACCCGCCTTGACGAACATGCGGCCCCGATCGTCGAGCTTGCCCAGCGAATACGTGACTGCCTCGCCGTCGTCCTGGCTGATCAGCACGCCCTGCTTGCGGCCCTCGATCTCGCCTTTGTAGGCTTCGTAGCTGTCGAAGATGTTGCTGATCAGGCCGGTGCCGCGCGTCAGATTCATGAACTCGTTGGCAAAGCCGATCAGCCCGCGCGCCGGAATGCGGTATTCGAGCCGCACGCGGCCGGTGCCGTCGGGTTCCATGTTGACCAGCTCAGCGCGGCGTTCGCCGAGCGCCTGCATCACTGCGCCCTGGTGCTGGTCTTCGACGTCGGCGGTCACCAGCTCGATCGGCTCGTGGCGCTCGTCGCCGACCATGCGGAACACCACGCGTGGCTTCGACACCGCCAGCTCGTAGCCTTCGCGGCGCATGGTTTCCAGCAGGATGGTCAGGTGCAGTTCACCGCGACCCATCACCTCGAAAATGCCGTCTTCGTCGGTGTCGCTGACCTTCAGCGCCACATTCGATTGCAACTCGCGGTCGAGGCGATCACGCAACTGGCGGCTGGTGATGAACTTGCCTTCGCGGCCGGCCAAAGGCGAGTTGTTGACGCAGAAATTCATCGTCAGCGTCGGCTCATCGACCATCAACATCGGCAGCGGCAGCGGGTTCTCGAAACTGGTCAGCGTCACCCCGATGCCGATGCCCTCGATGCCGTTGATCAGCACGATGTCGCCCGGTCCGGCTTCGGTCGCCTGCTGGCGTTCCAGGCCCTCGAACTTCAGCACCTGGTTGACCCGTGCCTTGAAGGGGGTGCTGTCGGGGCCGCTGTAGACCGCGACCTCCTGCATCGGTTTGAGCGTGCCCTGGTTGATGCGGCCGATGCCGATGCGCCCGACGTAGCTCGAATAGTCGAGCGAGCAGATTTGCAATTGCAGCGGGTCGTTCGGGCTGCCTTCGTGCGCCGGAACGTGCTGCAACATTGCATCAAACAGCGGCGCCAGATCGGTGCCCTTTTCATCTGCGGTCAGTGAGGCCCAGCCGTTCAGGCCCGAGGCGAAGACGACCGGGAAATCGAGCTGCTGCTCGGTTGCGCCGAGCTTGTCGAACAGATCGAACGTGGCGTTGATCACGTAGTCGATCCGCGCGCCCGGCCTGTCGACCTTGTTGACCACGACGATCGGCTTCAAGCCGAGCGCCAGCGCCTTCTTGGTCACGAAGCGGGTCTGAGGCATCGGGCCTTCGACCGCATCGACCAGCAGCAGCACGCTGTCCACCATCGACAGCACGCGCTCGACCTCGCCGCCGAAGTCAGCGTGTCCGGGCGTGTCGACGATGTTGATGTGCGTGCCCTTCCACTCGACCGCGCAGTTCTTCGACAGGATCGTGATGCCGCGTTCCTTCTCCAGGTCGTTGCTGTCCATCACGCGCTCGGCGACCTTTTCGTTTTGGCGGAAGGTGCCGCTCTGGCGCAGCAGTTGGTCGACCATCGTGGTCTTGCCATGGTCGACGTGGGCGATGATGGCGATGTTGCGGATCTGTCGGGTCATGCTGTTTCTGCTTTCAGTTTTGCTGTGTATTCGCTGTGTATTCGGTGTGGCCAGGTCGGGCCGCGGGGTGCTGATCCGCCTCGGGTGACGGCGGCGTTGGCGGTGCTGGCAATGCTTGCGCTGCTTGCGGTGAAGTCGGCCCAACGATGAGGCCTTGCACTTCCAGCGGGCTCAAGAGCCGGGTCGAGATCAGTTCACCGGCTGTGATGTGGCCACTGCCGAGAAAGGCTTTGGCCTGCGGGCCGTAGACGCGCACCCGAGGCGTGTTCGGCAGCGCCAGACGCCGGCGCACACCGCTCAGGAACCGGCCTGCGTCCTCGTCGTCGAGACGCACCACCGGCCAGTCGGCGATCAGGCTGTCGGCGTCGCCCAGCAGCGCATCGCGCTCGGCTTCGGTCATCGCCGCCAGCGATTCAAGCGTCTGCGCGCCGATCAAGGTCAGCGGCCCACTGCCGGTGCGGCGCAGCGCAGCCAGGTGCGCGCCGCAACCCAAGGCGCGGCCGATGTCTTCGGCCAGCGTGCGGATGTAGGTGCCTTTGCTGCAATGCACAGTGATCGTCCAGGCGTCGACGGAGCCGTTGACCAGACCTGGATGCTGCAACTCGTCGATGTCGATGCGGTGAATCGTGACCTGGCGCGGTTCGCGCTCGATCTCGATGCCCGCACGCGCGTATTCGTAGAGCGGCTTGCCGTCGCGTTTCAACGCCGAATGCATCGGTGGCACCTGCGCGATGTCGCCGGTGAATTGCGCGCAGGCGGCTTCGAACTGCGCCCGGGTGACGTTCACCTCGGCACGTTCGAGCACCTCGCCTTCGGCGTCGGCGGTGGTGGTCGTGATGCCGAGCTGCAGCGTGGCACGGTAGGTCTTGTCCGCATCGAGACCGATCTGCGAAAACTTTGTCGCCGCACCAAAGCACAGCGGCAGCAGCCCCGTGGCCAGCGGATCGAGCGTGCCGGTGTGGCCGGCCTTGTCGGCGCGATACAGGCGCTTGGCTTTCATCAGCGCGTCGTTGCTCGACAAACCCCAGGGCTTGTCAAGCAGCAGCACGCCGTGGACCGCGCGACGTTGAACTCTCTGGCGCAAAGCTGGGGTGACTCCCTCGTCCCTCTGGGGAGAGGGTTGGGGGTGAGATGGGGCTTTCGAGGCGCGCGCGCCGAGCCCATCGAACGGCATCGGCTCTTCAGCCGATGCGCGCCCTGCAAGTGAGGGGCTGCGAGCAGGCACTGTGGTCACTTGATGACCCTCCCTTGCAGGGCGCGTTCCGACTCGCAGGCCGGAACCGCTGAGCAGGCTGGCGGCATGCCGCTCGAAAGCCCCGCTCCGCCCCCAGCCCTCACCCAGAGGGAGAGGGAACCTGAAGAAGACAGGCCGCGCACGATGTCAGTCTTCCTTCGCCCGCGTCGCGTTTGCCTGCGCGATCAGCAGACTCAACTCAGCTGCCCGCTCAGTCGTGCGGTCGAAATGGAAATGCAGTGTCGGCACGGTGTGAATTTGCAAGCGCTTGAAGAGCCCATTGCGCAGAAAACCTGCGGCTTCGTTCAACGCCAGTTCGCACTCGTGCGGATCGCCGACCAGCACCGAGAAGAACACCTTCGCGTGCGCATAGTCCGGCGTCACCTCGACCGCGTGCAGCGTCACCATGCCGACGCGCGGATCCTTCAGATCGCGGATCAGTCCCGCCACATCGCGCTGGATTTGGTCGGCAACGCGGAATCC
>JANMTL010000001.1:0-21757 GCA_031390425.1 Rhizobacter sp.
TGTGGTCGACATTCAGCTCGGCAAGCACTGGATCACGCACCGCAGCGCCGACGGCAGCTACAAACCGGTGCAGCGCGAGGTGCGCACCGTGCACGCGCACAGCGGCGCGGCCGAGCTCGGGCCGTATCGCCACTACATGCAAAAGGAAATTTTTGAGCAGCCCAAGGCGATCGCCGACACGCTCGACGCGGTGCCCGGCATCACCCCCGAGCTGTTCGGCGATGGCGCGTTCAGCGTGTTCAAGGACGTCGATTCGGTGCTGATCCTGGCCTGCGGCACCAGCTACTACAGCGGCTCGGTCGCGAAATACTGGCTGGAGAGCATCGCGAAGATTCCGACCAGCGTCGAGGTGGCGAGCGAGTACCGCTACCGCGACAGCGTGCCGAACCCGCGAACGCTGGTCGTCACGATCACGCAGAGCGGCGAGACCGCCGACACGTTGGCGGCCGTGAAACACGCCCGCTCGCTCGGCATGCAGCACACGCTGACGGTGTGCAACGTGGCCACCAGCGCGATGGTGCGCGAGTGCAAGATGGCCTACATCACGCGCGCCGGCGTCGAGATCGGCGTGGCCTCGACCAAGGCCTTCAGCACCCAGCTCGTCGGCCTGTTTTTGCTGACGCTGGCACTCGCGCAGACGCGCGGGCACCTCAGCGATGCGCAGGAAGCCGAGCACCTGAAGGCGCTGCGCCACCTGCCGGTGGCGGTGCAGGCGGTGCTGGCGCTGGAGCCGCAGGTGATCGCCTGGGCCGAAGAATTCGCGCGCAAGGAAAACGCGCTGTTCCTCGGCCGCGGCCTGCATTACCCGATCGCGCTGGAAGGTGCGCTGAAGTTGAAGGAGATCAGCTACATCCACGCCGAGGCCTACCCGGCCGGTGAGTTGAAGCACGGGCCATTGGCGCTCGTGACGGCCGAGATGCCGGTGGTGACCGTCGCCCCCAACGATGCGCTGCTCGAAAAGCTCAAGAGCAACCTGCAGGAAGTGCGCGCGCGCGGCGGTGAACTGTTCGTGTTCGCCGACGCCGACACGCGCATCGAGTCGGGGGTGGGGCTGCATGTGATCCGCATGCCCGAGCACTACGGCGCGCTGTCGCCGATCCTGCATGTGGTGCCGCTGCAGTTGCTGGCGTATCACACCGCCTGCGCGCGCGGGACCGATGTGGACAAGCCGAGGAATCTGGCGAAGAGCGTGACGGTCGAGTAACCGAGCACAAGGCGCGGGTGCCCACGCGCCTGCATCCTGAACATCAACGGTTCGAGCGGATCCCCACCAGTTTCAGCGCACCGATCAGGACATTCAGCCGCTGAGCCATGAAATCCGGGTGGGGCGTCTGGGCATCGCTGAACGCCATCACCACCGGCTTGCTTCGGCTGTCAGACGGCCAGACCGGGCCCGCAGGCACCTCGGGCCGCCCGTTCTTCGCGAACGCGACCCAGCGTTCGGTCAGCCCGCGCCAGACGCGCCGGTCGTCGTCGTTCAGCGGTGTGTTCAGGCAGTCGCAGAGCTCATCTGTGCCGAACACCGCCGCGACTTCGCCGCCATGCCCGACTCGCGGCTGTTGGCTGCGGTCTTGGGTCGGCAGGTGATCGACGTAGTAGCGCCAGGTCGGCGCCCGTTGCGCCTGCAACACGGCGATGCGCCGCGCGAAGGCGGTGAACACGACGTCGCGCACGACCTGCCGACCCAGCTCGGCATCGTCGCTGACGCCGCGATACAGCGGTCGAACCAGGATGCGTGCGACGCCGAGTTGCTTCACCAGCGCGGCCGGGTCGATGCCGAAGGCCAGCGCAACGCTGGTCTCGTCGCTGTTGCTGCCGATGATCAACGGCACCGCCGCCTGCTGCTGCGCCTGGAACGCCGATACGATCGTGCGCGGCACGGCGGCGTCGCCGACGATCAGGCTCGGCGCCAGCGACAAGCCGGGTCCTTGCAGACCGAAAAAATTCTCGGCAGGCAGCGCGCGCAATTGGTCGGCGGTCGCCTCGGCGCCGGGCAGGCCGAGTGCGGCGGCCACGCGGACGCCGCTTTGCCGCGCCTGCGCTCGCGTGTGGCTCGGGATCCCGTAAGGACTCTGCGCGATCGCGCGCTGGAACAGCCCTCGAGCCGACGGCGACGCCATCAGCGCCAGCACGCTCTGGGCGCCCGCCGATTGCCCGAACACCGTGACCTGCTGCGGATCGCCGCCGAACGCTTCGATGTTGCGCTGCACCCATTGCAGCGCGGCGATCTGGTCGAGCAGCCCGAAGTTGGCCGGTCCGCCCGGCACGGCACGCTCGAGCGCCGGGTGGACGAAGTAGCCCAAGGGCCCGAGGCGGTAGTTCAAGGTGACGACGACCACGCCCTGACGCGCCAGGGCCGCACCGTCGTAGAGCGCCAGGCTGCCGGCCCCGAACACCAGCGCGCCGCCGTGCAGCCAGACCATCACCGGCCGCCGCTCGCCGGGATCGGCGCGCGGTGTCCACACGTTGAGGTAGAGGCAGTCTTCGCTCAGCGCGCCCGGATCGCCGCCGCCTTCCAACGACAGCCCCGGTTTTTGAATGCAGGCCGCGCCAAAGGTTGTGGTCGGCCGCACGCCGCTCCAACCGGGCGCTGGCTGCGGTGCGCGCCAGCGCAGCGGGCCGACCGGCGGTGCCGCATAAGGCAGGCCCCGAAACACCGCCGTGCCGTCGATCTGCTCACCCGCCACGTCGCCCGATGCGGTGTCAGCCGTTGGCGCGGTGGCATGCGCGGCAGGCGCCATCGCGATCGCTAGCGCCGCGAGCAGAGCTGCGAACCGCGCTCGGGTCGGGCTCATGGCGGGGACGGCGTGCAGGTGATGTCGCCTTCTGTGCAGGTCGCGAGGCGCTCCAGATCGGCGCTGCGCTCGCGGGTCATGCGCGCGGCGCAGCTCCAGTACACGAAGTCGTACACGCTGCCACCGGTGGTCGGCCCGCTTTCGAAGCGGCATGCCGCCGTGCGAAAACCGATCCATGCGGTCTGCATGCGGCGCAGGCGCGTGCGTTGTGCGGCGGGCAGCCGCATCGACAGGGCGCGATAGTGCTGCGCGTAGCCGGCGGTGGCCGCCAGAAAGTCCTCGTGGGCGCAGACGTTCATCGCGGACTGTGTTTGCGCCTGTGCACATGTGGTTGCGGGCGACGCGGCGGTCAGCTCGAACGTGGGGCTGGACTGCGCTGAAGCGCTGGTTGCCGCACCGAGACAGACGAGGGCTGCAGTCGTTGCGACTGCCACCATCAAGAACGCAGCCAGTGGGTGCGACAAAGGTCGGCGGGTCCAGTTCATACGAGCCGTCCCTGCGGGTTGCAATGTCGCGAACAGACTCGTCGTCGAGCCGACTTGTGGCACGCCGTAGAGTCCGGCGGGCGGGATCGTGGAATCCCTGGGATGGCGGAAGCGGTGAGATTCGAACTCACGGTGGGGTCACCCCCACGGCAGTTTTCAAGACTGCAGCCTTAAACCGCTCGGCCACGCTTCCAGCCCCTGAATTGTAGAGGCGCGGGTTGGGGCGACACACCACGCCCGAGGGCCGTCAGCCGGGGCGCTGCGCCTGTTCGCAGTCGACCTGGATGATCTCGGTGCTGCCATCTGCATCGATCCGCGCGGCACTCAAACGGCCGCCCCAGACGCAACCGGTGTCGAGGCCTGCGCGCGCCGTGCGGATGTGGACAAGCTTGGGAACTTGGACGAAGAGCTCGACAGTTGTCTGCTCAACTTCCTGGCGAGGTCGGTGGTGGTGGTTCTTTCGTATCCAACAACTGATTAATCCAGCAAACCAGATTCGGTTTGACGATGTCGTTGTGGCCGTCAACGATCGCCTCGTCGACGTTGGCCAGCATGTACGGCACGAATCCGTTAATAGCGTCCTTCTTGCGATAAACGCTGATACCGGAGTCTTCAAATATGCCGGCATGACCGTCCTCATCAGCTTGGTTGTGGTTTTCACGAGTCCGGGTGAGTCGCGCGCGCACCTCGGCTGCCGTCAAAGTCTTGCACCTGTATGCGAGTGCGTCTGTGTACGAGGTGTCTAAACCTTGAAGCGCGCTTGGCTGGGTGGAAGCGAGCTTCACCGTGTCGTGCGTGTGAAAGCCCTCGAAGTTACCCACGGTGGATCTATCCATGGCCCATTCGCTATACCTGCTCTGCAGCCCGAGATCGGTCGATTGATCCAGACCCCTGTGCGTCTCCATAAAAGTTGAGAAAACCCGCCCGAGCGGAAACAAGCGCCGAGTCGGAAAATCGGATTCAGACGACAGCACTACCAGTCGAGGCAGTAACTCTTTTGAAAAATCAGCATTGTCTGGCATGGGTCGTTGCGCGTAATACCGAACCGCGCTTTGAAACGGCATGTAGCGCATGGCCTCTATTGCCGGATTGATGAGCACCACCAAGTCGCCGTAGCCGCGAAAGCGCGGCCCGGAATCGATCGAATAAACCCCAGCCAAGAACCGTTCGAGGTAGACGTGCGCCAAAGCATTAAAGGTCACTGAGGCACCGAAGCTGTGGCCGATCACCACCAGCTTGTTCTTGGGTTTCGGGTCGGCCGTGCTCGCGGCAGAGTTTGCGGTGGAGATCGCGAGCAAATTTGTCGCTCCGCTCGGCATGGCGGTGCTCGCCTTCACACCACGTTCAAGGCGCAACAAAAACTCGAGCAATGCGCCACGACTGGCGTCGAGTTTTTCAGCAGCCTGCTAGTACAACGACACGTAAGTAATGGAACATGAATACACTCTCGCTACCGCCATTAGGCTTGAGCGCGAAGAGGTGTCGTCATGCGTCAAACGGAATTGCACTTGACCGACGAAGATCGCTCGGTCATCGACGAAATTCGCAGCAAGGGTGTTCATTCTTCGCGAGAGGTTAATCGGGCGCATGCACTGTCGTGCCTGGACCGGGGCATACCGGAGGCCCAGATCATGGCCGTGCTCGGGATGGGACGCACGGCTGTGTGGCGCGCTCGCGCGGCGTATTTGCAAGGGGGCGTCGATTTGGCGGTGTTCGACGTTGCGCGCTCGGGGCGACCTTGCCAATACGACACCGACGCCCAGGCGCGGGTCACGGCGCTGGCCTGCTCCGATCCTCCCGAGGGCCGGCAGCGCTGGACGATGGTCGAACTCGAACGCGTTGCGCGCCAAGAGCCGGGCCTGGGTGGCGTGAGTCGGGAGACCGTGCGCCGTATGCTCAAAAAAACGACCTCAAGCCGTGGCGCAAGCTGATGTGGTGCATCGGGGTGCTGACCGAGGAGTACCGGCGCCGCATGTACGCCTTGCTTGAGCTGTACGCCAGGCCGCTGTCGCGCGCCGAGCCGGTGATCTGCATCGACGAGAAAAGCCTTCAGCTCCTGCGTCACAGCCGCGAGCCGCTGCCGATGACAGAGGGTGCCATCGCCAAGCACGACTACGAGTACGAGCGCAACGGAACGACCAACATGTTCGTGGCCGTCGAGCCCAAGGCCGGGCACCGTGTGGTTGCGGTCACCGAGCATCGGGGCAAGGTTGACTTTGTTGCCTTCGTCGGCGATCTGCTCACCACCACCTACGCCACGGCGCGTCGCGTGCACTTGGTGCTGGACAACCTGAACACCCACTTCAGAAAATGCTTCGACGACGTGCTCGGAAAGCGCGCCGCCGCAAAGCTCTTGCGCCGCGTCGAATTCCACTACACGCCCAAGCACGCCAGTTGGCTGAACATGGCCGAGATCGAGATCGGCATCCTCAGCCGACAATGCCTGGACCGGCGTATCGACAGTCGGCAGCTCCTGCGCAACGAGGTCGATGCATGGCAGCACGCGCGCAACGCTCTGAAGCGAACCATCGAGTGGAAATTCACTCGGCAGGATGCAGATCAGAAGCTTGGCCGGCACTATGTTCCGTAACTTATGTGGCGATGTACTAGGGGCTGGACTTCGCCCGCGCGGCGTGCATCGCCCGGCTCCATTGCGGCTTGAGCTGCATCGTGCCTTGCACTTCGTGCCAGTAGCGCTCGGCGACCGGCGAGCCGCCGGTGATGAACTCGCGGCGCCGCTTGACGCGGTCCTCTCCCAGCACGCTCTTGCTGATCGCCATGCGCAACTCGCCCTGCGGCGAGAACAACAAGGTGCAACCGCCGATGAAGCTGAAGCCGGGCTTTTTGCCCTGCCTGGGCACGCTGGCCGTTTGCGTGACCACGGCAACGGTCTCGAAATGCACCTCGCAGTCCGACGAGACGCGGCGCGTGGTCTCTAGAGCGTCTATGCGCGGTACGCTAACCCTCATACGATGCGGCACGAGCCGGGGGTCGCCGGGGGCGATCAGGCCGCATTCGTCCAGCACCTGCGGCTGGGCCAGCCAAATTCCCAACGCCTGCGCCTGCCGCCAGCGCTCGCGCGGCGGCACTGGGCGGCCAGGGGCGCTGCCGAATCTTGTTTCAGCGAAGCTGAGCTTCGGCAACAGCGGCAGTTTGCTGCGCGGCGGGCCCCAGAGCAGCGAGTCTTCCGACAGGCTGAACACACCGCGCGGCAGGATCTTGCGCACGCGAAACGCGTCGATCAAGGCCTCGCGCACCGCCCAAGGGTCGTCGGGCCGGAGTTCGCTGTCGGCCGTGATCATGGCGCGCAAGAATTCGCCCAGCTTGATGTCGGCGGGCGGGCAATAGTCGATCGCACGCACCACGATCGAGGTGAACTGGCGCGCCAAGGTCGCCGCCTCCTCGGACAGCGTATCCAGCAGGTCGTTGGCGAGTTCGCCCGGCGGCAGCAAGCCGCTGCCGGCGCTGGCCAGGCGACGCAAGCGGGCGGTGCGCCGACGAAACACCGTGTCGAATGCATCGAACACCGCCGACAGCAGCACTTCGCCCATGTCGTGTTCTTGCAGCGTCGGCTCGTAACAGCGTTCTTCAATCGTTCGGTCGGCGCGGCGCAGTGCGTCGTTGCCGTCGGATTGACCGAACTGCCTGGCGATGCAGCACAACCACTCCGACGCGGTTTCCTTATCGTCGCGCTTGAACAGCACCGAGCGCGACGATTGCAGCGCATTGCGCAGCGCCTGCGGGTATTCGAAATGCTGGAACAGCGCAATCAGGTCGGCAAAGCCTTCGTGGAAGCCCGGAACGTCTTGCGAAGTGGGTTCCATGAAGTGCGGCCGCTGGCTGTCGAGCAGGGCGTGGGTCAGTTCGTGGGCGACGATGTCGTGCGACAGCGCGGTCAGCACCCAGCCGGTGTCCGGCCGCTCGTAATAGCCGAAGCGCAGCTCACCCGCGTTGGGGTCGTACCAAGCGTTTTCTTCGGTGGTGCCGAGCGGGAACAGGCGCAGACGCCCCGACTGCTGCGGCGCGCTGAACGCCCAGCCGGGCTCGCGGCCCAAGGCCTGCCGAAACGCGGCGTGTACCTTCGACGACACGGCATAGACCATCTGCGCGTAGAAGCGCGGGTTCGATTCCGACGGCGCGTAGCCGTCTTGCAGCATCTGATGCGGCTCGTCGAGGCGCGGCAGTTGCAGCGCGCGCCCGTCGGCATCGATCATGCACACCTCGAACACGCTGCCGCACAGGCACGGCGGGCGGCCCGCGCCATCGCCTTCTTGCAGCGTGAGCGGTTCGTAGGGCAACAGCGCGGTGGCGGTGCGGCCTTCGAGCCGCGACAGCACCGGGTCGTTGGTGAAGATGCGCAGACGACGATAAGAAGGCTCGCCCGACCGGTGCTCGTGACTCTGCACGGTCGGGTTGAGCAGGCGTTCGTGGATGTCCACCGTCACGGGCGCGGGGCTTTGGGGCATGGCAGCAGGCCTCATCGGATGAACAAGGCGCCGTCTTGTCGGGCAGTGGGCCCTTCGAGCAGCGGGTTCTGGCTCGGGTTCTCACCGAAAGCGTCGACCACGTGACGGAATAGCTCACGCGCGGTCAACCCATCGCCACCGGCGCTCAGCGCGCGGATCGCCCGCAAGGTGAACTCGCCCTGGCCGTTGAATTCGTAGGCCACCTGGCTGGATTTACAGGCGGTGAACAGCAACTCAGGGTGGTCGGCGTCGGGCGTGGACACCTCGTCGGCATGGCCTTGCCGCCACTGCCGATGCGCGGCGTTGAGCGCAGGCGTGGCGCGCACGAAACGCGCCTTGGCGCCGGGTGGCGGCGGGCTGGTTTTGGGGCCGACCGCGCGGGTGTTGCTGCCCGAGTGGCAGCAGTCCATGAACATCGTCAGGCGAGCGCTCGTCGGAAAGCGGTCGATGAGGGTGCCGATGTCGTCGTCGATGAGCAGCGCGCCGTCGGCGAAATCGAGCGGGCACAAGGCCTCGTCTTTGCCGGGGGTGTCGCCCGCGGCTTCGTCGCCATTGATGTCGTCCAGCTGTGTGCCGTGGCCCGAGTACTGCAGCACCACCTCATCGCCCGGCTGCGTGTCGGCGAAGAGACGATCGATCGCCCCGTACAGATCCGCGCGGCGCGGGTCGAGCAGCAGTCGGGCGTCGAAGCCCAGCCCGCTCAAGGTGCGCTGCCAAAGCTGCGCGTCGTTCTGGCAGCCTGACAGGGGGTCGGTCGGATAGTTGTCGATGCCGATGCACAGCGCGCGCCGACGGCCCCTGGCGGCGCTCGAAGATGCGGTCGCCGATGCCATGGTGGCCGGGGGGGTGAATGCAGGAACAGCGACGGCGGACGCCTGCAATGCGTCTTGCCGATCCTGCCACTCGATCGGCCAGTCCACGGTGTCTTTCCAGGGGTCGACCGGCCCCCGGCTGGCGGGCGCCGAAAACCGCTGCGGCAGCGGATCGGCGTCTTCAAGGTCGAGCACGCGGCGCAGCACCGAATTCATCGTCGGGGCGTCGTTGTCGAATTCGCCATGGCTGACGGCGTGGGTGGCGCTTCGGCCTTCTGACAGCGGACTCGTCGACCACACCACCTCGGCCGTGCCAGAGCCGGCTTGACCGAGGCCGAACAGCGCCGACAACGGGCGGTCGGCACGCAGCGAATCTTCCAGACCGAGCAGTGGCGTTGCGCTGTCGGTTTCGCAGGCGGCGGCCACCAGGTACAGCAGCGACTTGCGGTAGATGTGGGCGCAGTGGTCGTCGCGTTCGAACTGCCGCCGCATGGTGTAGACCGTGAGGGCGTCGATGCCCTTGCCGCGCCCGAGCAGGGGCTCGGTTAACGCGCGGAACAGATCCACCCTGACCGCAGGCGCCAGAAACTGCACCGTGCGAAATGAAGGCAGGCCCAGCTCTCGTGCGGCCTGCAAGAGATGCGCATGGAATATCGATCCGGCGCTGTGGCCCACGGCGTGCAGTTCGACCTCGACACCCGACTGGATGAATTCGGCCAGCGCCTGCAACAGCAGCCGGGCACCGCCACCGGCCGCGCTGGCAAGCTGCGCGCCGGCTTTCATGCCGCCCCAGATGTTGTCGGCCGGCAGCGCCCGAACTGCAAGTTCGAGCAGCGGATCGGTCACGCGGTCGGTGAAGAAGCCGCGGGTTGCGGGCTCATCGCCTGTTCCGCGCGCACGCTGGAGCAGGCTCTTGATGCTCTCGAACAGGCCGGTTTCCCACACGAAGTGAATCGGGTAGACACCGTTGGCCCGCCACCAGCCGACCTGGGCGTGTGCCGTTGCCAGGCCCAGCGATTCCTTGACCAGTCCGCCGTGGGCATAGAGCACGATTTTCAGCGCGCGACCGTCGGTCGCAGCGGCAGCCGCCGCCGGGCGCAGGTGCTCGTGAACGATCATGCGCACATCGGCCTCGTCGCTGGTCATCAAGCCGGTGCTCGAGAACTGGCCCATGCGCAGGTTGATGACGTAAGGCCGCAGCCCGTCGATTTGTTCGGCCGTGAGGCCCGAGCTGCTGCGGCTGCCGCCACGGCTGGCTGCGCCGGGGTGGCCGAGCATGGCGCTTCCGTCGGCGTGTTCGCAGCCCAGTTCTTCGAGTGGCGTGGCGGTGATCGGCGCGCGCGATGCGGTTTCGGGTTCGATCAAGCGCAGCGTGCGCTGCACCAGTTCGGTCATCGCCAAGGCCGATTTGGGCAGCGGCAAGGTGGCGCGCTTGCGGCCGACGCTGCGCGAGGCCGCCGCTACTTGCGTCGCAGCGCGAGAGGCGATGTGCTGGCGCAATTCGTCGAGGAACGGCTCGAAGGCAATGGCGCTGCCGGGGCAGGATTTGCTCGCCGCTTGGTTGTGGAACATCAACGCTTCGGGGGTCAAGCCGAAACGCGCCTGAACCAGGGCGATGACATCGAGCACCGCCTTGCGCTGCGCGCCTTGCAGCACATCGCGACCGGTGTCGAAGTCGCCCACGGTCTCAAACATGAACGGGCCGGCCACGCCCGTGCCGTTGTGACCCGATGCGCTGGCCGGTGCGGCGTTCCAGTTGCGGCCGGTCCACACAGCGCCCTGCGGGTCGATGGTCAGGTGCTGGGCAATGTCCGAGAAGCCACGCTCCTGGGTGTGAAAGCGCCACATGCCGACCATCGAGTCGTGGCCCTTCCACTGCGCATGGTTCGGCCGAAATGTGTGGTGCATGTGTACTGCGGTGACGCGGCGCCGGAAATTAAAGGCGTCGAGAACGGCAGCGAACTCATCGATGCTCAGGCGCTGAAACGGTGCGGGCATGGCGAACCTTTGAAGTGGGGTGCGCAAATGCTGCCGAGATCGACTGGGCAGCGCCATCCCCAACTTGAAGTGACGTGGGACTGCGGCAAGTCACACACACCTTGCGCTGGCATGAGTGTGGAGTGAGCCGGAGGAACGCGTCAGGGATTTGCTGAAAAAGATCCACGCTACTGGGCACGCTCCCGAAGACGATCTATCCATTCACCTTCGAGGCCATCGAGTGCTCCTTCAATCGGCCAACTTGGCGCCGTCTCGATGAGATGCAGCACGGTCCAGGCAAGTCCAAAGCAATCATCTGGCCCGAACAGTTTCACCAATGCACGAGCTTCTTCATCCGTGACCGGAGTTTGAACCTTCAACAGCTCTTCCTCTAAAGCCTGCATCGTCAGAACCGTAGCCGTCACAGAGTTGGGAAGCGGCCCATGTCCGAGAAGCGCACTGATTGCTTGCTGCATAATCTATCTGCTACTTGCCCACCAAATCCGGGAAGTTCCTGTGGTAGTAGCCGGTCAAGTCACGAAGTCCTTCGTTGTACTTCGCCCCAACAATGCTTCGAACATCTCGGACGTCCTTGGCCAACACATCGCGGAACGACAGTCCCACGTCTGACTGCAGAGTGCCCACCCTCTTGGAGCCGTATATGCGGGTAGCAACATGCTCGGCCTGTGTCAGTGAACCAACAGCGGAATTGATTGCGCATTGCGAAAGGCAGCGCATTGGCTCGGCAAAATCGATGGGTTGTTTAGCGTTGCCTTGACGCACGTGGTGTGCGGGTAGGGTCGTCCTCACAGCAGTTTTCCAAGACTGCAGTTTTAAGCCGGCCACGGTTTGTAGGGGCCCACGTTCCGTTACCCCGGCGCCTGACGGCCGTCAGCCAGGCCGCCGCGCCTGTTCGCAGTCGACCTGAATGATCTCGGTGCTGCCATCTGCATCGATTCGCGCGGCACTCAAACGGCCGCCCCAGACGCAACCGGTGTCGAGGGCCAGCAGGTCGGGGCGGTGGATCAAACCGAGCGTCGACCAGTGACCGAACGCGATGGGTGTTCCGGCGATTTGGCGCTCCGGATGCTCGAACCACGGCACCAAGCCCGGCGGGGCGCTGCCCGCTCCTTCTTTGGTCTCGAAATCGAGCGTGCCGTCGGCGGTGACGAAACGTGCGCGCGTCAGCGCATTGACCGCGAAACGCAGCCGGTCAGCGCCTGTCAGCGCCTCGCTCCAGCGGTCGGGCTGGTTGCCGTACATCACACTGAGAAACGCGTGCAGATCGGGCCCGCGCAACTGCTGTTCGACCTCGCCCGCCAGTTGCAGCGTGGTGGCCAGCGACCACTGCGGCGGCACACCCGCATGCACCATCAGCCAGCCGTGCTCGTGCAGTGCCATGCGGCGCTGTCGCAGCCAGTCGATCCACACGCCGCAGTCGGGGGCGTCGAGGATGTCGCGCAGCGTGTCGCTGTGGTGCGCCTTGCGGATGCCGTGGGCCACGGCCAGCAGGTGCAGGTCGTGGTTGCCGAGCAAGCAGGTGGCCGCATCGCCCAGGCCGCGCAGCAGGCGCAACGTGCCCAGGCTGTCGGGGCCGCGGTTGACCAAGTCGCCGAGCACGATCACGCGATCGCGCGACGGCGAGAAACCCAGGGTGTCGAGCAGGCGTTGCAGCGCGCCGCAGCAGCCTTGCACGTCGCCGATGAGATAGACCATGGATCGATTCTGCTACGCTGACCTGTGTTGCCCCACCAAGGCGACACTGAACAAGTCCCCGCCGTGCGCGTTCGAGTCCAAAACGGAGTGAGTTGTGCGCCAACGTTGCGCGTCGTGTGCTCGAAGGCACACGCAAGCGAATTGATGCGCAAATCGCCCGTTTCGGGCCGAACCTCTCCGAGGGCGGGCCTTTGCGGGCCGTCTTCTTGCGTCAATGAGGCCGCGTTCCGAAGCCGGGGGCGGGCACAGAGCCCGACCCCGACTTCGCGCCTTGCGCCTCATCCCGCAAAGACTCCGCCGCGCATGGCGCGGACTTGTTCAGTGTTGCCCTAACCCCGCATGGACGTCGTCTTACTGGTTTTCCTGATTTTTCTCAACGCGCTGTTCGCGATGTCCGAGATGGCGCTCACGGCCAGCCGCAAGGCCCGTCTTCAGGTGATGGTGGAAACCGGCGATGCGGGCGCTGTGGCGGCGATGGAACTGCACGACGATCCGACGAAGTTTTTGTCGACGGTGCAGATTGGCATCACGTCGATCGGCGTGCTCAACGGCATCGTCGGCGACGCGGCGTTCTCGGCG
Organism: Rhizobacter sp.; assembly: GCA_031390425.1. Classification (GTDB taxonomy): domain Bacteria; phylum Pseudomonadota; class Gammaproteobacteria; order Burkholderiales; family Burkholderiaceae_C; genus PBB1. The sequence goes on from JANMTL010000001.1 coordinate 12,831, forward strand.
CCGTTTTCGGTGTGGTTGCAGCGCATGTTCCACATCCACGACCAGGCGGCCACGATCACCGCAACGGCGATGGTGGTCGTGGTCATCACGTTTTTGACCATCATCTTCGGCGAGTTGGTGCCCAAGCGGCTGGGCCAGATGTACCCCGAATCGGTGGCGAGGCTGGTCGCCAAGCCGATGAACTGGTTGTCGATGGCGGTGCGGCCATTCGTGCGGCTGCTGTCGTTTTGCACCGAGAGCACCCTGCGGTTGATGGGCATCCGCGGCGGCCCGAGTCGAAGCGTGACCGAAGAAGAAATCGCCGCCAGCCTGGAGGAAGGGCTGGACGCTGGTGTCATCGAGGCGCAGGAGCACCAGATGGTGCGCAATGTGTTTCGCCTCGACGATCGGCAGGTCGGCTCGATGATGATTCCGCGCACCGAGATCGTCTGGCTCGAAGCCGACGCACCGGCTGCGGACGTGCTGAAAGTCATCTCCGCCGATGAGCATTCGCGCTACCCGGTGTGCCGCAGCGGGCTCGACGACGTGGTCGGTGTGGTGTCGGCGCAAACCTTGTTGCAGCAAGCGATCGGCGGGGTGCCGCTGGACCTCACCGTACGCCTGCAGCCGGCGGTGTTCGTACCCGAAACCCTGTCGGGCATGGAGTTGCTGGACCAGTTCCGCGCGTCGAGCGCGCAGCTCGTTTTCGTGGTGGACGAGTACGGCGAGGTGCAGGGCATGATCACCGTGCGCGACGTGCTCGAAGCCATCACCGGCGAGTTCACCACGCCCACCGACGACGCCTGGGCGGTGCGCCGCGACGATGGCAGTTGGTTGTTCGACGGGCTGATCCCGGTGCCCGAGTTGAAAGACCGGCTCGAACTGAAAGACCTGCCCGAAGAAGGTCGCGGTCGCTACAACACCTTGGCCGGGATGATCATGCTGCTGCTCGGCCGCCTGCCCGACATCACCGACAGCGTCGAATGGGAGGGTTGGCGCTTCGAGGTGGTCGACCTCGACGGCAAGCGCGTCGACAAGGTGCTGGCCAATCTGTCGCCGACCGGCGATCACGATCGGTGATCGCGCCGACGGCGTTGCCGTAAACACCAACCCGTGGACCTGTTCTCGCAGCGCCTGCTCAACGACGGCGTGCGCAAGCGCGAGGCGTTCGGCTGGGCCATGTACGACTTCGCCAACTCGGGCTACACCACCGTCGTTTTGACGGCCGTGTTCAACGCCTACTTCGTCAGCGTCGTCGCGCAGGGTGCCGCTTGGGGCACGCTGGCCTGGACGCTGGCGATCGCCGCATCGAGCCTGATCGTGATGTTGACGCTGCCCGCGATCGGCGCCTGGGCCGACCTGCGCGCCGCGAAGAAGCGCCTGTTGGCCGGCTGTACCGTGGCCTGCGTGCTCGGCACCGCCGCGCTGGCGGGGGCCGGGTCGGGCGACCTGGGGTGGGCGATCGCGGCGGTCGTGGTCTCGAACGTCGCCTACTCGTACGGTGAATCGCTGACTGCGGCCTTCTTGCCGGAGCTGGCACGCCCCGAGGCGCTGGGCCGAGTGTCCGGCTGGGGCTGGAGCTTCGGCTACCTCGGCGGCATGCTGGCGCTGGGTGTGAGCCTGGCCTATGTGCTGGCGGCGCAGGCGCGCGGTGAGCCAGCGACCTCGTTCGTACCGGTCACGATGGGGATCACCGCCGTGATCTACGCGCTGGCATCGATCGCAACCTTCGTGCTGCTGCGCGAACGCGCCCTACCGCAGCCTGCGCTGTCGGGCGATGCGACCGAAGTGTCCGGCCTCGGCGTGGGCGCCGCGCTGGCGCGGTTGGCCGGCACCTGGCGACACGCGCGGCACTTCCGCGATTTCTCGTGGTTTCTTGCCTGTGCCGCTTGCTACCAGGCAGGCATCGCCGTCGTGATCGCACTCGCGGCGGTGTATGCCGATCAGGCGCTCGGCTTCAAGCAGGCCGACACGATGGCGCTGATCTTCGTCGTCAACATCGCGGCAGCTGCGGGCGCCTTTGCTTTCGGCTACTGGCAGGACCGCATCGGCCACAAGCCGACGCTGGCGATCACGCTGGTCGGCTGGATCGTGATGACGGTGCTGGCGGTGCTGGCCACCGGGCCCGGGCTGTTCTGGGTCGCTGCGCTGATCGCCGGCCTGTGCATGGGATCGAGCCAATCGGCCGGTCGTGCGATGACCGGCCTGTTCACCCCGCCGGACCGCCGCGCTGAGTTCTTCGGCCTCTGGACCTTCGCCACCCGCGCGTCGGCGGTGTTGGGCCTGCTGACCTACGGCATGGTCACCTGGTTGACCGACGGCAACCAGCGTCTGGCGATGGGCTGCACGGGGGCGTTCTTCGTCGGCGGGCTGATCTTGCTGGCGAGAGTGGATGTCGGACGCGGAACGATGGCCGCGACCGAGGTTGGCGGTTGATGTCAGGCCCGTCTTGGCGTCGCACAGCGCGCGGCCGCCGAGGCCTTGCGCATCGAAGCACGGCTGGGGGTAGACCGTGGCGGCGAGGCCCGACTGTGGCAGGCAGAGCAACGATTCAACGCCGCGCCGATGCAAGTTCAAAGCGCGCCCGTTGAGCCGCCAGCGAGCCGCCAGCGAATACGCCGACACGGTAGGGGCCGCCACCTCGGGGCCCATCCCGTCGAAGAAAACCGCTGATTGCGGTGCCAAAGCCCCGTACCACTGGCTGCGTGGTGATTACTGAGCTACAGAAACAACAAAGCCCCACCTTGTGAGTGAGGCTAAGTGCTTGTTTTATATGGTGCCGGAGAAAGGAGTCGAACCCTCGACCTTCTCATTACGAATGAGCGGAAGGCACTGTTTGCCATCGTTGATGTTCATCGATAGAATCAATATTAATCAACAGGTTACGCCACTTTAACTGGACAAATACCCAGTCCGACTGTTGATCGAAATGCGCTTAAATGGGGCGTTTTTGGCTACATGGTGGCTACATGGAATCCGAAGGACTGATTCACGATGGCCCGCGCGCGCAAGTCCGATGCTCCCGACCTGAGCCGAACGCTTGACCTGACAGCCGGTGCCGTCGACCGCCTGAGCTGTCCACCCGACAAACTGCAAGCGTTTCTGCGCGACACCAAAGCGCCCGGCTTGCGCGTGCGCGTGACTGCATCGGGTGCCAAGTCCTACGTGTTCGAGGCCAAGCTGAACCGGCAAACCATCCGGCGCACCATCGGCGACGTTCGCGCCTGGAGCATCGAGCGTGCGCGGGGCGAAGCGATCCGCCTGCGCGTCATGTTGGACGGCGGAATCGACCCGCGCGAATTGGAGCGCCAGCAAGCTGCCGACAAGGCGGCAATCGCCGCTGCGGCGACCGCTCAGGCCGTGACCGTGGGCACCCTGTGGCCGCTGTACATGGCGCAAGGCAGACCCAAGCGGCGCGACGCATGGAAGCCACGCTACAGCGCCGACTTGGCATCAATGGCCGCGCCCGGCGGGCAGGTGAAAAAGCGCGGGCAGGGCCTGACCCGGCCGGGGCCGATGTTCCCCTTGATGGCGTTGCCGTTGGTTGACATCGGCGAGGACGTGCTGAAAGTCTGGTTCGACCGCGAGGCCCGAGCCGGAAAGCACCAAGCCGCCCGCGCCTTGATGATGTTCCGTGGCTTTTTGCGCTGGTGCGCCGGACGCCCTGAATACCGGGCCATGACCGACCGCGACGCAGGCAAAGCCGCTGCCATCATGGAAGCCCTGCCCAGCGTCTCGAAACGCACCGATGCTCTCGAAGCTGCGCAGGTGCCGGGCTGGTGGGCCGGTGTGGCGCAGTTGCCGAACCCTACTGCATCGGCCTATTTGCGCGCCATGCTGTTGACCGGCGCGCGGCGCGAGGAAATGGCCGCGCTGAAATGGCAGGACGTGGACTTTCGCTGGTGCAAGCTGACACTTGCCGACAAAGTTGGTGACACCCGCACCATCCCCCTGACGCCCTACATGGCGTCGATGCTGGCCGGGCTGAGGCGAGGCAAGGACGCCAGCGGCGCACCGAGCGCCTACGTGTTCGCCAGCACCGGCAAAACCGGCCGCATCACGGACACCCGCGCAAGCCACGAACGGGCGCTGAAAAGCGCGGGCATCGAGCGCCTGACGTTGCATGGCCTGCGCCGTTCGTTCGCGCTGCTGGGCGAATCCGCCGGTGCGCCCGCCGGTGCTATCGCGCAGGTGATGGGACACCGACCGAGCGCCACTGCCGAGGGCTACAAGCCCCGTAGCGTCGATGCCCTGCGACCCTTCCTGGCCCAAATAGAGGCGCATGTCTTGGCACTCGCTGGCGTGCCGTTCGATGCGAAAGCCGCCGCACCCGGTGCGCTGCGCGTGGTGGCCGCTGATTGAAAAGCGTTGATATGTGTATCGTTATGAGATACGATTATCCGTGATCAAGTCATTCCGGCACAAGGGCCTGAAAGCGTTTTTCGACCACGGAAGCATGGCCGGTATTCAGGCTTCACACGCGCATCGATTGGCCGCGATGCTGCGCCGCTTGAACGCGACGACCAACGCGCAAGGCATGAACCTTCCCGGCTGGGGCCTGCACCCGTTGAAGGGCCGCGACTTGAAGGGGCATTTTTCCGTGTGGGTCAGTGGCAACTGGCGCATGACCTTCACATTCGACGGCACCGATGCCGTCCTGGTGAACTATCAGGACTACCACTGAGGCAGGAGCGACAACCATGGCACGCATGTTCAACCCCCCGCACCCCGGCCTGACGCTGCGCGATGACGTATTGCCTGCGCTTCGACTGTCTGTCACGCAAGCCGCGCAGCAACTCGGGGTCTCCCGCGTCGCGCTGTCCCGCGTGCTGAACGGCCGCGCCGCTGTCTCGCCGGAAATGGCGCTGCGCATCGAAGCATGGTTGGGTGTTGACCGTGGCGGCGAGGCCCGTCTGTGGCTGGCTGAGCAAAGCGCCTATGACGTGTGGCAGGCAGAGCAACGATTCAAGGCCGCACCGATGCAAGTGCAGCGAGCACCGATTGAACCGCCGATGCCTGCACTTCCCTGACCCGTTTAGCCCCTGCCTACCTCGACGGAGGGAACCGCCGGAATCCTTCACCGGCATGGCAGGGGCTCCCGATGAAGGCTGACACCTGAAGGGGTGCCGATGTCGAGTCCGTACTTGCCCGCCTGGGCTACTGCACAAGAGGCCAGCGACTGGCTGCAAGCTGAGACGGGGCAACAGTGGCCGCTGTCGCGCCTGCTCGAAACAGCCCACGAAATGAGTGTGTGGATCGACTGCCACGACGACGAGCCAGAGCACATCGTCGAACACGTTTTTCAAGGGCGACGCGAGGGATTCCGGGCACCCGTGACATTCGGTTCCGACATCGCGCGACTGGCATTTGTGAAGGACGGTGGCACGCTGTGTATCACCCGACGCCCTGACGAAACGTTGCTCAAAATCTCGCCGCCAATGCGCTTTGCGGTCGAGGAACTGCGGTTCGAAGCAGCCTGTTTGAAACGGTTGGCTGCGCTTTCTGCAACGCCGGTGCTGTCATCCGTTGAGATGCCGACAGCCATGTCCATATCCGTGCCGACTTCCAACCGTTTGATAAACCGAACCGGTGCGTTGGATGCCGTCATTGAGCTGGCCGAACGGCAAGCACTCGACCCTACAAAGTGGCAAAGCGTTTGGGATGAGCTCGTGGCGATAGCTTCGCGCGACAACCGCGCGGCACCGTTGATCGGCTACGTCGAATCCGAAGGCGTGAAGTATCGAGTTGACGACCCAGAAAAGCCAGTCCGTTTTCTCACCCGCGAGGCATTCCGAAAGCGACACACACTGAGGGCGTCGAACCCCGCCCAATAGCGGACGACAGCGCCCGACAGCGGAGGCTAACGCCCACGAGCGGACATTTCTATAGGCGAATTGCGCCGCATGCGAATACTGCGACTCCATGTTCAACGCACCCAAAGGGGTCAACATGGAAACCGCAACGCATCACAGTGCCGAGGCAAAGAAGGCCGCCGCAGGCCCATCCTTTCTGCCGCTTGACCGTGAAACCCGCACCGCCGTTGATACCGCGACAGCAGCTCATCACCTGAGCCGACAGCCTCAAACGCTTCGCGGTTGGGCCTGCCATGCGGACGGCCCCCTGCGCCCGGTGCGCATTCATGGACGGCTTGCATGGCCGGTGGCTGAGCTGCGCCGCGTTCTGGGGGTGGCGCGATGAAAACGGCCGCCCTCCCCGAAGGAAAGACGACCGCCCCTGAACACGGCGATTCTAGAGTCTCTGCCTCATTTTTAGGCACCGACAACCCGCGATATCTGCGCGCGATTCAAGCCGGATTGACGCGGCCCATTCCACGCGAACAACTCGACCGCGTGGCTGGTTGCAGCAACGGCCCCGACCTGGTTGCGAACCTGCGCCGTCTGGGTTTGCAGATGCCCTGCACACGTACGAAGAAGAAGGACATCGACCTGTTCGACTGCTGGCCGGGCGTCTATCACTTCACGCAAAGCGACAGGCGCAAGCTGGCTGCCTGGAAGCGCGAACGCGCGTTGAAGGGGCACTCATGAACGGCACCTGGCTGGATGAGCTGCAAGTGCTGGCCGCACGGTTCAGCGGACACGGCGTCGGGCCTGACATCGCCGGTTTGACGCAGGCTGAGGCGTGGGGCGTGTTCGTGTTCTTGCGCCGCATCGCGCAAGGCGGTGATGCATGAGCAATTTATCAACCGGGGTTGTTAAACGCGACCGTCGAACCAAAGACCGCATGCAACTGCTCGATGCCCAGATCATCGACGTGCTGCGCGAGGATCACCCGCAATCGATTCGACACGTCTACTACCGCATGACGAACCCGCGCCTGGCCGAGCCGGTGCCCAAAACCGATCACGGCTACAAACAGGTTCAACAACGCTGCACCGTGCTGCGCCGCAATGGACGGCTGCCTTACGGCTGGCTGGTGGACTCGACGCGGCGCGGGTACCACGTCAATACGTTCAGCGGCAAAGCGGACTTCCTGAGTCGCATGAAGGGCCTGTATCGCGCCGACCTGTGGGAGCACGCGCAGCACTACTGCGAGGTGTGGAGCGAAAGCCGATCCATCGCTGGCGTGGTCGAGGATGACTGCGACGAGTTAGCTGTCAGCCTCTACCCCTGCGGCGGGTTTTCGTCGATCACGCTGGCTTATGAGGCAGCCGAGCACATTAACGCGGCCGCTGAGGAAAAGCCCGTCACCATCTTCTATGTTGGCGACTTCGACCCGGCGGGTGTGTTGATCGATGTCGCGCTCGAAAGAGAACTGCGGCAACACTTACGCAGTGACGTTCAGCTCGACTTTCGGCGCATCGGCATCACCGAGGCGCAAGTCATCGAACTGGACTTGCCGACCAATGCGCGCAAGGCCACCGACAAGCGTTCCAGCCACGTCAAGTACACCGTGGAAGCCGAGGCCATGCCTGCAAGCCTCATGCGGACGCTGGTGCGCAGTCACGTCGAATCACTGCTGCCTGAGCATGCGCTGGCGCAAGCCAAAATCGTCGAAGCCGAGGAACGCAAGGGCCTGGACATCTGGGCGCGGGCGATGGAGCGGCACAGTGAGTAACGGCCGATCCAGCGGCAAGAAGAACCCCGTCACGGTGTCCGGCCCCTGGCTGGCGCTGTCGATTGACTTTCTGCGTTCGCGGGCGTGGACTGAGCTGTCACCTCATGCTGGAAAGATGCTGTTCGACCTGTGCGCCGGGTTGGGGCCGAACGCGAAAAACAACGGCGACCTTTGCGCGGCGCCGACGGTCATGAAGCCCAAAGGCTGGGTCAGCAACGCGACCCGCACAGCGGCCCTGAACGAGCTCGAAGATGCGAGCCTGATATCGATGACCCGGCGCGGTAATCGACGGCTTTGCGCGCTGTATGCCGTCACGCTGTGGCCGCTGCACTGCGACCTCAAGAAGCTGGATCACGGGCCGGGTTCGTACACAACCACCGACTGGCAAAACGTGAGTGCCGACCGCTTGAAGACACCCACGACAGACGAGCCCGCGAAGTGGAAGCCGCTGCGCAAAAACGCAATCGCTCTACCCGCCACGGGACAACCCCTCGCCGATATGAACCCGCCACGGGACAACCCATGCACTCCGACACAGAGTTATGCACCCGCCACGGGGTCAATAGGCCCTGTTTCGGCAGTTCAGGTTATCCCGCCACGGGACACCTATCTAGATTCACCATCTGCCCGGCCCGGGGCTGGGGCTGGTGTTGGCGGTGCGGCGGTTTGCGTTTCGGCTGGCGTCCCGCGTAAACGACCGGCGAAAACGGCGTGCGACCTTCCACAAACTACGTCGAGGTGACCTATGGCCGCGCTCGATGGATGGCCTGTGTCTGAGCGTCGATAGCCCAACGGTATCGCAATGCCTCACCGCCCCTGCGACAGGCCCGCCTGCGCCGTCCTGGTGGCCTCCATGGGCAGGGGGCGGGGCAAAAGTCGGGTGCTTTGCCGGGGATAGACCGACTTGTACGGTTCACTTCAACGCTTGCTCACAACTCGCCGACCGTTGTGCGCGCGCAAGGGGTGGGGGGAGGTCGAAAGTCTGGGCGGTTCCGAGTCCGGTAACCACTCAGTTCCTCACGCGGACAAAAAAGTCCCCATTTGAATTCAACAAACCAACCGGCGCGCAGGGCCCGCTCAGGCGGATTGCATCGGCAAGGGCAGGGCGAAGCAACCGCTGTTTTCGGTACCGAAACCATGTACCGGTGGCTACATGGTGGCTACAAAGAGACAAATTACTGCGCCATGAAAAAATATCGCTATCAATTAAGTAGCATATTTTCCATATCTGACAAGGTGAAATTTGGTGGCGCTTCACGGATTCGAACCGCGGACCTGTGGATTATGATTCCCGTCCCACACTCTCAGGGGCACAACTATACACGCGCGCACACTGGACCGATGGACTGGTTACAACGTCATGACCGGCGGAG
>JANMTL010000082.1:0-29512 GCA_031390425.1 Rhizobacter sp.
CGGTATTCTAACCAACTGAACTACCACTCCATGCGGCTTTCGCTGCGTTCGTCACGCAACGCAAGTGCCACAGCAACTTGGCGTCCCCTAGGGGATTCGAACCCCTGTAATCACCGTGAAAGGGTGGTGTCCTGGGCCTCTAGACGAAGGGGACCGTTACTCTCTTCGCGACTCGAACTGCGTCGGGCTGCCCCGGCCTGATGGTGGAGGTAAGCGGGATCGAACCGCTGACCTCTTGCATGCCATGCAAGCGCTCTCCCAGCTGAGCTATACCCCCCATTCGCTGTCAGCTTTGGTGGCACTGACACCTGTCGGGGCAACGATTTCGAGGTGTGTTTCAAAACCGTTACGCGCTGTTCAAGCGAGACGACGAGTATAGCCAGATTTTCAGACGATCGGCAACCGGGCGAGGACGACTTCACGCGGAAAAAGCTCGAGCACCGCATCGATCGACGGCGTCTGCGCGCGGCCGCAAACCAGCACGCGAACCGCATGCGCCAACTGCGGCATCTTGATGCCGTGCGCGGTGATGACGTCCTTGATCGCGGCGCTGATCGCCAGCCTGGTCCACTCGATGTCGGCGAGGTGTTCGCGCAGACTGTGCAGCGCCGGTTTCACGACCTCGGTGACATGCGCGGCGAGGTCTGCATCACTTGCGGCGACGTCAGAGAAATACATCGCCAGCCAGTCGGCCAGCTCGACCGTCGTCGCGCAGCGGTCCTTGAACAGCGCGCACATTCGACCGAGACGTTCATCGACGGATACCGCGATGCCCCGCTCCACGAATCGAGCCACGACATGGGCTGCCAAGGCGTCGTCAGGCAAGGCCTTGAGGTAGTGGGCATTGACCCAGTTCAGCTTGGCCGCGTCCCACTGCGCCGGGCTCTTCGCGAGGTGATGGCCGTCGAACCACGAGACCAATTGCTCGCGACTGAACAGCTCGTCGTCGCCATGACTCCAGCCCAGTCGCGCCAGGTAGTTCAGCATCGCGTCGGCCAAATAGCCAGACTGTTCATACTGCGTCACGCTGACCGCGCCGTGGCGCTTCGACAGCTTGTCACCGTCGGGGCCGAGGATCATCGGCACGTGTCCGTAGACCGGCAACTCCGCACCCAGCGCGCGCAAGATGTTGATCTGCCGTGGCGTGTTGTTGACATGGTCGTCGCCGCGAATCACGTGGCTGATCTGCATGTCCCAGTCGTCGACGACGACGCAGAAGTTGTAAGTCGGCGTGCCGATCAGCGTGGCTGCATCGGCGCCGGGGCGGGCGATGACCAGATCGTCGAGTTCGCTGTTGGAGATGGTGATCGACCCCTTCACCAGGTCGTCCCAGGTCACCGCGCCATCGACCGGATTCCGGAACCGGATCACCGGTTTTACGCCGTCGGGAATCGCTGGAAGCGCCTTGCCCGCCTCGGGTCGCCAGCGGCCGTCGTAGCGTGGCTTGTCGCCGCGCGCTCGCTGCGCTTCGCGCATCGCATCCAGCTCGGCCGGTGTGCAATAACAGAGATACGCCGAGCCGACAGCCAGCATCTGGGCGATCACCTCCCGATAGCGGTCGAGGCGCTGCATCTGAAAGAACGGGCCCTCGTCGTAATCGAGCTTCAGCCACTTCATCGCGGCGATGATCTGGTCGACCGCTTCCTGCGTGGAACGCGCCTCGTCGGTGTCTTCGACGCGCAGGACGAAATCGCCGCCGTGATGGCGCGCATAGGCCCACGAGAACAGCGCGGTGCGTGCGGTGCCCAGATGCAGGAAACCGGTCGGTGATGGCGCGATGCGCGTGCGAACTTTTCGGGTCATCGATTCGTTTGTCGTGAAAGTGAATTCAGACCACGCAACACATCGGCCTTCAGGTCTTCGACATCGTCGAGGCCGACTGCGATGCGCACCATGCCCTGCGTGATGCCGGCAGCCTGCCGCTGCGCTTCGGTGAGTCGGCCGTGCGAGGTGCTGGCCGGGTGCGTGATCGTGGTCTTGGTGTCGCCCAGGTTGGCGGTGATCGAACACACCTGCGTGCTGTCGATCACGTGAAACGCCGTCAGGCGCGCTGCGTCGGCTTCGGTTTCGGCGTGACCCGGCGCGCGCGCCTTGACCGTGAACGACAGCACCGCCCCGCCACAGCCCGACTGCTGCGCCATCGCCAGTGCGTGCTGCGGATGCGAGGCCAGACCGGGGTAGAACACGCGCTTGATCTGCGGCTGCGCTTCGAGCCAAATCGCCAGCTTCAGCGCGCGCTCGCTTTGCGCCTGCATGCGAATCGACAACGTCTCCAGCCCCTTCAACACGACCCAGGCGTTGAAGGCCGCCAAGGTCATGCCGGCACTGCGCATCACCGGCACGAACTTGTCGTTGATCAACGCTTCGGGGCCGCACACGGCGCCCGCGATCACACGGCCCTGGCCGTCGAGGTACTTGGTGCCCGAGTGGATGATCAGGTCGGCGCCGTATTCAATGGGACGCTGCAAGGCCGGCGTGCAAAAGCAGTTGTCGACCGCCAGCAGCGCGTTCGCTTCGCGCGCGACGTCGGCCAGCGCGCGGATGTCGCACACCTCGGTCAGCGGGTTGGTCGGCGATTCGGCGAACAGCAGCCGCGTGCTGGGCCGCACCGCGCGGCGCCATTCACCGACATTGGTCTGCGAGACGAACGTGGTCTCGACGCCGAACTTTGCGAACTCGCGGCCGAGCAGGCTGATCGTTGCGCCGAATACGCTGCGCGAACAGATCACGTGGTCACCGGCCCTCAGCAGTGCCATCGCGGTCAACAGGATCGCCGCCATGCCGCTGGAGGTGGCGATGCAGGCTTCGGTGCCTTCCATCGCGGCCAACCGCCGCTCGAACATCGTCACCGTCGGGTTGGTGAAACGCGAGTAGATGAAGGCTTCTTCCTCGTTGGCGAAACGCGCGGCGGCGGTGGCCGCATCGGGCTGCACGAAGCTGCTGGTGAGGAACAGCGCCTCCGAGTTTTCGCCCCACTGGGTGCGTGGCAGGCCCTCGCGCACGGCCACCGTGTCGATGCGGGTGCCCTCGGGCAGCACGACGCGGGGAATGGTCTTCTTCGTCGCCATCAGGCCTGCTCCGCCGCGTTCTGCAGTGCCAGGCGCGACCGTGCGGGGGACTCTTCCTCCTCGGCTTGCGACCGCCGCTGCGTGGCGATGGCGTCGAAATCGGCCGCCGAGATGTCGCCTGTGATGTAGTGGCCGTCGAAGCACGAGGCCTCGAATCCGGCGATCACCGGGTTCAACGCACCGACCACCCGCTTCATCGCGTTCACGTCCTGGTAGATCAGCGCATCGGCGCCGATGAACTGGCGGATCTCTTCGATGCTGCGGTTGTGCGCGATCAGCTCGCTGTTGGTCGGCATGTCGATGCCGTACACGTTCGGGAACCGAACCGGAGGCGCAGCCGACGCCATGTACACCTTGCGGGCGCCGGCCTCGCGCGCCATCTGCACGATTTCTTTGCTGGTGGTGCCGCGCACGATCGAATCGTCGACCAGCAGCACGTTGCGGCCCTTGAACTCAACGCCGATCGCATTGAGCTTCTGGCGCACCGATTTCTTGCGCACGCCCTGCCCCGGCATGATGAAAGTGCGGCCGACGTAGCGGTTTTTCACGAACCCTTCGCGGTACGGCTTGCCGATCCGTTGCGCAAGCTGCATCGCCGACGGTCGGCTCGATTCGGGGATCGGTATCACCACGTCGATATCGCTCGGCGGCATCGTCGAGATCAGCCGCTGCGCCAGCGTTTCACCCATGTTCAGCCGCGCCTGGTAGACCGAGATGCCGTCCATGATCGAGTCCGGCCGCGCCAGGTAGACATACTCGAACATGCACGGATGCAGGCTCGGGTTGTCGGCGCACTGCTGCACGTGAAGCACCCCCTCCGAGGTGATGAAGATTGCTTCGCCCGGCGCCACGTCGCGCGTCAGCACATGGCCGGTGCCTTCGAGCGCAACCGACTCGCTGGCCACCATCACCTGCCGACCCTCGGGCGTGTCGCCCTCGCCGAAACACAGTGGGCGGATGCCGAACGGATCGCGGAACGCCAGCAGCCCGAAGCCTGCGATCAACGCGACCACCGCATACGAGCCTTTGATGCGCTTGTGCACCGCAGCCACCGCCTTGAAGACGATCTGCGGCGACAAGGGCAGATCACGTGCCGCCACTTCGAGCTCGTGCGCCAGGATGTTGATCAGCACCTCGGTGTCGCTGTCGGTGTTGATGTGGCGGCGGTTGATGCCGACCAGCTCGCGCTTCAAGGCCGGCGCGTTGGTCAGGTTGCCGTTGTGCACCAGCACGATGCCGAACGGCGCATTCACGTAGAACGGCTGCGCCTCTTCTTCGCTGTAGGCGTTTCCCGCAGTCGGATAACGCACCTGACCCAGACCCACCGGGCCCGGCAGGCCGCGCATGTTGCGAGTGCGAAACACATCGCGCACCATGCCGCGCGCCTTGTGCATGAAGCAGCGTGAATCCTGCATCGTGACGATGCCCGCCGCGTCCTGCCCGCGGTGCTGCAACAGCAGCAGGGCGTCGTAGATCAACTGGTTGACCGGCGCTTTCGATATGACCCCGACGATGCCGCACATGAAAACACTCCCGGTTCAACTGCTGGGGGCCCGAAGGCCGACTCGACGTAGCGTGATTGTCGGCGGGTCGGGCCCGGCTCACAGCCGAAGGTGATCGGCGATCTGCGCCGGCAAGGCCGGTTTCAGACCGATCAGCATGGTTTTCAACCACGCCGCGCCCACCGATTGCTGCCAAGTCGATGCGTTGACCGTCGGCGTGCGCGTCACCACGGCGGCGACCGCGAGCAGCAACACCCCACCGCGCAACACCCCGAACGCCGCGCCCAGCAAGCGGTCGATCAAGCCCAGAGGTGTGGCGTGGATCAGCATCTTCAACAGCCGCGACAGCAGGCTCCAGGCCAGCAGCGCCGCGATGAAGGTCGCCGCGAAGGCCGCCGCATGGTTGATCGATGAGCCAGCCGCGCCAATCGGCACAGAAGGCGCCACGGAAGGGCCGAACCACTGCGCCGCGAGATAGGCCGCCAGCCACCCCAGCAGCGACATCACCTCGAACACCAGCCCGCGCCACGCGCCCACCACCATCGACAGCAGCAGCACCGCCAGCATCGCGATGTCGACCGCGTTCCAGGCGCCTGCCACCCCGTTCATTCAGTCGCCGACGGCAGATGCCGGCGCCCTGCGGGTCGTGTCAAAGCGTAAGCACCACCGCCGCGATGCCGGCCTCTTTCGAGCGGGCCTGTGCCTGGTCCGCCTCGGCGCGGGTGGCGAAAGGGCCCAGCCGCACGCGGGTGCGCCTGCCGGCGCTGGTTTCAGCGACTTGGGCATAGGTTTTCAGACCGAGCTTTTCCAGCTTCGATCGCAGAACGCGCGCGGCTGCGGGGTCGGCGAACGCGCCGACCTGCACGACGAAACGCGCCGAGCCTTCGGCGGCCGATGCCTGCGCTGCTGCGGCATCGGTGCGGTCGGCAGCGGTCGCTTTGGTGAAGGCAGGTCGACCGACGCCTGCATCGGATGCGGCTTGCACAGCGGGCTCGGGGGTGCGCGCTGCGGCCGCAGGCTCGGCGACAGGCGCTGGCATGGCGGGCAACACATCGACCTTGCCACCGGCAACCACGCGCGTTGGAGCGGCTGGCGCCGCAGAGGCCGCGGGCCCCGGGGTCAGCATCGGGTCTGCGAGCGCCTCTTGCGACACCGCCTCGGCGCTGACCGGTGCCGAGGCCGACGCCACCTCGCGGCGCTGCACCGGCAGCACCAGCGCGGGCGCCGTATCCAGGCGCGGGATCTCGATCGGGATGTCGACCGGAATCGGCCGCGGTTGCGATTCAAACACCAGCGGAAAGCCGATCACACCGATCGTCAGCAGCACGACGGCACCGATCAGGCGCTGGCGGGTTCGCGTGCGCACCCGCTCGACGGCATCGACAGGCTGTGCAGCACGGCCACCGCTGGCCGACGCGTCGCCTGGCGTCTTGCGCTTGAAAAAACTCGTCAGTCCCATGGGTTCTGGTTGGCGCGCAAATAGAAGGCGGTGGCGTCGCGCATCACACGCTGTGTGAGCTGCCCAGTCGGGGCAAGCCGTGTTTGAGCACGCCGCCGACGGTCAAAAACGACCCGAAAACGACGATTCTATCTGTCGGTTCGGCGAGTCCGAGGGCGTGCTGCAACGCAGCGACCGGGTCGGCATGGATCGATACCGCAACCGGCCCCGGCCCCTTCAGCGCGAGGTGTTCGTGCACCGATTTCAGATGCAGCGCGGTGGCGGCGCGGCCCGTCGGCAGGTCGGAAAAGCACCATGAATCGACGATCGGCGCCAGGCGCCGCAAGATGCCCGCGATGTCCTTGTCGTGCATCACGCCGAACACCGCGTGGGTGCGCGGATGAAAGCCCATGCGGTCGAGGTTCTGTGCCAGCGCGGCCACCGCGTGCGGGTTGTGCGCCACGTCCAGCACCAGCGTCGGCTGGCCCGGCACGATCTGGAAGCGGCCGGGCAGATCGAGCAGTGCGAAGCCCTGCCGTACCGCCTGCGCAGTGATCGGCAAGCGGTCGCCGAGCGCCTCGAAAGAGGCCAGCGCACCCGAGGCGTTGATGAGCTGATTGGCGCCGCGCAGTCCGGGGTACGCCAAGCCGTTGTAGCGCTTGCTGCGGCCGGCCCAGGCCCACTGCTGCTGATCGCCCGAGTGGTTGAAGTCGACGCCGAAGCGGCGCAGATCGGCACCGACCTCGCGGGCGCGGTCGAGCACGCTTTGCGGCG
The DNA here is from genome assembly GCA_031390425.1 of Rhizobacter sp. Classification (GTDB taxonomy): domain Bacteria; phylum Pseudomonadota; class Gammaproteobacteria; order Burkholderiales; family Burkholderiaceae_C; genus PBB1. The sequence continues at coordinate 6,783 of JANMTL010000082.1, forward strand.
GCACCGGATCGCTGACGATCACGGGGCGGCCGGCGCGCATGATGCCCGCCTTCTCGCGTCCGATCGATTCGCGGTCGGGACCGAGAAACTCCTGGTGATCGAGGTCGATGCTGGTGATCACCGCGCAATCTGCGTCGAAGGCGTTGACGGCGTCGAGCCGCCCGCCGAGGCCGACCTCCAAGATCACCAGATCGAGCGGCGAGCGCGACAAGAGCCGCGCGATCGCCAGCGTGGTGAACTCGAAATACGTCAGGCCGATGTCGCCGCGTGCCTGCTCGACCGCTTCGAAATGCACCAGCAGTTCGGCCTCCGTGGCCATCACCCCGTTGACGCGACAGCGCTCCTCGAAGTGCACCAGATGCGGCTTCGAGTACAGCCCGACGCGGTAGCCGGCGCGCAGCGCGATCGATTCGAGCATCGCGCAGGTCGAGCCCTTGCCGTTGGTGCCGGCCACCGCGATCACAGGCACATCGAACTTCAGATCGAGGCGGGCGCGCACCTGCTCGACGCGGTGCAGCCCCAGGTCGATTTCTTTCGGGTGCAGGCGCTCGCAGCGGGCCAGCCAGTCGGCGAGTGTGGTGGGGAGGGCGGGCAACAACGAGGGCCGGCCTCAGGCGATCGCGTCAGCGCTCTGGCGCTGCAGCATCGCGATCATCTTGGCGATCGAGGTGCGCAGCTCGCGTCGATCCACGATCATGTCGATCGCGCCGGTGTGCAGCAAAAACTCGGCGCGCTGGAAACCTTCGGGCAGCGTCTCGCGCACGGTGTTTTCGATCACGCGCGGCCCAGCAAAGCCGATCAGCGCCTTCGGCTCGGCAATCACCACATCGCCCATGAAGGCGAAGCTGGCCGACACGCCGCCCATCGTCGGGTCGGCCAGCACGCTGATGTAGGGCAGCTTTGCCTTGGCGAGGCGCGTCAGCGAGGCATTGGTCTTGGCCATCTGCATCAGGCTCAGCAGGCCTTCTTGCATGCGCGCGCCGCCGGTGGCGGTGAAGCTGATGAACGGCGTCTTCTGCTCGACCGCGGTCTCGACGCCGCGCACGAAACGCTCGCCGACCACCGAGCCCATCGAGCCACCCATGAACTGGAATTCAAAGCAGGCCGCCACCACCGGAACGCTGTGGATCGCACCGCCCATCACCACCAACGCATCGGTTTCGCCGGTGGCTTCGAGTGCTTCTTTCAAACGCTCGGGGTACTTCTTGCTGTCCTTGAATTTCAGCGCATCGACCGGCACGACCTCCTGGCCGATCTCGAAGCGGCCTTCCGGATCGAGAAACGCATCGAGCCGCGCCCGCGCCGTCAGCCGATGGTGGTGCCCGCATTTCGGGCAGACGTTGATGTTCTGTTCGAGGTCGGTCTTGTAGAGCACCGTCTCGCACGACGGGCACTTGACCCACAAGCCCTCGGGCACCGTGCGCCGTTCGCTGGGGTCGGTGGGCTGGATCTTCGACGGCAGTAGTTTTTCGAGCCAGCTCATGCGTGTTCCTTGGTCAGGGTGTCGAGAGCGGCCCGGATCTCGCCAATGAAGCGGCCGGCCACGGCAGGCGCATTCTCGGGCGTCTCGTGTTCGAGCAACTGCACCAGCGCCGAGCCGATCACCACCGCGTCGGACACCGCCGCCACGGCCTTGGCGGTGGCCGCGTCGCGGATGCCGAAGCCGACGCCGACCGGCACACGGACATGTTCGCGGATGCGCGGCAGCATCGCGGCCACCGCACTGATGTCGAGGTGCCCGGCGCCGGTCACGCCCTTCAGAGACACGTAATACACGTAGCCACTGGCGATGCGACCGACCTGTTTCATGCGGTTTTCGGTCGAGGTCGGTGCCAGCAGAAAGATCGGATCCATCTGGTGTCGGTGCAGCGTGCGCGCGAACGACTCGCACTCTTCGGGCGGGTAATCGACGACCAGAACGCCGTCGACACCGGCCGCTTTGGCGTCGACCACGAAACGATCGACGCCGTAGCGCTCGACCGGGTTCGCGTAGCCCATCAGCACCACCGGCGTGGTGGTGTTGCGCTCACGGAAGCCGCGCACGTAATCCAAGACCTGGGGCATGCCGATATTTTTAGCCAGCGCGCGTTCAGCCGCCTTCTGGATCACCGGGCCGTCGGCCATCGGGTCGGAGAACGGCACGCCGAGTTCGATCACATCGGCGCCCGCATCGGCCATCGCGCACAAGATGTCGACGGTGCTTTCGGCGTGCGGGTCGCCTGCATGGATAAACGGGATCAGCGCCTTGCGGTGCTGGCTTTTCAGCACCTCGAAGGTGGCGGCGATGCGGTTCATCTCGGCGCTTTCATGACAACCGGGGTTTTCATGATGGCTGGCCCGTTCATCGCGATCGCGTTGGACGCCACCGAGCCCTTGACGGACTCGCCCCGGCACGACGGCCGACAGTAGAAGTTCGCGCCCGACAAATCGGCCACGGTGCCGATGTCCTTGTCGCCGCGGCCGGACAGGTTGACCAGCAGGCTCTGGTCGGGTCGCATCGTCTGAGCCATCTTCATCGCATGCGCCAAGGCATGGCTCGATTCGAGCGCCGGGATGATGCCTTCGGTGCGGCACAGCAGATGAAACGCCTTCAGCGCCTCGTCGTCGGTGATGCCGACGTACTCGGCGCGGCCGATGTCCTTCAGGTACGCATGCTCGGGGCCGACGCCGGGGTAGTCGAGGCCGGCCGAGACCGAATGCGTCTCGGTGATCTGGCCGTTGGCGTCTTGCAGCAAATAAGTGCGGTTGCCGTGCAGCACGCCCGGCGAACCGGCCGACAGCGACGCCGCGTGGTAACCGGTCTCGATGCCGAGGCCGGCCGCCTCGACCCCGATCAGCCGCGTGCCGGTGTGCTCGATGTACGGGTAGAAGATGCCCATCGCATTGCTGCCGCCGCCCACGCAGGCGATCACCGCATCGGGTTGCCGAGCTGCGCCGATCATCTCGGGCATCTGCACCAGACACTCGTCGCCGATCACGCGCTGGAAGTCCCGCACCATCATCGGATACGGGTGCGGGCCGGCCACGGTGCCGATGATGTAGAACGTATTTTCGACGTGGGTCACCCAGTCGCGCAGCGCCTCGTTGAGCGCGTCTTTCAGCGTCTTGCTGCCCGATTCGACCGGCACCACGGTGGCGCCGAGCAGGTTAATCCGGTACACGTTCGGTGACTGGCGCAGCACGTCGGCGCTGCCCATGTAAACCACGCACTCCAGGCCGTAGCGCGCGCAGATGGTGGCGGTGGCCACGCCGTGCTGGCCGGCGCCGGTTTCGGCGATCACGCGCGGCTTGCCCATGCGGCGCGCGAGCATGGCCTGCCCGATGGTGTTGTTGATCTTGTGCGCGCCGGTGTGGTTCAGGTCTTCGCGCTTCAGGTAAATCTGCGCGCCGCCGAGTTCGCGGCTGATGCGCGCGGCGTGATAAATCGGGCTCGGCCGGCCGACGAAGTGCGCCAGTTCACTGCGAAATTCGGCCATGAAGGCCGGATCGGCTTGCGCCTCGGCGTAGGCCTCTTTCAGCTCGTCGAGCGCATGGATCAGCGTTTCGGCGACGAAGGTGCCGCCGTAGGGGCCGAAATGCCCGGTCGCGTCGGGTTGGTGGTAATCGAACATCGTGGTTTCACTCTTCAGGTTTCATTCGCGGCGATGCGGGCGTCGGCCTCTCGCACCTGCTCGCAGAACCGGCGCATCGCCGCAGCGTCCTTGACGCCTTTGGCCCGCTCCACGCCGGAGCTGACGTCAACGGCCCAGGGCCGCACCCGAAGAATGCCTTCGATCACATTTTCGGCATGCAACCCACCAGATAAAACGAGGGGACGGGGCACGTCTCGCGGAATGAGCGACCAATCGAAGACCTTTCCAGCGCCACCATAACCGTCGACATGGGCGTCGAGGAGGAGTGCTTGCGCATCCGGGTAGCAAGCCGCGAACTTTAGCAAATCGATGCCGGCCGCCATGCGCGCCGCGCGCAGGTAAGCGCGTGCAGGCGACTGGCACTCCGTCGGCGTTTCGTCGCCGTGAAACTGCAGCAACAGTTGCGGCATCGCCGCAGTCGCCTGGGCGATCAGTTCTGCGCTGGCGTTGACAAACAGACCCACCGGCATCACGAAGGCGGGCAGGCGCCGTGCCAGTTCGGCCGCGCGGGTCACATCGACGTAACGCGTGCTTTTGTCGTAGAGCACGAAGCCGATCGCATCGGCACCGGCCTCAACGGCGGCGTCGATGTCTTGCTCTCTCGTCAAACCACAGATCTTGATGCGGGTGCGTGCGTTCATGCCGCAAGTGTCAGGGCAACCAGTCGCTCGCGGGGCCTCTGGTCGGGATGGCATACCGAGCTTCGTAGTGAGGGCCGACGAAATACAAGCCGTCCGGCGAGAAGGTCGGCGCCGCCAGCTTGCGCTGGCGTGATGCCAGCACTTCGGCCAGCCACGACGCGTCTCGCTTGCCGGTGCCGACTGCGATCAGGCAGCCGACGATGTTGCGCACCATGTGGTGCAAAAAGGCGCTGGCATCGAAGTCGATCCGCCAGTAAGCGCCGCGTCGGCTGATCTCGATCGTTCGCAGGTGCCTGATCGGTGACGCGGCCTGGCATTGCGACGAGCGGAAGGCCGAAAAATCCTGTTCACCGATCAGCAGCTCGGCCGCCTGCCGCATCGCGTCGCCATCGAGCGGGCGGAAGGTCCAGCCCGCCAGGCCAGCTTCGAGCGCCGGGCGCACCGGGGACTCCAGCAGCAAGTACGTGTAGCGCCTGCCGGTGGCGCTGAAGCGCGCGTGGAAGGCATCGTCGACCGGCTGGCACCACTGGATCGCCACGTCCGCTGGCAGGTAGCGGTTGGTTCCGCGCACCCAGGAAGCGTCTTCGCGTTCGACCGGTGCGTCGAGGTGCGCGACCTGGTTGAGGGCGTGCACACCGGTGTCGGTGCGGCCCGCGCAGGTCACGCTGACCGCCACATCGGCAAATTGCGACAGCGCGCGTTCGACGCTGTCTTGCACCGATTTCGCATTCGGCTGCCGCTGCCAGCCGCAGTAGGCCGCACCCCGGTAGGCGATGCCCAACGCGATTCGTGTCATCTGCAGACGCAGCGCCGCACCGCCCGCTTGCGGTGGTGGCCCGTCAACCGAGGTCGTCGAGCATGCTCTGGGCTTTGGCCCTCAGCGTGCCTTCGGCTTTCGTTGCCACCTCTTGCAACAGGTCGCGCGCGCCCTCGTTGTCGCCGATCTGCCGGAACTCTTCGGCCAGTTCGAGCTTGCGAGCCAGCGGATCGGCGTTGTCGTCGTCTTCGTCGACCAGGCCGTCCGTCTCGAAGTCGAGGGCCGTGGCGGCCACAGGGGCCGGCGCATCGAGGTCGAGCGAAATCGCCGACAGATCGAATTCGAGCGGCGCGTTCGACGCGACCACCGGCGCCGTAGCCGGGGCTGCAGCGCGGAAAGCCTGCGTCGAAGGCCGGGTTGAATCGAAATCGAAGGATTCGAGCTGCGGGCGCTGGACGATGGATGGTGCCGCGTCCGGCGCATCGAGGTCGAGATCGAAATCGATTTCTTCCGACGCGCTGGCTGGTGCACTGCCCCGCACGTCGGTCGATGTATCACCGAAGCTCGACGTCGGCAGCACCGACAGCGGCATCGTGCTGGCGCCCAGCGGTTCGGACATCAACCCCGAATCGGTCGGTGACATCGAATCCGGTGCGCCACCGGGCTGGTAAAGCGGGTTGTCGGGATCGATGTCGAGACCGAGGTCCTGCGCCTTCTCCCAGTCCTCGCCGGTGCCACTGGTCAGCGCGAACAACTGTGTGGCCAGCAACTCGAAACCCTTGGTGTCACGGCGCTTGGCGTAGACCTCGAGCAGCTTGGTGCGGATCGCCATGCGCTCGGGGCTGCTGCGCATCGCCTCCTTGAGAATTTCCTCGGCCTGCAGGTCGCGCCCGTAGGCCAGGTAAACATCGGCTTCGGCCACCGGATCGACATCGCCGATGGCATCGAGCTGACTCAGCGAGTAGCTCATCGACGACGGTGCGCCCGAGGCGGCCTCGCGGGTGTCGATGCGCTGACCCCCGCTGGCGCCGAAAAACGAATCGGGCTGCAGACGGCTTTCGAGGAACGAGGTTTCTCCGGAGTCGAGCTTGGCGCGCCGAGCGCGGTAGGCGCCGAAGCCCAGCAACGCCAGCAGCGCGCCGCCACCCAGGGCCAGCCACAGCGGATTGTTTTCGAGCATGTCGCTGAAGAAGCCCGGCTCGTCGGCCACGGCTGGCGCCGCCGCAGGGGTGGGCGCAGCGACTGGTGGGGGCGCAGGCGCCATCACCGGTGCCTCGACCGCGGGCTTCGCCTCAGGTGCCGCCAGGGCGGGTGGCTCGGCCGGTTTGGGTGCAACAGCGGCAACTGGCTCGGTGGTCGGAGCCGGAGCCGGAGCCGGGGCCGGAGCCGGAGCCGGAGCCGGAGCCGGAGCCGGGGCCGGGGTCGGTACCGCAGCGGGAGCAGGTGCTGGTGTTGGTGCGGGCGCCGGTGCCGCCACAGGCGCCGCCGGGGTCGCTGCAGCCGTTCCGCCATTCGCGGCGCCGGACAGCTTCTTGAGCTCGTCGACATTCTTCGCCAGCTCGGCCATGCGAACCGCCGTGTCCTGCTTTTCCTTGTCCTTCGAGATAGTGACTTCGGAGGCGCCGGGTTTTGCCGCCGAGGCGCCTTTGCTCAGCGTCAGCTTGTCGGGGGCGTCCGCAGCCGTGGCTTTGCGGTCATCGACACTGGCCTGCACTTTGCCGACGTCCTTGCGCGCCGGGAGATCGGCCTGCACTGCAGGCACGCCAGACGCCAGACGCTGGCGGAAGCTGCTGAAGTCGGCGCTTTGAACCTGGATCAGTTGGCGCGCTTCCTTGGCATCGATGGAAGCTGCCGCATTGGCGCTCGGCACGTTGAGCAACGCGCCGGCCTTCAATCGGTTCATGTTCTCGCCGATGAACGCCTGCGGATTACCGCGGTACAGCGACACCAGCGTCTGGTCGAGCGACACGCTGCCACGGCGTGTGCGCGCAGCGATGCGGGTCAGGGTGTCGCCGCTGCGCACCCGGTATGTGTCATCGGCCGGCGCACTCGGCGCGGCATCTGCGTTCGTGGGTTGGGCAGCGCGATCGGGCATCGGGGCCGGGGCCGGGGCCACGGCCGGGGATGGAGCCGGTGCAGGAGCGAGCGCGCGCGGGGCACGCGGCACAGCGGCCGGGGCGGGCGTCGGCGCGGAGAACACCGGGGCGGCCGCCACAACGGGCGGTGGCGTCGGCGCGGCGGCCTGGGCCCGGTCGGACGGCGGATCGAACAGCAAGGTGTACTCGCGCACCAAGCGCCCGGTCGACCACGACAATTCGAGGATCACGTCGACGAAGGGCTCTTGCACCACGCGATCGCTCGTCAGACGAAGGAAGGGACGACCATCGGCGCGCTTGAGCAGCGCGGCCTGGGTGCTCGGCAGCACGCTGTTGTAGTCGACCCCCGAGGCGCGATAGGTTTCCGGCGCCGCGATGCGGACCTTCAGGTTGCCGGCTTCTTCAGGCGTCAGGCTGGTGACGTCGATCTCGGCCCTCAGCGTTTCGCCCAAGGCGGATTGCACCGCGAGGCGCCCCAGGCCGAGCGCCCACGCGTCGGTGGCGCCCAACGAGAGCGCAGCGACTGCCACACTGGTCAGGGCGAAACGCCCGAGCTGCTGCGTAGTGTTCTTCAAGGCGTCTCCCAGCCCAAGCGTTCGAGCCGCCCTGCGGCCCCGACCAGACGACCGAAACCACTTTCGGATGGGCGTCGATCAAGAGATAAATATCAATAAATTACAATAGCATCAAGCAGATACGGTGACAAGCTCATGCATCGCCTGAAAAGCGTGCAGGTGCTACATCAGTTCAAGCGATCACCGAGCTGTCGTGTCCCGACAACGGCACCGTGCATTTCACTGGCGGATCAAGCCTCGATCAGCAGGCGCAGCATCCGGCGCAAAGGCTCCGCAGCACCCCACAGCAATTGGTCGCCGATCGTGAAGGCGCCGAGGTACTCCGGCCCCATCGCCATCTTGCGCAGGCGCCCCACCGGAATGGCCAGCGTTCCGGTGACCGCCACTGGCGTCAGTTGCCGAACCGTGTCTTCCCGGTTGTTGGGCACCACCTTCACCCAGGCGTTGTCATTCGCAATCAACTGCTCGATATCGGCCAGCGGCACGTTCTTCTTGAGTTTGAACAGCAGCGCCTGGCTGTGGCAGCGCATCGCGCCGACGCGCACGCAAAAACCGTCGACCGGCACGGCGGGTTGATCGAAGCCGTCGCCCTGGCCGAGGATCTTGTTGGTCTCGGCACCGCCTTTCCACTCTTCCCGGCTGACACCGAATCCGTCGTCGTCACAGCCTTTGCCGACACCCAGATCTTTGTCGATCCACGGGATCAGCGAGCCGGCCAGCGGCGCGCCGAACTGCGCGGTCTCCGATTCGCTCAGCGCGCGCTGCTTGGCCAGCAGGCGGCGGTCGATCTCCAGAATCGCGCTCTTCGGGTCGTCGAGCAGGCCGCGCACTTCAGCATTCAGCGTGCCGAACTGGGTCAGCAACTCGCGCATGTGCTGTGCACCGCCACCCGACGCCGCCTGATAGGTCTGCGTGCTCATCCACTCGACCAGCCCGGCCTTGTAGAGCGCGCCGACGCCCATCAGCATGCAGCTCACGGTGCAATTGCCGCCGATCCAGTTGCGCCCGCCACGTGCCAACGCGCTCTGGATCACCGGCAGGTTGACCGGATCGAGCACGATGACGGCGTCGCTCTTCATTCGCAAGGTGGATGCCGCGTCGATCCAGTGCCCCCTCCAGCCCGCCGCGCGCAGCTTCGGGAACACCTCGGTGGTGTAGTCGCCGCCTTGCGCGGTGAGGACGATGTCGCAGCGCTTGAGCGCCTCGATGTCGTAAGCATCCTTCAGCGTCGACTCGTAGCGCGCCTGCGCGGGTGCTTTGCCGCCTGCGTTGCTGGTGCTGAAGAACATCGGCTCGATCAGCGGAAAGTCGCCCTCCTGCTGCATGCGATCGAGCAACACCGAACCCACCATCCCGCGCCAACCCACCAATCCGACCAGCTTCATCGCTTTGCCTTTCAAACCCGAATCTCCAATAAATCAACTTACGCTGCGGCTTATACCGATTTCACGGCTGCGACAACCGCCGACCCCATGTCGCGCGTGCCGACGCGCTGCGTGCCTTGGGACCAGATGTCTGCGGTGCGCAAACCGGACTCCAACACGCGCGTCACCGCCGCTTCGACGCGCGCCGCCGCTTCGGGCTGGTTCAGCGAGAAGCGCAGCATCATCGCCAGCGACAGGATTGTCGCCAGCGGGTTCGCGATGTTCTGGCCCGCGATGTCCGGCGCGCTGCCGTGGCTGGGCTCGTACAGGCCGCGATTCGCCGCGTTCAGCGACGCCGAGGGCAGCATGCCGATCGAGCCGGTCAGCATCGCGGCTTCGTCCGACAGGATGTCGCCGAACATGTTGCCGGTGACCAGCACGTCGAACTTCTTCGGCGCCTTGACCAGTTGCATCGCCGCGTTGTCGACATACATGTGGTCGAGTTCGACATCGGGGTACTCGGCGTGCACCTCGGTCACCACATCGCGCCAGAACTGGAAGGTCTCCAGCACGTTGGCCTTGTCGACGCTGGTGACGCGCTTGCTGCGCTTGCGGGCCGCCTGGAAGGCGACGTGCGCGATGCGCTCGATCTCGGGGCGCGCATAGCGCATCGTGTCGAAGGCTTCTTGCTGACCTTCGAAGGCACCGTCCGGCGACAGCCGACGCCCGCGCGGCTGGCCGAAATAGATGTCGCCGGTCAACTCGCGCACGATCAGGATGTCGAGTCCGGCCACCAGTTCGGGCTTCAGGCTCGACGCATGCGTCAGTTGCGCGTGGCAGATGGCCGGGCGAAAGTTGGCGAACAGTTGCAGGTGCTTGCGCAGGCCGAGGATCGCCTGCTCAGGGCGCAGAGAGCGCTCCAGCGCGTCGTACTTCCAGTCGCCGACCGCGCCGAACAGCACCGCATCGGCGCTCTGGGCGAGCTTCAGCGTCATCTCGGGCAGAGGGTGGCCGTGGGTTTCGTAGGCGGCACCGCCGACGAGCGCGGATTCGGTCTCGAAGTGCAGGTCGAGCACGTCGAGCACACGCACGGCCTCGGCCACGATTTCGGGTCCGATGCCGTCGCCGGGAAGGATCGCAATGTTCACAGCTCAGGGTCCTTGGGATTTCTCATAGGTCAGTTTTTCGACCAGAACTTTCTCGCACAGCTTGAAGATCACATAGAACAGGGCCGCAAAGTAGCCCAACCCGATCAGGCTGAACAACTGCAACAAACCGCCGTCGCGCACCGCGTCGAGGCCATGCATCGCCAGGAAGCTGATGTTGGCGTTGACCAGATTCAGCAGGTTCAGCGTGGCCAGCCCGAACAACACGAAACTCAAGCCCAACAACAAGAACGCCACCCACCACCGGTCCGACAGGAAGCGGTACAGGCTGCCATAAGCCGGCGGAAAAGTGTTCAAAGGGTGTGGGCCAGCCAAGGCTTCTTCAGCAAACGTTCGGACTCGTAAGCCTGGATCTTGTCGGCATGCCGCAGCGTCAGGCCGATGTCGTCAAAGCCGCCCAGCAGGCAAAACTTGCGAAACGGCTGCACCTCGAACGGCAGCTCGACTCCGTTGGCCTGGACGACGACCTGACGCTCCAGGTCGACGGTCAGTTCGCAGCCGACGAAGGCCGCGACCTCGTCGAACAGCCGCGCTGTCTGGCTTTCGGGCAACACGATCGGCAGCAGGCCGTTCTTGAAACAGTTGTCGAAGAAGATATCGGCGAAGCTCGGCGCGATCACTGCCCGAAAACCGTACTGGTCGAGCGCCCACGGTGCGTGCTCACGCGAGGAGCCGCAGCCGAAATTCTTGCGCGCGATCAACACCGACGCGCCGCGATAGCGCGGCTGGTTCAGCACAAAGTCCGGGTTGGGTCGGCGCGAGGCCGGGTCTTGCCCTGGAAAGCCAGCGTCGAGGTAGCGCCACGCGTCGAACAGGTTCACCCCGAAGCCCGATTTCTTGATCGACTTCAGGAACTGCTTCGGAATGATCGCGTCGGTGTCGACGTTCTCACGGTCCATCGGGGCGACAAGCCCCTTGTGCACGCGAAACGGTTTCATGCAGAGGTCACTTCTTCTTGGCAGCGTCTTCGACGACTTCGCCTGCGCGCTGCACATCTTTGCCGATGCCTTGGAAGGTGTTGCAGCCGGTCAGCAAGACAACCACGGCAGCGAGAGCAAAAAGAGCGCGTTTCATCGGGTGTTTCCTTGGATTCGAGAACAGTTCACAGCAGGCGGCGTACGTCGACGAAATGCCCTTCGATCGCCGCCGCTGCCGCCATCGCCGGGCTGACCAGATGGGTCCGCCCACCGGCGCCCTGGCGTCCTTCGAAGTTGCGGTTCGAGGTCGAAGCGCAGCGCTCGCCGGGTTCTAGCCGATCGGCGTTCATCGCCAGGCACATCGAGCAGCCGGGTTCTCGCCACTCGAAACCGGCGGCCTTGAACACGGCGTCCAGCCCTTCGCGCTCGGCCTGTTGCTTGACCAGACCGGAGCCGGGCACCACCAGCGCGAGCTTCACGTTGGATGCGATCTTGCGGCCCAGCTTGCGCACCACGGCGGCGGCTTCTCGCATGTCTTCGATGCGCGAGTTGGTGCACGAGCCGATGAAAACCTTGTCGATCAGGATGTCGGCGACGGCCGTGTTGGGCTCCAGCGCCATGTAGCTCAGCGCGCGCTCCATCGCACCGCGCTTGTTGGCGTCCTTTTCGCGCTCGGGGTCGGGCACGCGGTCGTCGATCGACAGCACCATCTCGGGCGATGTGCCCCAGGTGACCTGCGGGCGGACGGTGGCCGCATCCATCTCGATCACCGCGTCGAAGGCCGCGTCGGCGTCGGAGTGCAGCGTCCGCCAGTAGGTGACGGCCTGTTCCCATTCGACACCGACCGGCGTGTAGGGGCGGCCTTGCACGTAGGCGATGGTGGTCTCGTCGACCGCGATCAGCCCGGCGCGGGCACCGGCCTCGATCGCCATGTTGCACACCGTCATGCGGCCTTCCATGCTGAGTGCGCGGATGGCCGAGCCGGCGAACTCGATCGTGTGGCCGGTGCCACCCGCCGTGCCGACCCGGCCGATGATGGCCAACACCAGGTCCTTGGCGCTGCAGCCTTTCGACAACACGCCATCGACCCGGATCAGCAGGTTCTTGGCCTTCTTCGCCAGCAGCGTCTGCGTGGCAAGCACATGTTCGACCTCACTGGTGCCGATGCCGTGCGCCAGCGCACCGAACGCGCCGTGGGTCGAGGTGTGCGAATCACCGCAAACGACGGTCATGCCAGGCAACACCGCGCCCTGCTCCGGCCCGATGACATGCACGATGCCCTGGCGCCGGTCGTTCATCTTGAACTGCGTGATGCCGACACGGTCGCAGTTGGCATCGAGCGTGTCCACCTGCAGGCGCGAGATCGGATCGGCGATGCCGTGCGAGCGGTCGGTGGTCGGCACGTTGTGATCGCTGACTGCCAGGTTGGCGGACAGCCGCCAGACCTTGCGGCCGGCCAGATCGAGGCCTTCGAACGCCTGCGGGCTGGTCACTTCATGGACCAGGTGGCGATCGATGTAGAGGACGGTCGTGCCGTCGTCTTCGGAGTGAACGACATGCTCATCCCAGAGTTTGTCGTAGAGCGTGCGGCCCATGGGTGGTAACTTCAGAAAATCAAAGCCTCAGATTTTAGGCGCTGCGCATGCTGCGCAGCAGCAAAGAGTTGCAGCTGAACGCTCCAGAAACCAAAAAACCCGGCACGCGGCCGGGTTGTCGAGAGACGAACCGGCCGACTCAGCGTTCGCCGATCGGCTTCACGTCGCGCGACGTGGCACCGTTGAACAACTGCCGCGGACGGCCGATCTTGTACTCGGGGTCGCTGATCATTTCGTTGAGCTGCGCGATCCAGCCGACGGTGCGCGCCAGCGCGAAGATCGCGGTGAACAGCGACACCGGAATGCCGATCGCGCGCTGCACGATGCCCGAATAGAAATCGACGTTCGGGTACAGCTTGCGCGACACGAAGTAATCGTCTTCGAGCGCGATCTTCTCCAGCGCCATCGCCAGCTTGAGGATCGGGTCGTTGCTCATGCCCATCGCCGCCAGGACTTCGTGACAGGTCTCGCGCATCAGCGTCGCGCGCGGGTCGTAGTTTTTGTAGACGCGGTGGCCGAAGCCCATCAACTTGACGTTGCTGTTCTTGTCCTTCACCTGCTTGATGAACTCGCCGATCTTCTCGACGCCGCCCATGTTCTGCACGTCTTCGAGCATGTTCAAGGCCGCCTCGTTGGCGCCGCCGTGCGCGGGGCCCCACAGGCAGGCGACACCGGCAGCGATCGCGGCGAACGGGTTGGTGCCGGACGAGCCGCACAGGCGCACGGTCGAGGTCGACGCGTTCTGCTCGTGGTCGGCGTGCAGGATGAAGATGCGGTCCATTGCGCGCACCAGCACGTCGTTGGGCACGTACTCCTCGCACGGCGTGGCGAACATCATCCGCATGAAGTTGCCGGCGTAGGACAGGTCGTTCTTCGGATAGATGTAGGGCTGGCCGACCGAATACTTGTACGCCATCGCCACCAGCGTCGGCATTTTGGCGATCAAGCGGATCGCCGAGACCTCGCGGTGCTCCGGATTATTGATGTCGGTGCTGTCGTGATAGAAGGCCGACAACCCGCCCACCAGGCCGGTCAGGATCGCCATCGGGTGGGCATCGCGACGGAAGCCGCGCAGGAAGAACTGCATCTGCTCGTTGACCATCGTGTGGTTGGTCACCCGCTTGGTGAACTCGCGGCGCTGGCCGTCGTCGGGCAACTCGCCCTTCAGCAGCAGGTAACAGGTTTCGAGGTAATCGCACTTGGTCGCCAACTGCTCGATCGGGTAGCCGCGATAGAGCAACTCACCCTTGTCACCGTCGATGTAGGTGATGCGGGAATTGCACGCCGCCGTCGACAAGAAACCCGGGTCGTAGGTGAACTTGCCGGTCTGACCGTACAGCTTGCGGATGTCGATCACGTCAGGCCCGACCGAGCCTTTGAAAATCGGCAGGTCCATGCTGGGGCTGCCGTCGGAGAACGACAAGGTGGCTTTGACGTCGGAAGGGGTCATGATCGGTCCTTGGGGGTGGTGCGAGACAGGTCGTCGGGTTGGGTAAAGCGTTGGTTCATCGAGGCTCCCGCATCAAGCGCAGGACGTCCAAGATGTCGTCGTTGAGCAGGTGACCTTCAGGCTGCTGGCGTGCCAGCAGCAAGTCCAGCAAATCGTTGTCCGACAGATCCATCAGCACCAGCAGACCATTGGCTTGGCGCTGCGTCAGGCTGTTTTGATGCCGAGCGAAGAAGCGTTCGACGAACAGGTCGTTCTCCAGCAGGCCGCGTCGGCAGCGCCAGCGCAGTTTGCTCAAGGCACGATCGTCGATCAGCGCGTCCACGGCATGGGTTCAGGTTGAGGCGATTTCAGACCGAGCGGCGAATCATCATTTCTTTGATCTTGCCGATCGCCTTGGTGGGGTTCAGCCCCTTCGGACAGACATCGACGCAATTCATGATGGTGTGGCAGCGGAACAAACGGTACGGGTCTTCGAGGTTGTCGAGCCGGGCCTCGGTGTCGTGATCCCGGCTGTCGGCGATGAACCGATACGCTTGCAAGAGTCCTGCCGGGCCGACGAACTTGTCCGGGTTCCACCAGAAGCTGGGGCACGCGGTGGAGCAACTCGCACACAAAATGCATTCGTACAGACCGTTGAGTTCGTCGCGCTCCTCCGGGCTTTGCAAGCGCTCTTTTTCGGGCGGCATCTCGTCGTTGACGAGGTACGGCTTGATCGAGTTGTACTGCTTGAAGAACTGCGTCATGTCGACGATCAGGTCGCGGATCACCGGCAAGCCGGGCAGCGGCTTGAGCACGATCGGGTCTTTCAGCGTGAGCATGTTGGTCAGGCAGGCCAGGCCGTTCTTGCCGTTGATGTTCATCGCGTCGGAGCCGCACACGCCTTCGCGGCACGAGCGGCGAAACGACAGCGTCGGGTCGACCGCCTTCAGCTTGTTCAAGGCGTCGAGCAACATGCGCTCGCTGCCGTCGAGCTCGACCTCGAGCGTTTGCATGCGAGGTTTCGTGTCGGTGTCGGGGTCGTAGCGGTAGATCTGGAACACGCGCTTGGTCATGACTGCTCTCCGTCGCGGTGGTTGAAATTAGGTGAGATTTGCGGGTGATTGTCAGAAGGTGCGCACCACAGGCGGGATCGACTCCGCCGTCAGCGGCTTCAGATTCACCGGTTTGTAGTCGAGCCGGTTGCCTTCGCGATACCACAGCGTGTGCTTCAGCCAGACCTTGTCATTGCGCCCGTTCGGAAACTCGGTCGAGTTGGCGTAGTCATTCACCGTGTGGGCGCCGCGGCTCTCGTGGCGAGCGGCCGCCGAGATCATCGTGGCCATCGCCGCTTCGATCAGGTTCTCGACTTCCAGCGCCTCGATGCGCGCGGTGTTGAACACCTTCGACTTGTCGGCCAGGTGGATGCCCTTGACGCGTTCGGCGAGCTTCTTGATGTCGGCGACGCCCGCATCCATCGTCGCCTGCGTGCGGAACACGCCCGCATGGCGCTGCATCGACGCGCGGATGTCGTTGGCCACGTCCTGTGCGTACTCGCCACCGGTGCTGGCCTCGAACTTGTTGAGCCGACCCAGCGAGAAGTCGGCCGCGTTCGTTGGCAGCGGCTTGTGCGCCTGCGTCTTCAGCGCGCTGTCGACGATGTGATTGCCCGCCGCGCGTCCGAACACCAGCAGGTCGAGCAGCGAATTGGTGCCGAGCCGGTTCGCGCCGTGCACGCTGACGCAGGCGCATTCGCCCACCGCGTACAGGCCACCCACGATGTCGTTCGGCTGACCGTTCTTCGGCGCCACCACCTGCCCATGGATGTTGGTCGGGATACCGCCCATCTGGTAGTGGATCGTCGGCACCACCGGGATCGGTTCTTTGGTGATGTCGACGTTGGCGAAGTTGTGGCCGATTTCGTAGACCGACGGCAGCCGCTTCATGATGGTTTCGGCCCCCAGGTGGGTCATGTCGAGCACCACGTAGTCCTTGTTCGGACCGCAGCCGCGGCCTTCCTTGATTTCCTGGTCCATGCAGCGCGAGACGAAATCGCGCGGGGCAAGGTCTTTCAGCGTCGGCGCATAGCGCTCCATGAAGCGCTCCCCGTTGCTGTTGCGCAAAATGGCGCCTTCGCCGCGACAGCCCTCAGTGAGCAGCACGCCGGCACCGGCCACGCCAGTCGGGTGGAACTGCCAGAACTCCATGTCTTCGAGCGGAATGCCCGCGCGCGCCGCCATGCCGAGCCCGTCACCGGTGTTGATGAAGGCATTGGTTGAGGCCGCGAAGATGCGCCCCGCACCGCCGGTGGCCATCAAGGTGGTTTTCGCCTCCAAGATGTGCAGCTCGCCGGTTTCCATCTCCATCGCGGTCACGCCGACCACGTCGCCATCGGCATCGCGGATCAGGTCGAGCGCCATCCATTCGACGAAGAAATTGGTGCGCGCCTTGACGTTTTGCTGGTACAGCGTGTGCAGCATCGCGTGGCCGGTGCGGTCGGCGGCGGCGCAAGCGCGCTGCACCGGCTTCTCGCCGTAGTTGGCGGTGTGGCCGCCGAACGGCCGCTGATAGATCGTGCCATCGGGATTGCGGTCGAAAGGCATGCCGAGGTGTTCGAGCTCGTACACCACCTTCGGCGCCTCGCGGCACATGAATTCGATCGCGTCCTGGTCGCCCAACCAGTCCGATCCCTTCACCGTGTCATAGAAGTGATAGTGCCAGTTGTCCTCGGACATGTTGCCCAGACTCGCGCCGATGCCGCCTTGCGCCGCGACGGTGTGCGAACGCGTCGGGAACACCTTCGACAGCACCGCGACATTCAAACCCGCGCGCGCCAGTTGCAGCGATGCCCGCATGCCGGAACCGCCGGCGCCGACGATCACGACATCGAACTTTCGCTTCGGAATCGGCGACCCCGAAGCACCCCCCTGCGACGAACCCATTTGCATTACAGCCTCCACAGCACTTGGATTGCCCAACCCGTACACCCCACCAACCAGGCGATGGTGAACACCTGAAGTGCCAGTCTCACGCCGACTGGCTTGACGTAATCCATCCAGACATCGCGCATGCCGACCCACACGTGGTACAGCAACGACACGATCACGACGAAGGTCAGCACCTTCATCCATTGGCTCGAAAAGATGCCCGACCACTTGTCGTAGCCCATCTCGCCGGGCAGCAGGATCTGCACGATCACCGCCAGCGTGAACAACGCCATCAACGCTGCGGTGACCCGCTGCGACAACCAGTCACGCAGCCCGTAATGCGCGCCGACGACGATGCGCTTCGATCCGAAGTTCTGTGCCATGGAGCGGGTCAGTCAGAAGAAAAGTTTGGAGCCGAGCAGCAGCGTCAAAACGATGCTCAAGCCCAGGGTCACCACGGCCGAGTTGTGGCCGAATTCCTTGGTCACGGCATGCGTCATGTCCATCCACAGGTGGCGGACTCCGGCGATGAAATGGTGCAGGAAGGCCCAGATCAGACCGAGCGCGACCAGCTTGAAGATCCAGCCGGGGACGACACCCACACCGGAGCCGAAGACGCTGCTGAACTGGCTGTACGAGACTTCGGAGGTGACGCTGGCGTCGAACATCCAGATGATGAAAGGCATCAGCAAAAACATGCCGACGCCACTGACGCGGTGCAGGATCGACACGATGCCGGCCGGCGGCAAGCGGTACTTGACGATCTGGCTGACATGGATGTTGCGATGGCTGGGCCGCGGCTTCAGGGTGTCTGACATCTACGACTTTCTTGTTACAGCGGATTACAGGAGGTCGAGTTTATTGCAATGCAGCATGGGCAAACCCGAGTACCGGCCGCATGCCCTCTTGCGGTTGCGGAGAAACCAGCACACCGATCGGATTTCAACTGAGTGCGTTGCGGTAGTGATAACCCGACGTGTTGTAGAGGCCCCGGCGCAACTCGACCGGCTTGTCGTCGTAGGTCAATGACAGGCGCTCGACGCTGAGCAGCGGAAACCCCACCGCCACGCCCAGCAGCGGCGCCGACGCGGTGTCGGCCGCGACCGCGCGAATCTTCTCGTCGGCACGGATCATGTGAACACCGAACTCGCTCTCGAACAGCCCGTACATCGGGCCGCGGAAGTCGCTCAGGCGCTCGGCGGTCAGGCCCTTGAACAGCAGGCCGGGCAGCCAGATGTCGTCGAGCACCACCGGCGTCGCATTGAAGGTCAGCACACGCCGCACATTGACCACCGAGTCGCCGGGATTCAGCGCCAGCGCCCGCGCCACGTCGGCCGTCGAGCGAAGCCGTCGGCAGTCGATGAAGCGCCGCTGCGCGCCGCCGGACTCGCCCTCGTCGGGCTGCAGACGCAAGAACCGGTACTGCACCTTCTGCTCGGCGTGTGTCGCGACGAAGGTGCCTTTGCCTTGTCGGCGCACCAGCAGGTTTTCGGCGGCCAGCTCATCGACCGCCTTGCGTACCGTGCCCTGGCTCACTTTGAAGCGCGCGGCGAGCTCCATCTCGCTGGGAATCGCCTCGCCCGGGCGCCATTCGCCGATGCGCAGACTGCGTGTCATCAGCGTCTTGATCTGCTGGTACAGCGGGCTGAAAGCCGGTGGAGCGCCGTCGGCCGCACGCGCCGCCGCAGGCAACTCGGTGACGGAAGCAGGCGCGCTTTTCATGGCGCGCATTGCAGCACAGGAGTGCGGTGATCGTCCAGCCGAAACTGCTGATTTTTGACAGACATCTTATGTAAGACATAAGACTTTTGACTTGCCCCGGGTTCCTCCCTACACTCAGCAGGTTCACTGCCTACAATTTCCGATCCGCCCGGTTGACCTCTGAACCGCGTCGCGCCCTGTTTCGCATCCGCCTTCAACCTTTACCGGAGAGTTCCCATGAGCAAGTCCCCCGTTCGCGTTGCCGTCACCGGCGCTGCAGGCCAAATCGGCTACGCCCTGCTGTTTCGCATCGCCTCCGGAGAGATGCTCGGCAAGGATCAGCCGGTGATCCTGCAACTGCTCGAAATCGCCGATGAAAAAGCCCAGAACGCGCTGAAGGGCGTGATCATGGAACTCGACGACTGCGCGTTCCCGCTGCTGGCCGGTATCGAAGCGCACAGCGACCCGGTCGCTGCGTTCAAGAACAGCGACTATGCGCTGCTGGTCGGTGCCCGCCCACGCGGCCCCGGCATGGAGCGCTCGGATCTGCTGGCCGCCAACGCACAAATCTTCACCGCGCAAGGCAAGGCGTTGAACGCTTCGGCGTCACGCAACGTCAAGGTGCTGGTGGTCGGCAACCCGGCCAACACCAACGCCTACATCGCAATGAAAAGCGCGCCCAGCCTGCCGGCCAAGAACTTCACCGCGATGCTGCGCCTCGACCACAACCGCGCCGCCTCGCAGATCGCTGCGAAAACCGGCAAACCGGTGTCGAGCATCGAAAAACTGGCCGTGTGGGGCAACCACTCGCCGACGATGTATGCCGATTACCGCTTCGCCACGATCGACGGAAAGTCGGTCAAGTCGATGATCAACGACGACGTGTGGAACAAGGACACCTTCTTGCCGACGGTCGGCAAGCGCGGTGCGGCCATCATCGCTGCGCGCGGCGTGTCGTCGGCCGCCTCGGCCGCCAACGCCGCCATCGACCACATGCGCGACTGGGCGCTCGGCAGCAACGGCAAGTGGGTCACGATGGGCATCCCGTCGAACGGCGAATACGGCATTCCGAAGGACGTGATGTTCGGCTACCCAGTCACCACGGCGGGCGGCGAATACAAGATCGTCGACGGCCTGGAGATCGACGCCTTCAGCCAGGAACGCATCAACCTGACCTTGAAAGAGCTGACGGACGAGCAAGACGGCGTCAAGCACCTGCTCTGATCTGTCCGGCCTTGACAGATGCGCTTCGCGCCCGAGCCGACCTCCCTCGCGGGAGGTCGGCTTTTTTGCGGCCCGGAAACTGCACGTGCCCGTCCAGCAACCGTCCGTTTCGAAGTTCCACGTTCTGTGGGCTCGATGTGCACCGAGCTTGTGCCGAAAATCCTTGATATGAACCATCAACCGCTGGCATCTCTCATGAACGCTTTCGATGTTTTCCCGGCATCGGCCTGCGCCGCCGCAGCCCTGTGTCTCGCGATCGCCGCAGCGGCGTTGCCCGCTCGAGCGGCGGACGGGGCTGCGGTGAAGCCGACGGTCAAGGCCGTCAAGAAGCCGACTCCGAAGTCTGCCAAGAAAGCCGTACCGGCCGAGCTGCCGCCTGCGCCCGCCACCGACGAGCAACGCAGCGCGGCCGAGTGGGTGCACTACGGCGAGTACCAGTGCGAATTCAAGCAAATCGTCCAGATCGCCGCCAGCGAACGTTTTCCAGCGTATGTCGACCTGCGGTTCGCCAATGCCCACTACCTGATGAAGCCGGTGCTGTCGTCCACCGGAGCGATCCGGCTCGAAGACGTGAGAGGCCAGACGCTGATGATCCAGATCGCGAACAAGTCGATGCTGATGAACGTCAAGGTCGGCACGCGCTTGGTAGACGACTGCGTCAGCCCCCGCCATCGCACACAGATCGAGGCCGCCAAGCAAGCCGCTGCACTGGAAGCCGCCCAGACCCCGGCGAGGCCGACGCCGTAGATCGTGCACCGCCCTTGCCTGCGCCCGCTTCATCACGCCCACCCCAGCCGACAGAACACTCGAATTTCAGTCACTTTTCGAAGGAGCCACCACATGCTTGAAGCCTATCGCCTCCACATCGTCGAACGCGCCGCGTTGGGCATCCCGCCGCTGCCGTTGTCGGCAGCACAAACCGGCCAATTGATCGAGCTGCTGAAGGCCCCGCCCGCAGGCGAAGCAAGCGTGTTGGTCGAGCTGATCACGCACCGCGTGCCGGCCGGTGTCGATGACGCTGCGCTCGTCAAGGCCAGCTACCTCGCCGCCGTGGCGCACGGCACCGAAAAGTGCTCGCTGATCAGCCCCGAGACCGCTACGCAACTGCTGGGCACGATGCTCGGCGGCTACAACATCAGCCCGCTGATCGACCTGCTGGACGATGCGAAGGTCGGCGCCGTCGCCGCCGCCGGCCTGAAAAACACACTGTTGATGTTCGACCAGTTTCACGACGTGAAGGACAAGGCCGACCAGGGCAACGCAAACGCGAAATCGGTGCTGCAAAGCTGGGCCGATGCCGAGTGGTTCACCTCGCGGCCTGAAGTGCCGAAGAGCATCACGGTTGCGATCTTCAAAGTGACCGGCGAAATCAACACCGACGACCTGTCACCGGCGCCAGATGCCTGGAGTCGCCCCGACATCCCGCTGCACGCACTCGCCATGCACAAGAATCCGCGCCCCGGCATCGTGCCGGAAGAAGAAGGCAAGCGCGGCCCGATCGCGTTCATCGAAGAAATGCGAGCACGCGGAAACCTCGTGGCCTACGTGGGCGACGTGGTCGGCACCGGCTCCAGCCGCAAGTCGGCCACCAATTCGGTGTTGTGGTTCACCGGTGAGGACATCCCATTTGTTCCGAACAAGCGGTTCGGCGGCGTGTGCCTCGGCGCCAAGATCGCGCCGATTTTTTACAACACGATGGAAGACTCGGGCGCGCTGCCGATCGAGCTCGACGTGAGCCAGATGAACATGGGCGACGTGGTCGAGCTGCGCCCCTACGACGGCAAGGCGCTGAAGGACGGCCAGGTGATTGCCGAATTCACCGTCAAGAGCGACGTGCTGTTCGACGAGGTGCGTGCCGGCGGCCGCATCCCGCTGATCATCGGCCGCGGCCTGACTGCCAAGGCGCGCGAGGCGCTGGGTCTGCCGGTGAGCACGCTGTTCCGCCTGCCGCAGAACCCAGCCGACACCAAGAAGGGCTACAGCCTGGGCCAGAAAATGGTGGGCAAAGCCTGCGGTCTGCCGATCGTGGGCGGCCAGCAAGTCGGCGTTCGCCCCGGCACCTACTGCGAGCCGCGCATGACCAGCGTCGGCAGCCAGGACACCACCGGCCCGATGACCCGCGACGAACTGAAGGACCTGGCCTGCCTGGGGTTTAGCGCCGACCTGGTGATGCAGTCGTTTTGCCATACCGCTGCGTATCCGAAGCCGGTCGACGTGAAGATGCACCACGAGCTGCCCGACTTCATCAGCCACCGCGGCGGCATCGCGCTGCGCCCCGGTGACGGCGTGATCCACAGTTGGCTCAACCGCCTGCTGCTGCCCGACACAGTCGGCACCGGTGGCGACAGCCACACCCGCTTCCCGATCGGCATCAGCTTTCCCGCCGGCTCCGGCTTGGTGGCGTTTGCTGCCGCCACGGGCGTGATGCCGCTGGACATGCCTGAGAGCGTGCTGGTGCGCTTCAAGGGCACGATGCAGTCGGGCGTCACGCTGCGCGACCTGGTCAACGCGATCCCGCTGTACGCGATCAAGGCCGGTCTGCTGACGGTCGAGAAGAAGGGCAAGAAAAACATCTTCTCCGGCCGCATTCTCGAAATCGAAGGCCTGCCCGACCTCAAGGTCGAGCAAGCATTCGAACTCTCCGATGCCGCCGCCGAACGCTCTGCCGCTGCCTGTTCGGTGCGCCTGAACAAGGCACCGATGGTCGAG
>JANMTL010000087.1:0-3256 GCA_031390425.1 Rhizobacter sp.
GTCGGGCCGCTTTCTCGGCACCAACCGGTGGGTGTTCAACGACCGCGGCCTCGGCGTCGATGCGCCGTGGCGGCCCAGCGATCGAACCGACGTGGTCGTGATCGGCAACAGCGTGGTTCTGGGCGGCAACCCGTACGACCAGAAAGACAAGGTCGTGCCGTTGCTGCAGACGCAACTCGGCGCTTCTTGCGCGGTGTGGCCGGTGGCCACCGGGGGCTGGAGCACGGTCAACGAGCTGCGGTTTCTCGAGCGCAACCCGGACATCGTGGCCGCTGCCGATTTTTTTGTGTGGGAGTACATGGCGCATGGCCTGACCCGGCCGACCCTGTGGCGCGGCGAGGAACTGTTCCCGACGCAGCGACCTTGGTGGGCCACCGGGTATCTGCTGCGCAGACTTTTCTTCGACCGCTTCTCGCCGATGGCGAGGCAAGCACCGGCCACGGCGGCCAGCGTCGCCGACAACTACGCTCGCTTCGAGGCGATGGTGGCAAAGCTGTCGCGTGTCGGTGGGCGCCGACCGGCCGGCATCGTTTTGCTTTATCCGGATCGCAACCAGTTGGAGGGCGCCCGGCTGGGGCTGGAATGGCTGTCGGATCGGCCTCAGGTCGAGCGCATCGCCGCGGCGCATGGCTTGCTGGTCGTCGACGTGACGAGCCAGCCGCAGTGGGTCGATGCGCTCTACCGCGACGACGTGCACCCCACGCGCGAAGGCAACGCGGTTCTGGCCGATATCCTGGCCCGCTCGATCGGCAAGGCGCTCGAGGGCGGCTGCTGAGGTCGGTCGGCGGTGTGGTTCAGCGCAGCCATGCCGCCTGAGTGCGACCGATCAGCACCCGCGAGCCTTCGGTCGTGAGGTGCGAGTCGTCGAAATTCAGCGCGCTGTAGGTGCCCTCACGCTGCGTCGATACCAGGCAGCCCGTCGCATCGCACAGGTGTTCGGTCGGCGAGACGAACACCGCGCCTGCGTCCGAGATCGCTTGCCTGAGGCGCCCGTCCAACTCGAGCGACCTGCGGTCGATATGCTCGAAGCTGCGCTCGGGCACGCGGCGCGATTGCGTCCACTCGGTCAGCAGCAAGCGGGGCGGCGGCAGCGTCCAGATCGGCTGTTGACCGAACACGACGACCTTGCGCACGCCGAGCGACTGCAACAGCTGCACGGTGGCACGCAAATCGGCCAGGTGCGCATCGATCGCTGCGTGCTCCGCGCCGTACAACAACCACTGGCCGGCCAGCACCACGGTGTCCGGCCGTTCGGCCTTGACTCGTTCGAGCACGTAGGCGTTGGTGCGCGCGCAATGCGCACTGGCCAACGGCGGCGGCGACATCAGCGGCGGGCAGCGTGCCGCGGTGTACTGCGCGATTCGGGGCGCGTGCGCTGCGGCTGGAGTCGATGGCGCGAGCCCGGGGTAGAGCGACGCGGCGTGCGAGTCACCCCACAGCAGCGTCAGCGGGCGTGCGGCGTCGCGGCGATCGACGCAGTCGGCGGAAAACGACTCCGGCCCCTGCTCCAGTCGCAGCATGCAGTTGTCGATGCGGTAGGCCGCGTAGTCGAACCGAAACTCGGTCGCTGCGATGCCGCGCACGCTTGGCGGGTAGCTGTCGAGCAAGCCTTCGCTTTGCTTCAGACCCCAGCCGCACAGGCCGATGACGCCCAGCGCGGCGACCAAAAGCAGCGTCAACCGTCCCCCGGCGCGCGCTTGGCGGATCGGCTTTTCGACCAGTTCGTAGGTCAGCGCAGCCAGCACCACACTGGCGATCAGGATCATCACCCGCACCTCGTTGGTGAGCGCAATGCCCAGCACCGTGGGAAAGCACAGCAACGGCCAGTGCCACAGGTACAGCGGGTAGCTGATCGCGCCGTAAAAACGCAGGATCGGTTGCGACAGCAGCCGCCGGTTGATCCAGGCGTCGGGGCCCGCCGCCAGCAAGGCCACGGTGCCCCCGGTCGGCAGCAGCGCCCACCAGCCGGGGAATTGATCGGTCTTGTCGATCAGCCCAATCGCCAATGCCAGCATCGACAGGCCGACGGCTGCGAAAACATTGCCAGCGTGGCGATGCCACCACGACGCGTCCGGCACCCGAAGCCGCAACCAGGCCAGCGGCCCGCCGCTCGCGTACAGCGTCGCCCAGGCGAGCAGCGCGCCGGCCATCAGCTCCCAGAAACGGGTCGGCGGCAAGAAGAACGTGGCGACCGGACGGTCGGCGACCATCGCCACGTTGAGTGCGAACGACGCCAGCAACAAGCCGCACAACAGTCGCAACGCATGACGCTGGTGCCTGAACAGCACCACCACCACCAGCGGCCAGACGATGTAGAACTGCTCTTCGATGCCGAGTGACCACAAGTGCAGCAGCGGCTTCGCCTCAGAGGCGACATCGAAGTAACCGGCTTCCTTCCACAGCGCCAGGTTCGAGATGAACAGAGCGCCCGCCGCGACGTGGTGGCCGATCTGACGCGACTCGCTCGGATAAGTAAACGCGACGCTGAACACCATGCACGCCAGCAGCACCAGGCACAGCGCGGGCACGATGCGCCGGACGCGGCGCGCATAGAAATCGGCAAGATTGAAGCGGCCCGCCTCGAGCGACCGAAACAAGATGCCCGAGATCAAAAAGCCCGACAGCACGAAAAAAATATCGACGCCGATGAAGCCGCCATCGATCCACTGCGGAAACGAGTGCACGGCCAGCACCGAGAGCACTGCGATGCCGCGCAGGCCTTCGATGTCGGTGCGGTGTGCCGTCGCGGCATCCGACAGCGGTGCGGCGTTGCGGTGCGAGCCGGCCCGACCTTCAGAGGTTGCCGGTACCGGCAGGACGCTGCTCATGTTGCAAGCGAATGTAGCGACGACGCAAGACAGCCGCGGGGACGGCGCAGGCCCGCCGACCGGCCCATACGGACTGATCCGGGGCTGGTCTAGGCGGGCCGCGATCAGACTCGGGCGAGTGCCAGCAGCTCTTGCGCCTGCTGCGGCAGCCGGTGCCCCGCGTACCAGGCGGCCAAGGCCGCTGCCATCGCGGCGAGGCCTGCCGCATCGGGCTGCGGGGGACCACGGCGCAGCGAATCCAGCGCCAGGTAGTCGCGGCCCGCGACCAGGCCGTCGGTGTCCGGCCCGCTTGGCCGCGTGTCGAGCGCCACGCAGCCGTGTGCCGCGTAGGCTGCCAGTACCCCCGATTTGCCGAGCAACTGCGATGGGTAGTCGAGCAGCCCATAGCGAGATTGCAGCACCAGTCGGCCGAGTTCGCTGTGCTCCAG
>JANMTL010000060.1:0-1838 GCA_031390425.1 Rhizobacter sp.
CGGGTGGCTTTGCGCGCTTTCACCGAGCCGGCGATCTGGATCGCGCCCGAGAACAGCAGCAGCTTTTCGGTCAGCGTGGTCTTGCCCGCGTCGGGGTGGGAAATGATGGCGAAAGTGCGGCGGCGGCGCACCTGGGGGGTCAGCTCGGACATGCGTGTGCGGCGCAGAAAAGGCGCGCCACCTCGTGAAAACCGTCGATTATCGACGGCGTGTGGTTGCTTGTGCACAGTGCCGATTAGTCGATTCGGCACTTGTCGCGTACATTCACGGCACAGTTACGCAAGACAGTGGTGTTAGTGATCTCGTTCGTGCTGCCCGGTTCCGGTGCGGTTTCCGTTAGAAATCCCTTTGATCGTTTCTTGAGAGTCGCTGCGTGCGGGGCATGTGCTCCTCACCATTTTTGTTTTTAGGAAACGCATCATGACGACGCAAACCGGTACCGTGAAATGGTTCAACGAGAGCAAGGGCTACGGCTTCATTGCTCAAGACGCAGGCGGCGCTGACCTGTTCGCCCACTTCCGCGACATCGCGGGCAGCGGCTTCAAGACCCTGACTGAAAACCAAAAGGTCGAGTTTGAAGTCAAGCAAGGCGACAAGGGCCTGCAAGCGGCCAACATCCGCCCGGTCTGAGATCGGTGAACCCAGGTGGCGATTCGTCGCCACCCAAGAAAAACGCGGCTTCGGCCGCGTTTTTTGTTGGCTGCGTCAATACGCGTACAGGTGCCGCTGAAACCCGATGAACACTCGCCGCACCTGCTCGGGCTGCCCCAGCTCGGCAAAGGCGTCGGAGATCGCGTTGTTGTACTTGAGCTTGAGCAGGGGCGAGAGCTTGTCGTGATCCAGCTCATCCACGCCTTGCTGCACGTACTGTGCGAGCACGAAGTCGACGAAGGCCTGCTGCTTGTCGGTGAACTCTTGCGCACTCGCCGCGTGGGCCAGAGCGGCACGCGCCTCACGGCTCACCGGCTCTGACGCAAAGGCCACGTGGGCCAGAACGTCAAACAAGTCACTGTGCTCGGCCTCGATGGTCTTCTGCATCTCGGCCAGGGCGCCGCGGTCGAAGCCCTTGTCGGCCAGGCCCGCCAGCAGCGCCTTGCGGGTGTCGGGCTCGCTCCACAAGCGCCTCAGCTCGTCTTCGTCCTTGAAAAACTCGGGCAGCGCGCCGTAGAGCGACTCAAGGAACTGCGCCGCCGACATGGGCCGCCCATCGGCGCTCCAGAAAGTGGTGGCCGTCATGTGCTGGATCCGGCGCTGCTTGCCGTCGGCCAGCTTGATCTTGATGCGCACCGGCTGCGGCACGACGGGCGGCTCGGGCAGGGGCTCGTGCACCGGCAAACCGGGTACTCCACCGCCCGCCACAAGTGCCGGACCTTCGGGCTCGACCGGCTCGCCGTCCCACTCGGGGTCGCTGAACAGGTGGTGCGCCTTCACGAAGTCGTAGATCGTGAAGTAGCTCTTGCCTTCAAACAGGCGCGTGCCGCGGCCGATGATCTGCTTGAACTCGATCATCGAGTTGATCGGCCGCATCAACACGATGTTGCGCACGTTGCGCGCATCCACACCCGTCGAGAGCTTCTGCGAGGTGGTGAGGATGGTCGGGATGGTCTTCTCGTTGTCTTGAAAGTCGCGCAGGTGCTGCTCGCCCCGGGCGCCATCGTTGGCCGTCACCCGCACGCAGTAAAGCGGGTCGCGCCCCTGACCATCCAATGTCTTGGTCTGGTTGATCAGGTCGCGCACCGCCAGCGCGAGGGCTTGGGTGGCGCAGAACACGATGGTCTTCTCACGCTGGTCGATCATCCCCATCAGGAGCTTGACCCGGTAGGTCTCGCGTTCCTTGA
>JANMTL010000112.1:0-15959 GCA_031390425.1 Rhizobacter sp.
CGCCGAAATCGGCGTTGGCACCGGCAAAGATCTGAAGAAATACTGAAGACTGAGTAGCGAACCCCCCCATCGGCCCGGGGAAATGGGTGCCCAAGATCTGCTCGCCCGACAAGTGGAAATTGATCGATGTCGCCACCGGGCTCGCACCCACGGGGCCGTCGATGACGACGTCGGTGTAGATCGCCCTGGCGAACGATTGGGCCCTGAACTGGGCGCCACCGTCATCGTCATTCGCAATGTGGTTGGCTGCGACGAAGTTGGAAGCACGCAGCCCGAAGCGGTCTGCGCCCGAACCAGCGCGACCCAGGAAGTTGCGCCCCAGATAGGCCGGCGCATTGTTGTAATTGACTTGACGGCTCATCGAGACCCCACCGCTCAAGTCGTAGCTGTCCACCACCACTACACCAGGCACTCCAAACTGGATACTGCCGCTGATTTCGTAGCGGGCGGCCTGCGCGGTGCCGAGCACCAGGCAGGCCAAAGCCGTGCCACAAAGCATTCGCGTGGTGCAGCGAACCGCTGCATGTTTCAAATGGTTCATCCAGGTACTCCCGTTCATTCGATCGTCAAACCCAAAGCACTCCATGGTGCGCCTGAGCGGGCCCGTGCCTTACCCCTAGAAGCGCAATAAGTCGTTGGGTTCTTGCAACGCCCGGATGCAGACCAGCAAATTGAGCGCTTCGAGCGTCAGCGACCGCGCCTGTACGCACCCTCGCCGCAGCGTCGAGTGCAAGACTGTGCCTCGCCGAGGCCGTCGGCGGCCCCATGCATCTGCCCAGCAGGGCAAAGAATTGCTGCGCAAACGCGCGGCTGGTTTCGGGGCGAAGCAGCTCGCGCGAGTGGGCGCTGCCTTCGCGTGATTGACGCATCCCCCGATGGTTCCCAGTTGACTCGCGCGACAGAATCGAGGTGTCTGCTTTGAGGGCTGCCGCATCATGGAAAAAAACTGGTTGAAGCATTACCCGCCGGGCGTTCCTGCGCTGATCGATGTGGCGGCGTACGCGTCGCTGATGCCGCTGCTCGACGACAGTTTCAAGCGGTTCCGAGAACGCGCGGCGATCAAGTTCATGGGCCAGGCGATCACGTTCGGTGAGGTCGATCACGCCGCGCGTGCGTTTGCCGCGTACTTGCAAGCCGAGGGGTTCAAAAAAGGCGACCGCATCGCGTTGATGATGCCCAACGTGCCGCAGTACACGGTAGCGGTGGTGGGCGTGCTGCGCGCAGGCTGCGTGGTGGTCAACGTGAACCCGCTCTACACACCGCGCGAACTGGAGCACCAGTTGAAAGACGCCGGCGCGGCCTGCCTGGTGGTGCTGGAAAACTTTGCGGCCACGGTGCAGAAGGCGCTGCCGCAGATGCCGATCAAAAAGATCATCGTCACCGGCTTGGGCGACCTGCTGAGCATTCCGAAATCGTGGCTCGTCAACTACGTGGTGCGGCATGTCAAGAAACTGGTGCCCACCTTCGAGTTACCGGGCTCGGTGCGCTTCAACGCGGCGCTGGCGGCGGGTCGGCGCCAGCCGTTGCAGCCGACCTCGATGGCGCCCGACGATATCGCGGTGCTGCAATACACCGGCGGCACGACCGGCGTCAGCAAAGGCGCGGTGCTGCTGCACCGCAACCTGGTCGCCAACATCTTGCAGTCCGAAGCGTGGTGCGCCCCGTTGCTGAAGAAAATTCCGGCGGGCGAACAGCTCGTCACGGTCTGCGCATTGCCGACTTATCACATCTACGGCTTCACCTTCAACATGCTGCTGGGCTTGCGCATGGGCGGCTGCAGCCTGCTGATCGTCAACCCGCGCGACCTGCCTGCGATGTTCAAGGAGTTGTCGCACGAGCGCTTTCACAGCTTCCCCGCCGTCAGCGGTTTGTTCAAGGCGATCGCCTCGCACCCCGGGTTCGACAGCGTCGACTGGAGCCACCTGAGACTGTCCGCCGGTGGCGGCACGGCGGTGCAAAGCGCCACGGCCCAGTTGTGGCTGCAAAAAACCGGCTGCCCCATCGTCGAAGGCTATGGGCTTTCGGAGACCTCGCCTCTCGCGAGTTGCAACCCGGACGACGGCAGCAGCTTCAACGGCACCATCGGCCTGCCGCTGCCCAACACCGACATGAAGCTGATCGACGATGCGGGCGATGAAGTGGCCATCGGCAGCCCGGGCGAAATCGCCATTCGCGGCCCGCAGGTGATGGCCGGCTACTGGCTGCGCCCGGACGAAACCGCGAACGTGATGACCGCAGACGGATTCTTCCGGTCGGGCGACATCGGCACGGTCGATGAACGCGGCTATTTCAAGATCATCGATCGCAAGAAGGACATGATCCTGGTCAACGGCTTCAATGTGTACCCGAACGAGGTCGAGGAGGTCGTCTCGCAACTGCCCGGCATCGCCGAATGCGCGGCGGTGGGTGTGGCCGACGATACCGCGGGCGAGCGGGTCAAGCTGGTCATCGTGCGCAGCGACCCTCAGCTCACCGAAAGCGCCGTGCGCGCGCATTGCGAAGCGATGCTCGCGGGCTACAAGCGGCCGCGCGTGATCGAGTTCCGCACCGAGTTGCCGAAAACCAATATCGGCAAAATCCTGCGCCGAGCGCTGCGCGATCCGTCGTGATCTCGCACCCGGTCCGCAGTGTCGGTTGAGATGCCCCCGCGTTTTTTCGTCCCGCCGCCGCTGCAGGCCGACGAGGCACGCGTGCTGCCGCCCGGCCCGGCGCGCCATGTGCAAGTGCTGCGGCTGCAACCCGGCGACGACATCACGCTGTTCGACGGCTGCGGCGGCGAGTGGCGTGCCCGCATCGAACACATGGGGCGCAGCGAGGTGTCGGTGCATCTCATCGAGCATGTGGAGACGAGCCGCGAGATGCCTTGCGACGTGACGATCGCGCTCGGCATGCCCACCAACGACCGGATGGACGGCGTCGTCGAGAAGGCCACCGAGCTCGGTGTCGCTTGCATTCAGCCGCTGGTGTGCGAACGCTCGGTGCTGCGCCTCGGCGGCGAGCGCGCCGACAAGAAGGTGGCGCACTGGCAAGCGGTGGCGGCGGCGGCCAGCGAGCAGTGCGGTCGCACGCGGGTGCCGGAGGTCCGGCCGGTGCTTTCGTTTTCGTCCTGGCTCGGCGCGCTGGCACCCGCTGCGTTCGATCGATGTCACGTCCTCAGCCTGCGTGACGGGGCCGGCTGGCCGGGTTCGGCACCGATGGGCCAGCGTTTGGTGTTTCTGAGCGGCCCCGAGGGTGGCCTGTCCGATGCCGAAGAACAGTCGGCGCTGCGGGCCGGGTTCGAGCCGACCTCGCTCGGGCCCCGGGTGCTGCGCGCCGACACCGCACCGCTGGCCGTGCTGGCGGCGTTGGGATTGCAAGCGGCGCAGCGCTGAGCGGGGGTCGACGCGCTGCTGTCATCCCCCGCTTGTGTTGTCACACCCCGGCCGCCAGAATGAATCCTCAACATTCCAGGAGATGGCGATGGGCTTGCTCGATACGGTCATCGGTGCGCTGACGGGTGCCCAAGGGAATGCGCGCGCGGGCGGCGGCGGTGTCGGCGGCCAGGCGGCGCTGCTCAACATCGTCTTGGGCATGCTCACCCAGCGCGGTGGCGCGGGCGGTGGTCAAGCCGGCGGCTTGGGGGATCTGTTGGGCGGCGCGCTGGGGGGTGCTCGTGGGGGTGGCGGTGGGGCCGCAGCGGGCGGCGGGCTCGGTGGCGGGTTGAGCGACCTGCTGTCGAAGTTCCAGCAAGCGGGCCTCGGCGACGCTGCGGCCTCGTGGGTTGGCACCGGTGCCAACCAACCGATTTCACCCGATCAGCTCGAAGGCGCGCTCGGCTCCGACACGCTGGCCGACATCGCCCGGCAAATCGGTCTTTCGCGCGGCGAGACGGCCGGACAGTTGTCCGAGCTGCTGCCGCAGGTGGTCGATCGTCTGACTCCGGGCGGGCAGGTGCCTGAAGGCGGTGTCAACGCACAAGACCTCGCCGGCTTCGAAGGGCTGGGCGACTTGCTGGGGCGCTTCTCGAAGCCTTGACTCCCGCGCCCGACAGCGCATTCAGCGCTCGCGCGTAGAAACGTCGCCGCGCATCGTGCCGGCGACCAGATCGAAGCGGAACAGCCGGCATTCGATCGGGCCGTTCCACATCGGCGTGCGGCGCGATTCCTTCAGGCGCATCGCGCTGGGCAGCTTCATGTCCGGGCTCAGCACATGCGCGGTCCAACCGGCCGGATGCCGGGTGTACGCGCGCTTCCAGTGGGCACTCAGGCGCGCGAAGAAGTCGTCGGGCAGCTCCTTGTTGCCCGGCTCGGCCGCCGACCCCGACGGCCGCGCCTTGCCGGCGACCTCGATGCGCTCGCCGTAGGGCGGGTTCAGCATCAGCGTGCCGGGCAGGTCATCGGGCAGCTCGGGCGCCGGGCGCTCCAGCGCGTCCCCGCCGTTGAAGGTGACGGCCGCCTCGACGCCAGCGCGCTGCGCATTGCGGCGTGCGAAATCGACCATGCGGAACGACACGTCGCTGGCGTGGATCGGCACCGCCGACGCGTGGATGCGCAATTGCGCATGGCTGCGCAGACGTTGCAACTCGGCGCGCACCTCGGGCGTGGCAAAGGGCAGCAGCCGCTCGAAAGCGAAGCGGCGCCTCAGCCCGGGCGCGATGCCGCAGGCGATCTGCGCCGCTTCGATCGCGATCGTGCCCGAGCCGCAGCACGGGTCGTGCAACGCACCACCCGCGTCGGGCCGGCCCTGCCAACCGGCGGCGGCGAGCATCGCGGCAGCCAGCGTTTCCTTCAGCGGCGCATCGCCTTTGTCTTCGCGCCAGCCGCGCTTGAACAGCGGCTCGCCCGAGCTGTCGACATACAGCGCCGCCCGTTCCTCGCCCAAGTGCAGCACCAGGGCCAGATCGGGCTCGCGGATGTCGACGCTGGGCCGCTCGCCGGTAGCGTCGCGCAGGCTGTCGCAGACCGCATCTTTGATGCGCAGCGCGGCGAAATTGAGGCTGCGCAACGGGCTGCGGTGCGCAGTGGTGTCGACGCGCAGGGTGTGCTGCGGCGTGATCCATTGGGTCCAGTCGACGCTGGCGGCCAGGTCGTAAAGCGCCTGCTCGTCGCGATACGGGCCTTCAGCCACCTCGACCAGCACCCGCTGCGCGAGACGCGATTCGAGGTTCAGCACCATCACGTCGCTCTGGCTGCCGTCGAGCGCGACGCCGCCACGCAGCGTGTGCACCACGGCGGTCGGCAACACGCGCTGCACCTCGGCGGCCAGCAGCGCCTCGACGCCAGCGGCGCAGGGCAGGAAAAAGGGAGCGGTCATGCAGGAATCACATCGTCTTGCGCAAATTGGCAGGGGCGATGCGCAGCGCTTCGCGATACTTGGCCACCGTGCGGCGCGCCACCTGGATGCCCTGCTCTTCGAGCATCTTGCTGAGCTGGCTGTCCGACAGCGGCTTCAGGATGTTCTCTGCCGCGACCAATTGCTTGATCAGCGCGCGCACCGCGGTGCTCGACGCGTTGCCGCCCGCATCGGTGTTCAGCGACGAGCCGAAGAAATACTTCAGCTCGAAGGTGCCGAACACCGTGGCCATGTACTTGGCGGTGGTCACGCGCGAGATGGTCGATTCGTGCAAGCCCAACTCGTCGGCGATCTCGCGCAGCACCAGCGGCTTCATCGCGATCTCGCCGTGGGTGAAGAAGCTTTTCTGCCGCTCGACGATGGCCTGCGACACCCGCTGGATGGTGTCGAAGCGCTGCTGGATGTTCTTCATGAACCAGCGCGCCTCCTGCAGCCGCGAGCTGAGCCCGGCGTGGCTGCCATTCGCGTTGGCCGCACCGCGCCCCTGGCGGATCGCCTGCGCATACAAGTCGTTGATGCGCAGCTTGGGCATCACGTCCGGGTTCAGCACGACCTTCCAATTGCGGCCCGACTTCATCACCATCACGTCGGGCACGATGATGTTGGCTTCGGCGCGCGCGAACGGCCGGCCGGGCTTGGGCTCCAGCACCGTGATCAGCGATTGCGCCTGTTTGACCAGATCCTCGTCGGCGCCAGTCACCGCCATCAGCTTCTTCAGATCACGTCGCGCCAGCAGTTCGAGGTGCTGCTTGCAGATCATGATCGCGATCATCTTTGCTTCGCTGCGCGGCAGCAGGCGCAACTGCAAGGTCAGGCATTCGGGCAGGTCGCGCGCGCCGACACCGATCGGCTCCATGTTCTGCAGCCATTTCAGCGCGCAGTGCAGCCGCTCCATCACCTCTTCCAGGCCGTCTGCGTCATCGCCGGCCAGCGATGCGGCGATCTCTTCCAGGCTGTCGGCCAGGTAGCCGTCTCCGTCCAGTGATTCGATCAGCACCTCGATCGCCGCCGCGTCTTCGGGCGACAGGCGCATGCCCAGCAGTTGCGCGCGCAGGTGATCCTGCAGGCTGGCGGGCGTCGGGTTGCGGTCCTGCGGCTCGAAGTCCTCGCCCTCGTTGTTCGAACCGGCCTTGCCGGGCGTTTCGCGGATGCCGTCGAAGTCTTCGCGCTCGGTGCCGTTTTCCCAGTCGTCGCGCTCGGTGGTGCCGAAGTCGGCGCCGTCCAGGCCCGGCGCTTCGTCGCCCCCTTCAGCGCTCGATTCGGTCGGCGTGTCGGCCCGCTCGGTCTCGCGCTCGGCCACCCGCTCGGTGGGCGTCGAGCGATCGACCATCGGCTCGAAAGCCGGTGCGCCGACGTCCTCGGTTACGAGAAACGGGATCTGGACGAGCATCTGCTCGACTTCCTGAAGCCTCTCCAGCGTGGACAACTGCAACAGCCGGATCGACTGCTGCAACTGCGGCGTCAGCGCCAGGTGCTGCGACAGCCGTACCTGTAATGACGGCTTCATCGGGCGGCGAGCGGAGCGAAGCCGCCCCCATCAAGCAACGCCCATGGCACGGGTCTCCCCGGCAACCAGGCGGCGCCAACGGGCTGGCAGGCCCGTTGGCCCTCGGCAGCCGCAAGGCCCCTTTCGGGCCCTTGCGCGCGGCCTCGGCCGCGCGGGGGCAGGAGCAACGCGACTGGGGGGCTCACATCACATCCGGAAGTTTTCGCCGAGGTACACCTTGCGGACGTCGGCGTTCTCGACGATTTCGGCCGAGGTGCCTTCCGCCAGCACCCGCCCTTCGCTGATGATGTAGGCACGGTCACAGATGCCCAGCGTTTCGCGCACGTTGTGGTCGGTGATCAGCACGCCGATGCCGCGCGTCTTGAGGAAACCGATGATCCGCTGGATCTCGATCACCGCGATCGGATCGACGCCCGCAAACGGCTCGTCGAGCAGGATGAAGCGCGGTTGCGTGGCGAGGGCCCGCGCGATCTCGACCCGCCGCCGCTCACCGCCCGACAGCGACAGCGCTGGCGAATCGCGCAGTTTGTCGATGCCGAGGTCGCGCAGCAGGCCCTCCAGCAGCTCTTCGATCACCGCCGGCCGCAGCGACTTGCCGTTGCCGTCCTGCTGCAATTCGAGCACCGCGCGGATGTTTTCCTCGACGTTCAGCTTGCGAAAGATCGACGCTTCCTGCGGCAGGTACGACAAGCCCAGGCGCGAGCGCCGGTGGATCGGCAGCCGCTCGACGCGCTGGCCTTCGATGGTGATCTCACCGGCGTCGGCGGGCACCAGACCGACGATCATGTAGAAGCTGGTCGTCTTGCCGGCGCCGTTGGGGCCGAGCAGGCCGACCACCTCGCCCGCATCGACCGACAGATGCACGTCCTTGACGACCTTGCGCGCACCGTAGCTTTTTTGCAGCCCGGTCGCACTCAAACGGTGAACCGCAGACGGGGTGTCTGTCGCCGCCGTGTTCAACGCTTGTCGCCCAGCGAGGTGCTGGGCTTCAAAGTGACGCCGGGTTGCGACGCGGCATCTGCCGCCGCTGCCGGAACGTCGCGCGGCGTCAACACCGCGCGCACCCGCCCGCTGGGGTTGGACGGCGTGGCGGCCGTGGCGCCACCGACCACGCTGAACACCTCGGCCCCGTTGTCGTACACGATCACGCTGCCGGCGGTTTCATCGGCCAGCGTGGCGCCGCGAAAGCGCCGGATGACCGCCCGGTTGACGAATCGAATGGTGTCGGCCTTGCCGTCGTATTCGATGCGTTCGCCTTCGCCTTCGATGTACTCGTCGAGGCCTTCGCGCTTTTGCCGAAAGACGGCGCGCTTGTCGCCGTCTGCGGTGGCGACGCCGAACTGCGCGCCATCAGGCGTCTGGCGCACCTCGATCTTGGCGGCGCGCATCGACATCGTGCCCTTGGTCACCACGACGTTGCCGGTGAAGGTGCCCATCTGTTTGGCATCGTCGTAGCGGCCGTTGTCGGCCTCGATGTTCAGCGGTTTGAGCCGGTCGGCTTTCTCGGCCTGAGCGAGCGGCGCGCCGAGCGCAAAGACCGTCAGCACCGCGAGACGTTGCGCGCCCACAAGCCAGGAAGGAGTGGAAACAGGTGTGGAATTTTTCATAGGGCACGATTCTTGCAGGAATTCTATCCCACAAGTCCACGTCGTGGCACCCGTTTCGAACCCTATTTCGTGCGCTTTGACCCACCTGCGCGATGGGTTGCGATTCCGTCAGGCGTTCTTGCGTGCTCGCTGTATCAGATAGTCTGCCACGGCGAGCGAGCGCTCACCCGACCCGGCCATCGACCCAGATGTGTAGAACCGCCCGTGGATGCCGAGCGCCGGCACGCCATCGATGCGATACGCCTCGGCCAGTTGCTTCGCTTGCCGCGCCTTGGTCTGCACCGAGAACGAATTGAACACCTCGGTGAACTTGGCGCCATCGACGCCGTTCTTGGTGATCAACTCGACGATCTCGGGCAGCTTGTCGAGCCGGGCGCGGTCGAGGTGAACCGCGTTGAAGATCTTGCGATGCATGGTGTCGAGCAAGCCCATCGCTTCGATCGTGAAGTAGAGCCGCTGGTGCGTGGTGAACGGCTCTTCCCGAAACGCCACCGGCATGCGGCGAAAGGCCACATCCGCAGGCAACTTCTTTTGCCAGACATCGAGCGCGGGCTCGAACGCGCTGCAGTGCGGGCAGCCGTACCAGAAAAACTCCAGCACTTCGATCTTGCCGCCTCCCGGCACCGCCTGCGGCTGGCCCAGCTTCACGAAGTGCGTGCCCTCGACGAACTCGGCCTGCGCCCGCGCGGTGACCGCTGCGGACAACGCACTGGCACCCACTGCCGTGGCCAGCAGTTGTGTTGAAAATTCGCGTCGCTTCATGATTCTTGATTCCTTCGTCGTGACACATCGCAGCGGTAGGTGCGCAATCGGGGTACTTTCAGCAGCCCCGACTGAGTGACCGCCGCCGTCCAAAGTTCAGCCCCTCGTCAGCCCCCACCTCAACCGCCGAGCCTTATTTCGGCGCCCGCACCAAGGCGGCTTCAAAACCGGCGGCCACCAGGGTCTCTTGGGTGCTGTCGGCTTCGACTTTCTCTTCGAACGGCCCCAGCCGCACCCGATGCACCGTGCGTCCGGCCTGTTCGCGCTCGGTCACCCGGGCGGCGTAACCCAGCAACGCCAACTTGCCTCTTTGAGACTCGGCATCGTCGGCGCTCGCATACGCACCGGTCTGCACGAAATAGCTGAACGCTTCGTCGCCCGGTCTGGTGGACACCGGCGCCGATGCCTTGCCTGCAGCCACCGAACCCGCCAGCGGTCGATCGGCCAGGATGCTGGCCGGATCGCGGGTGCTGGCCGGCGCGGCCACGCTGCCGCTGGCTGCTGTCGAGGCGGCGGCTGGTGCCACCGGCTTGGCCGGGTTCTTGCCGGCGAGCGGTGCGTTCGGGTCCCAGTTCTTGTTTTTTTCCCGCTCGGCCGCGTCCTGCTCCTCGGTGCGCTGGGGCACCTTGTCGAGGAAAGGCACCGGCACCTTGGTGACATACAGCGCCACGCCGAGTGACATCGCCAGGCCGATCAGCAGGCCGACGATCAGCCCGGTCAGGAACCCGCCGCGTTGACGGGATCGGGTGAGAGCGGGGCTCGCAGGGGTACGCATGGCGGGGCTCACATTTTCCCGGGCGCACTGACGCCCAGCACAGACAGCGCATTGCGGATCACTTGTCGGGTCGCGCTGAGCAACGCCAGCCGCGCCTGGGCCAGCGCCGCATCGTCGACCAGAAAGCGCTCGGCGCCGTAATAGCTGTGGAAGGCGCTCGCGACATCGCGCAGGTAGAAGGTCACGTCGTGCGGCGCCAGGGTCTCGGCGGCACTCGACAACATCGCCGGGTAGTCGGCCAGCTTCAACATCAGCGCGGTCTCGGTCGGCGCGGTCAGCAGCGACAGGTCGGCGTGCTCGATGGCCGTTGCATCGCCGCCCTTATCGACGTACTGCTGAATCACCGAGCAGATGCGCGCATGCGCGTACTGCACATAAAACACCGGGTTCTCGTCGTTTTGCTTCAGCGCCAGGTCGACGTCGAAGGTGAATTCGGTGTCGGCTTTGCGGCTGATCAAGAAGAAGCGCACCGCGTCGCGGCTGGTCCAGTCGATCAGGTCGCGCAGCGTCACGTAGGAGCCCGCGCGCTTGGAGATCTTGACCTCCTCGCCGCCCTTCATCACGGTGACCATCTTGTGCAGCACGTAGTCGGGGTAGCCGAACGCGATACCGACGCCCGAGGCCTGCAACCCGGCGCGCACGCGGGCGATGGTGCCGTGGTGGTCGCCGCCCTGGATGTTGATGGCCTTGGCGTAGCCGCGCTCGAACTTGCTGATGTGGTACGCCACGTCGGGCACGAAGTAGGTGTACTCGGGGCGCCCGAGGTCGCCGCTTTGCGACGACTTGCGCATCACGCGGTCCTTGTCGTCGCCGTAGTCGGTGCTGCGCAGCCACAGCGCGCCGTCTTGCTCGTAGGTCTTGCCAGCGGAAACCAGCCGCGCGACGGTGGCCTCGACCTGACCGCCTGCGTACAAGCTCGACTCTAAAAAGTACTGGTCGAAGCGCACGCCGAAGGCCTGCAGATCGAGGTCCTGCTCGTGCCGCAGATAAGCCACCGCGAACTGGCGGATACCGTCGAGGTCGTTCACGTCGCCGGACGCGGTGAACTCGCGGTCGTCGGCCTTGACCGTTTTGCGGTCCAGGAAGTCGGCCGCGATGTCAGCGATGTAGTCGCCGTTGTACGCCGACTCGGGCCACTGCGGGTCGCCCGGCTTGAAACCCTGCAATCGCGCCTGGGTGGACGCGGCCAAGGTCGCGATCTGCACGCCCGCGTCGTTGTAGTAAAACTCGCGCCACACCGCGCAGCCCTGGGTCTCGAACAGATTGCAGATCGCGTCGCCGAGCGCGGCCTGGCGGCCGTGGCCGACGTGCAGCGGCCCGGTCGGGTTGGCCGACACGAACTCGACCAGCACCCGCCGGCCGTTGTCCGCCTGGCGCCCGAAACAGCGGCCGGCGGTGAGCACTTCGCGCACCACCGCCTGGCGAGCCGACGCGCGCAGCCGCAGGTTGACGAAGCCGGGACCGGCGATCTCGAACGACTCGACGTGCCGCTGCACCGCAGGCTGGCGTTCGAGCGCGGCGATCAGCGCCTGCGCCACCTCGCGCGGATTCATTTTCAGCGGCTTGGCGAGTTGCATCGCCGAGGTGCAGGCCAGGTCGCCGTGCGCGGCCAGCTTGGGCGATTCGAACGCGGCTTTCAGGGCGCTGGCCGGGCTGACTTCCTCGATCGCTGACGCGAGTGCCTTCAACAGGTCTTGTTTCGCTTCAATCATCGATCGATTCTACGTTTCGAGCCCATTTCGGCCGGGCAGGTGGCGGCGCATCGGTTGGAGATCGGTT
Source organism: Rhizobacter sp. (assembly GCA_031390425.1). GTDB lineage: Bacteria > Pseudomonadota > Gammaproteobacteria > Burkholderiales > Burkholderiaceae_C > PBB1. Next base: position 11,762 of record JANMTL010000112.1, read on the forward strand.
TGAGGGGTGTTCAGGTGCTTGTTCACGGCAATCGATGGTGGGCGCTCGGCCACCATCGCGACGCTGCCCCGCTTTCCACTTCATCCGATGCCCATGGCCCACACCCACACCGCCAGCCGCTCGGCTGATATCCCGGTCGACCTCGCGATCACGTCCACCTCGACGCGGCTTCCGGCAGCGCCCGAACCGCTGAATGCGTTGCCCACGCAAATCGGCAAGTACCCGGTGCTGCGCAAGCTCGGCGAAGGCGCCACCAGCGAGGTGTACCTGTGTCGCGACGAGTTCCAGGGCCGCGATGTCGCGATCAAGCGGGTGCGTCCCGCCTCGGCCTCGGATGCGGTCGCCAACCGCTACAGCGAACGGTTCTTCGCTGCCGAGGCCGCGCTGGTCGGCCGACTGCAGCATCCCAACGTCGTCAAGATCTTCGACGCGGTGGCCGACCCGGCCAGCCAGTATTTGGTGATGGAGTACGTCGCGGGCACGACGCTGCGGCCGTACTGCCGCGCCGATCAGTTGCTGGCGCTGGAGCTGATCGTCGAAATCGGCTTCAAGTGCGCGATGGCGCTCGGCTACGTCTACCGCCAGGGGCTGATCCACCGCGACGTGAAGCCGGCCAACATCCTGACGGTGCTGACCAACGGCACCATCACCGATGTGAAGATCTCCGACTTCGGCAGCGTGCTGAACCTCGATTCGGACGTGACCCAGGTCTACCGCGTGGGCTCGCTGGCCTACATGTCGCCCGAGCAGCTCGACGGCAGCACGCTCGACTGCCGGGCCGACATGTACTCGCTGGGCGCGGTGCTGTATCACCTGATCGCCGGGCGCCCGCCGTTCGACGCGCAAGTGCAATCGGCCATGATGCATCAGATCTACCACGCGACCCCGGCCTCGCTGGTCGGCATGCGCGATGGCGTCGGCGCGGCGGTGGACCAGGTGATCCAGCGCGCGCTGGCCAAGCAACCGCAGGACCGATACCCCGACTGGAACGCGTTCGCGCAAGCGCTTTCGGGCCTGATCGCCAACCAGCAGGTGCCGCGTGGCCAGTTGCAGGGCGTGCTCGACTCCGAACGCTTCAACCTGCTGCGCAACCTCGAGTTCTTCGCGAGCTTCGGCGACGTCGAGCTGTGGGAGGTGGTGCATCGCGCCAAATGGCAGCGCTTTCCGATCGGGCATGCGGTGTACCGCAAGGGCGAAGAAGGCCGCACCTTCCACATCATTGCGCAGGGCGAGCTCGAGGTGTTCCGCGAAGGCCTCAGGGTGGCGGTGCTGGGCGCCGGCACCTCGGTCGGCGAGATGGCCTACCTGGCGCCCAGCCCGGATCTGCGCCGCCACAGCACCGACGTGCTGGTCAGCGATCAGGCGACGACGATCTCGTTCGTGCCCGAGACGCTGGCGCAGGTCAGCCCGAACTGCCGCCACCTGTTCGACGACGCGTTCATTCGCGTGCTGGTGCGGCGACTGCACGCCGCCCACGAGGCGCTGGCGCACCCGCGGCGTATTCTTTAAGGCCTGAAGGCGCGGCCTGGCTGTCCCGGTTGCGCGCCACGGGCCGGCGTGTGTGCACCGCCGATCGATCTGACGCGTTGTGGGCGGTCTGCCTGCAGCGATGCGCGCTCGACCAGCGGTTCAGCGTCGCGTCATCCCTCCCACTCCGAAGGAAATCCGATGAAACACCTGATGATCGCGCTGGCCCTGAGCGCCCTGACCCTTTCCGGCACCGTCCAGGCCGGCAGCCACAAAGAGGCGCCCGACATGGCCGCCGCCGCGAGCGCGCCGATGGGCAAGCAGCAAAACAAGATGGCGACCTGCAACACCGATGCGGGCGACAAGAAGGGCGACGATCGCAAGGCATTCATGAAGACCTGCCTGTCGGCCAAGAAGGTGACACCCCAGCAGGCCAAGATGAAGACTTGCAACGCCGACGCGGTGGGCAAGGCCGGCGAAGAGCGCAAAACCTTCATGAAGGCCTGCCTGAGCTCCTGATACACGCGTCGGATCGATCGATCACCCCGGCGCGGACGCTGTCCTCCAGTAGGACGCGTCGCCGTAGGTGTGCTTCAGGAAGTCGATCCACAGGCGCACCCGCAGCGGCAGGTGCTTGCGCTGCGGGAACACCGCATAGATCCCGTTGGGCGCCGCGGCATGGGCGTCGAGCACGCTGACCAGCCGCCCGCAGGCCACGTCCTGCTCGACCTCCCACATCGAGCGCCAAGCGATGCCCAGCCCGGCCACGCACCAGTCGTGCAACACCTGCCCATCGCTGCAATCGACTCGTCCGCTCGGACGCAGGTGAGTGGTCACTCCGTTCAACGTAAAGGCCCAACCACGCGGCTGGCTCGCGTCGCTGCTGAATGTTAAGCACTGGTGCCGGTGCAGGTCGTTCGGGTGCAGCGGCACACCGGCGCGTTGCAGGTAGCCGGGTGAGGCGACGCACAAGCGCCGGTTGTTGGCCAGCCGCACGCTCACCAGACTGCTGTCGGGCAGGTCGCCGACCCGCACCGCGCAGTCGACACCCTCGTTGACGATGTCGACGATGCGGTCGCCCAGGCTCAGCGACACATTGACATCCGGATGCAACCCGATGAAGCGCGGCACCAACGTCGCCACGTGGCGGCGCCCGAAGCCGGCCGGCGCGGTGACACGGATGTAGCCGCTGGCCTTCACGCCCCCGGCGCTGACGCTGGCCTCGGCGTTGCTCAGGTCGGCCAACACGCGCTGGCAGTCTTCGAGGAAGGCACTGCCTTCGTGCGTCAGCGTGATGCGGCGGGTGGTGCGCCGCATCAGCTTCACGCCGAGGCGGCCTTCCAGCGCGTCGATGCGCCGCCCGATGACCGCCGGCGCCACCCCTTCGGCGATCGCCGCCGCCGTCAGGCTGCCCTTGGTCGCCACCTGGGCGAAGGACTCGATCTGCTTCAGCTTGTCCATGATCCGCCCCTTCAGTCTTGCTGGATTACGCACTGAAAAGTCATGAATGCATTGTCAGATCAGCAATTAATCTCGGAATACGTCTGGAATAAAGTTTCTGAATGTCTGCGCACGCGCCCCGCCCCCGCCCGCAAGCCGTGCTGTTCGATGCCTACGGCACGCTGTTCGACGTCTACAGCGTGGCCACGCTGGCCGAGCAGTTGTTTGCCGGTCACGGCGAGCGGCTGGCCGCGCTGTGGCGCGACAAGCAGATCGAGTACACCCGGCTGACTTCGATGAGCAGTCCGACCGGCGAGCACTATCGGCCGTTCTGGGAGCTGACCCGCGCTGGCTTGCAATATGCAGCGGCGCGGCTCGGGCTCGCACTCGACTCGCAGGCAGAAGACCGGTTGATGAACGAATACCGGCACTTGAGCGCCTTCCCCGAGAACCACGAGGTGCTGACCGAACTGAAATCGCGCGGCATCCCAGCAGGCATCCTGAGCAATGGAGACCCGGACATGTTGTCCGTCGCCGTCAAGAGCGCAGGCTTCGGCGCCTTGCTTGCGCCCGTGCTCAGTGCGCACCCGCTGCGCAAGTACAAGACCGACCCCGCCGTCTACGCGCTGGGCCCGCAGGCCTTCGACTTGACTGCAAGGGACATCCTGTTTGTCTCCAGCAACGGCTGGGACGCGGTGGGCGCCACCTGGTACGGCTACACCACGCTGTGGGTGAACCGGACCGGTGCGCCCGCCGAAACCCTGGGCACCGAACCGACGCGCACCGGCAGCAGCCTGCGCGACGTGCTGAACTTTTTTGAGCGTTGAAGGAGACCCCCTGATGAGCAACACGTCCCCCGTCGGCACCCTGCCGCTGCCCCCGGGCATGCAGATCAACGCGCCGATCCTGCCCGGCTTCGAAGCCATCCTGACGCTGCCCGCGCTGGAGCTGGTCGCCACGTTGCACCGCGCGTTCGAGCCGACGCGCCAGAAGCTGCTGGCGGCGCGGGTGGTGCGTGCGCAGCGGCTCGATGCCGGTGAGCGCCCCGACTTCCTGGCCGAAACGAAGCACATCCGCGATGGCGACTGGAAGATCGCACCGATCCCGAAGGCGCTGCACCGCCGCCGAGTCGAGATCACCGGCCCGGTCGACGCCAAGATGGTCATCAACGCCTTCAACTCGGGCGCCGACAGCTACATGACCGACTTCGAGGACAGCAACTCGCCGCTGTGGACGAACCAGATCCAGGGCCAGATCAACCTGGGCCAGGCGATCCGCCGCACGCTGACGC
>JANMTL010000152.1:0-1656 GCA_031390425.1 Rhizobacter sp.
GTCCGACCTCGACGAAGCCACCCGCAAGCAGCTCGACCGCGGCGCACGCGTGACCGAGCTGCTGAAGCAGAACCAGTACTCGCCACAGTCGATCAGCTTGATGGGCGCGACTCTGTTCGCCGTGAACAAGGGTTTCATGGACGACATCGAGGTGAAGAAGATCCTGAGCTTCGAGCACGGTCTGCACACGCACTTGAAGACGAGCCACGCCACGCTCCTCAAGAAGATCGAGGACAGCAAGGCACTCGACAAGGATGCGGAGGCCGAGCTGACGACCGCCATTACCGCGTTCAAGAAGTCCTTTGCCTGACGAGAGATGACTGGAACACGTCACGTCGCGTCCAGCCCTTCGAGGGCGCGTTCGGCCGCCTCAGGGCGGCCATGCGCCGCCCTGGTTCGCGCTGACTAGAAAGGAGCCGCCCAATGGCAGCAGGCAAAGAGATACGCGGCAAGATCAAGAGCTTCGAGAACACTCGAAAGATCACCAAGGCCATGGAAATGGTCTCGGTCGCGAAGATGCGCAAGGCGCAGGAGCGCATGCGCGCGGCACGGCCGTATGCCGACAAGATCCGCAACCTCGCGGCGAATCTGGCCGCCGCAACGCCCGAGTACAAGCACCCGTTCATGGTCACCAATGGGGCGGCCAAGAAGGTCGGCTTCATCCTGGTCACGACCGACAAGGGCTTGTGCGGCGGCCTCAACACCAACGTGCTGCGTGCCGTCACCAACAAGCTGAAGGAAGTCGAGGTGTCGGGTCAGAAGAGCGAGTCGGTCGCGATCGGCAACAAGGGCTGGGGCTTCCTGAACCGCATCGGCGCGCCGGTGGTCTCGCATGTCACGCACCTCGGCGACAAACCGTCGCTCGAGAAGCTGATCGGCCCGGTCAAGGTTCTGCTCGACGCCTATGCAGAAGGCCAGCTCTCGGCCGTCTACCTCTGCTACACCCGCTTCATCAACACGATCAAGCAGGAGCCGGTCGTGCAGCAGCTGCTGCCGCTGTCCAGCGAGGCGATGACCGCCGACCAGCACCCCGATGGCCAGTCGCATGGCTGGGACTACATCTACGAGCCCGATGCGCCGACCGTGATCAACGAGCTGCTGCTGCGCTACACCGAGGCGCTGGTGTTCCAGGCGGTGGCCGAGAACATGGCGAGCGAACACTCGGCGCGCATGGTGGCGATGAAGGCGGCGACCGACAACGCGGGCAACCTGATCGGCGAACTGAAGCTGATCTACAACCGCACGCGGCAGGCCGCGATCACCAAAGAACTGTCAGAGATCGTCGCTGGGGCCGCTGCCGTCTAGCCGGCAGGGTCACCCACGCAACGGTCCGAGTACCCACGAATCGAGTCGAAGGAAAAATCATGGCTGATGTCCAGACGCAAACGAAAACGCACACCCAAACCCAAACCCAGGGCAAGATCGTCCAGTGCATCGGCGCGGTGGTCGATGTGGAGTTCCCGCGCGACCGGATGCCCAAGGTCTACGACGCCCTGAAGATGGAAGGCGGCCTGCTCACGCTCGAGGTGCAGCAGCAGCTCGGCGACGGCGTGGTCCGCACGATCGCACTGGGCTCCACCGACGGCCTGAAGCGCAACCTCGTGGCGGTGAACACCGGCGAGGGCATCAAGGTGCCGGTGGGCTCCAAGACCCTGG
>JANMTL010000167.1:0-30309 GCA_031390425.1 Rhizobacter sp.
GCCAGCTTGAAGCGGCCGGCGTAGGCCACCTCGAGTTTTTCCAGCGCCGGGCCGAGGGTCTTGCAGGGCCCGCACCAGGGCGCCCAGATGTCGAGCAGGATGGGCTGTTGCGCGGAGGCGTGGATCAGCTCCGCCTCGAAGTTCTGGATGGAAATGTCGATCATGGTCCGGTGTTCCGCAGGGTCGGGCGAGGCGGGGCGGCGAGCCACCCGTGGGCGGGGAAGGTGGCGGCAGGCCACCTACAATTCAAGCATGAGGTCTTCAGTGAGAGTGTGCACGTGAGCCAGGCCACCGTTCAGGTGGGCGTGGTGATGGGGTCCAGCAGCGATTGGGAGACCATGCGGCTGGCTGCAGAGATTCTCACCGAGTTCGGCATCACGCACGAAACCCGCGTGGTCTCGGCCCACCGCATGCCCGACGAGATGTTCGCTTATGCCGAAGCGGCGGTCGGCCGCGGCTTGCAGGCGATCATCGCCGGCGCCGGTGGCGCCGCCCACCTGCCCGGCATGCTGGCCGCCAAGACCACCGTGCCGGTGCTCGGCGTGCCAGTCGCCAGCCGCCATTTGCAGGGCGTCGATTCGCTGCATTCGATCGTGCAGATGCCCAAGGGCATTCCGGTGGCGACGTTTGCGATCGGCAACGCCGGTGCGGCCAACGCAGCGCTGTTCGCCGTGGCGATGTTCGCAGTCGGCGATGAGGCCTTGCGCGCCCGGCTCGACGCCTACCGCGCCCGGCAGACCGAGGCAGCGCGCGCGATGACGGCGCAGTTGACATGACGAAATTCATCGCACCCGGTGCGACGCTCGGCGAGGGCTCACGATGACACCCACCATCGCACCCGGTGCGACGCTGGGTGAGGGCTCACGATGACACCCTTCATCGCACCCGGTGCGACGCTGGGTGTCATGGGCGGCGGCCAGCTCGGTCGCATGTTCGTGCACGCGGCGCAGCAGATGGGTTACTTCACCGTGGTGCTCGATGCCGATCCGGCCAGCCCGGCCGGCTTGGTGGCGAATCACCACATCCGCGCCGACTACCTCGACGAGCAAGGCCTGGCGCAACTGATGCAGCGCAGCGCGGCGATCACCATCGAGTTCGAGAACGTGCCCGCCGAGGCGCTGATGACACTGGGCGCGCACCGCCCGGTGTCGCCCGGCTCGGAAGCGGTCGCGGTGTGTCAGAACCGCGCCGACGAGAAGCGGCACTTTGCGCGCTGCGACGTGGCCTGCGCGCCGCACGCGGTGATCGACAGCCCGGCGCAGATCGATGCGGTGCCCGACCACCTGCTGCCCGGCATCCTGAAAACGACGCGCCTCGGCTACGACGGCAAGGGGCAGGTGCGGGTCGCGACGCGAGCCGATCTGGCCGCCGCGTGGGCGTCGCTGGGTGCGGTGTCTTCGGTGCTGGAGCAGCAACTGCCGCTGGCTTTCGAGGTCAGCGTGATCGTCGCGCGCAGCGCTGCCGGGCAGGTGGTGCATTTCCCGCTGCAGCAGAACCTGCACCGCGATGGCATCCTGGCCGTCACGCAGGTGCCGGCGCCGGATCTGACACCCGCGTTGCAGCAGCGTGCGGTCGATGCCGCCGAGCGCATCGCCGAATCGCTGGAGTACGTCGGCGTGTTGTGCGTCGAGTTTTTCGTCTTGCAGGACGGCAGTTTGGTCGCCAACGAAATGGCGCCGCGTCCGCACAACTCGGGCCATTACACGGTCGACGCCTGCGACCTGTCGCAGTTCGACCTGCAGGTGCGCACGATGACCGGCGCGCCGCTGGCAGCACCTCGCCTGCATTCGCCTGCGGTGATGCTGAACCTGCTCGGCGACCTGTGGTTCGCGCCCGGATCGGCGGGGCAGCCGCCCGCCGCCCGCGAGCCCGACTGGGCCGGCGTGCTGGCGCTGCCCGGCGTTCACCTGCACCTGTACGGCAAGGCCACACCGCGGCCCGCTCGCAAGATGGGCCACTTGACGGTGACCGCCGCCAGCGCCGCCCAGGCGCACGACGTCGCGCTGCAAGCGGCCGCAGTGCTCGGGCTGTCCGCGTTCTGATCCAGCCGAATCGGGTGGAGTCGGCCATGCTGCGGGACGGACACGACCCGGTCGCGATCGCCGACGCCGCCGAGGCGCTGGCGGCTGGCGAACTGGTCGCGTTTCCGACCGAGACGGTCTACGGCCTCGGCGCGCGTGCCGACGACGACCGCGCGGTTGCACGCATCTACGCCGCCAAGGGTCGGCCGGTCGGTCACCCGCTGATCGTGCATGTGGCCGACGCGGCGTCGGCCCGGGCCTTCTGCGCGAGTTGGCCCGATCTCGCCCAGCGGCTGGTCGCAGCCTTCTGGCCGGGCCCGCTGACCGTCATCGTGCCGCGCGCCGACGGCATCGCCACCGCGAGTGCGGGCGGGCAGTCGACCATCGGCCTGCGCTGCCCGTCGCATCCCGTCGCGCTGGCACTGCTGCGTGCGTGTGCCGAGCGAGGCGTGCCGGGGCTCGCGGCGCCGAGCGCCAACCGCTTCGGCCGGCTCAGCCCGACGCAAGCCGCGCACGTCGTGGCCGAACTCGGCCCCGAGTTGCGGGTGCTCGACGGCGGTGCGTGCGAGGGCGGCATCGAGTCGACCATCGTCGACTGCTCGCGGGGCCGCGCGGTGCTGCTGCGTCCCGGCACGCTGAACCGCTCAGCCATCGAGGCGGTGCTGGGCTGCGCGCTCGAAGACCGCGATGTCGATGCTCCGCGCAGCTCCGGCACCTTGGAGGCCCACTACGCGCCGCGCGCCCCGGTTCGGCTGATGGCAGCGGGCCAGCTGAACGCGGCGTTGCAGTTGCTGGCCGCCGCACCGTCCGACCGTGAGGCGACTGCGTTGCGCCCGGCCGCAGTGGCGCTGGCGGTATATTCGCGCCTCCCCCCACCGGCCGGTTCTGTGATGGTCCATCGGGTGATGCCGGGTCGCGCTGACCTCGCGGCTTACGAATTGTTTGCCGTGCTGCGTGGTTTCGACGAGCAGGGCGCTCAATTGATCTGGGTCGAAGAACCCCCCACCGCCGCCGACTGGGACGGTGTGCGAGACCGCCTGGCGCGCGCCTCGGCCACCTGACCCACCTACGCCGACCTCACTTCTCGTTGGAGACCGCATGAATTTCAGAGCCGATCGATGGAACGCCAGCGCACTGCGCGGCAGCCTGCTGGCCGTGACGCTGGCGGCTGTGCTGCTGCTGGCGTCGTGCGGTGGCGGCAACGGCAACGAAAACCAATCGGTGAAGTTCTCGGCGACCCGGCTCATCGTCTTCGGTGACGAGACCAGCCTGTTGCTGCCACCTTCGTCGCCGACCGCAATCGATGCGCGCAAGTACAGCATCAACGGTTTCACTGCCGACACCACGCCGGTCGATTCGGTGCGCGATTGCCTGGTCAATCCGATCTGGGTGCAGTTTCTGGCCTTCAAGTACGGACTGGTGTTCGCCGAATGCAACCCAGGCGGTCTGGCGGTCACCGCGCAGATGCGTGCGACCCTCGGCGCGAAGGTGGCCGATGTGGTGTCCGCGATCGACGCGTTCGTCGCCGCAGGCGGCAGCTTCGGCAAGCGCGATCTGGTCACCGTGCTGGTGGGCACGCACGACATCCTGGAGCTCTACAGCAGCGTCTCCACGGGCGCCCTCACCGAAGCGGCCGCACTCGACGAAGGCGCACGTCGCGGCCAACTGCTGGCCGACCAGTTCGACCGCATCACGAATGAGAGCAACACCGCTGGGCGCGCGTTGTACGTGCCGGTTGTGGATCTCAGCGAATCGCCGTTCGGCATCGGCGCGGAAGCCGGCCGCACCGAACGTGTCCGGTTGCTCAAGCGCATCTCGGAGGCTTTCAACAACGAGCTGCGCGCCAAGATCACCAACAACGGCCGCAGCATCGGCCTGGTCGATGCCTTCCAGTTGTTTCGCAACATCGTGGCGGCGGTCGAAGACGGGGACACCCCGTCGGGCTTCGTGAACGTCACCAGCATCGCCTGCGCGACCGCGTTGCCCGATTGCAGCAGGCTGACGCTGCAGCCCAGTGCGAGTGAATTCGACTGGCTGTGGGCCGACGCCACCCACCTCAGCGCCGGCGGGCACGAATTGCTCGCGCGGCGGGCCGTCGACATCACCGAGAACAACCCGTTCTGAGCGGGCGGCGTTTCAGCGCAGCGGGTCCGCGCGATTGTCGGTGCGCCCGCCGCGCAGCTTCATGACCAGGATGGCCGCTGCCAGCAGCAGCGTGATTGCGTTGGCGACGACGATCGGCCAAGCGCCGAGCACCACGCCGTAGGCCAGCCACAACGCGACGCCGATGGTGAAGCTGGCGTACATGCCGAGCGAGATGCCGCTCACGTCGCCGGTGCGAAAGCTCAGCCAGGCCTGCGGGATGAACGACGCGGTCGTCAACGACGCGGCGGCGTAGCCGAGTAAATCGATCCAGGCGGCGTCGTTCATTCCCAGCCCTTCATTTCAGCGACTCGCCGTCGGCGAATCCGTCGTTGGCGGTCCACTGGATCAGCGCTTCTAGCGCCGGCCGCGCAGCGCCCGCATTGGGGTGGTTGACGATGCCGACCAGCGCATAGCGGCGCCCGCTCGGCGCCAGCACGTAGCCGGCGACGGCGGTCACGTCGCGCAGCGAGCCGGTCTTCAGGTGCGCGCGGCCGACCAGCGTTTTCGTGCGGCGCATCGTGCCGTCGACCCCGCTGACCGGCAGCGAGGCCATCAATTCCGGCATCAGCGCACTGGCCGCCGCGTCCTGCAGCAGCCGCGCCAGCAACTGGGCGGAGACGCGCGTTTCGCGTGACAGTCCCGAGCCGTTGTCGATCACCGCCGCGCGGCCCGCATCGCCGTAGCGCGCTGCCAGCCAGTCGCGCAGCACGTTGCGCGCGCTGGCGGGCGTGCCGAGCCCACGCTGCGTCAGCGCCAGCGTCAGGAACAACTGCTGCGCCATCACGTTGTTGCTGTACTTGTTGATGTCGCGGATCACCTCAGCCAGCGCCGGTGATGCCAGCTCGAAGGTCGGCGGTGTGCCGGGCGCGGCGCCGTCGCGAACGCTGCCGCTGAGCTTGCCGCCCATCTCGGCCCACAGACCGGCCAGCAGGCGCTCGTTGTAGCTGGCGGGCTCCGGGTAGGCGACCGGCCACAGCTTCTCGCCGCAGGCAGGCGAGTAAATGCCCTTGAAATGGAGCCAATGCGGATCGGAAAAATCGGCCTGCAGCGCACCGCGCCAATCGGCGCAGACGGTGGCGCCGATACCAGCGGCCAGCGGCACGCGGGTGTCGGCGCGCACGCCGGCCAGTGCCGGTTCGGTGGAAATCACCGCGACGCCGCGCGCCGCGTCGGGCGTGAAGGTGAAGGACACCGCCTTGTAGTTCAGCAGCAGCGCATCGGCCCGCACGTTGTACGGCCGCAGCGCCTCGCCATCGAACTCGGCCGGGTTTTGCTCAGGCACCTCGAAGGCGCTGCGGTCGAGCACGATGTCGCCGCGAATCTCGCGCACGCCGAGCTGCTGCAGGCGGCGCAGCAGCAGCCAGGCGCGCTCGATCACCAGTTTCGGGTCGCCGCTGCCCTTGATGACGACATCGCCTTCCAAGACACCGCTGCCGCTGCTCGGCAGCGCGCCCTGCAGCCACACCGGCGTCGTCCAGGTCCAGGCCGGGCCGAGCAGATCGAGCGCGGCGTAGGTGGTGAGCAGCTTCATCAGCGACGCCGGATTGACCGGCGCCTGCGCCTGCCACGACAGGCGCGGCGCGCCGCTGCGACCGAGGTCCTGCACCACCACCGACAGGGCCTCGCGCGGGACGCGGGCGCGGTCCATCGCGGCAGCGACCTCGGCGGGCAAGGCCCGGGTCGGGCCCGGCGCTGGCGCTTGGGCCGCTGCGAAGCGGCACCCGAGCACGAGAAAAAAAACGATCACCGGCGCACGCAAAAGCATCCGGGAATGATCGCATGGGCCTGCACCTGCCGATGGCGAATCCGGGCGGTTGAAACGACCGGCGGAGCGCAGCTAGACTCGTCTGGTGACTCCGCCTTTGACCGCCTGCCTGGCCTTCGACACCGCCACCGAGCACCTGAGCGTCGCGCTCCAGGTGCGCGATCAAGTCTGGTCGCACGAGGGCCCGGGGGGTGCGCTGGCGTCGGCCACGCTGATCCCCCGCATCATGGAATTGCTGGCGCAAGCGGGCATCGGTTTGCGCGATCTCGACGCCATCGCGTTCGGCCGCGGGCCGGGTGCGTTCACCGGCCTGCGCACCGCGTGCTCGGTGGCGCAGGGGCTGGCGTTCGGCGCCGACAAGCCGGTGCTGCCGATCGACACGCTGCTGGCGGTGGCCGAAGACGCACGGATGCAGTCCGCGCCCGGTGCGGCCGACGACGTGTGGGTGACGATGGATGCGCGCATGGATGAGGTCTACGCCGCGCACGCTGTGTTCGAGGCGGGGCATTGGCGCTACGCCGTCGCGCCGTTGCTGTGCAGCCCGCAGGCCTTGAATGAGCGCTGGCGCGTCGATTCACCGCGCGCAGTCGCGGGCTCGGCGCTGGCTTTTTTCGGTGATCGGCTGGAGTGTGCCGACGCGCTGCGCCTGCCGCGCGCGCTGCCGCGCGCCCGTGCGATGCTGCCGCTGGCTGCCGCGCTGTGGGCGCAGGGCGGCGCGGTCGATGCGGCGCTGGCGCTGCCGCTGTACCTGCGCGACAAGGTGGCGCAGACCATGGCCGAGCGGGCGTCGACGAAGCCGCAGTCCGCAGCCGCCGCGATCGGCGCGGTGCCGACATGAACGCGGTGCTGCGCCGCTGGCAACGCCTGCAACCGATGGGCCTGCCGCACCTCGACGCGGTGATGACCATCGAGGCCCTGGCCTACCCGTTCCCGTGGACGCGCGGCAACTTCGTCGATTCGCTGGCGTCGGGCTACCCGGCGCGGGTGCTGTTCGACGGCGGCCGCCGCGACCGCGTCATCGGCTACTTCATCGCGATGGAAGGCGTCGACGAGCTGCACCTGCTGAACCTGACCGTGGCACCGGCCGAGCAAGGTTGCGGTCACGGCCGCGCGATGCTCGACGCACTGGTCGCGATGTGCCACGAGCGGCGCATGCCGCAGTTGTGGCTCGAAGTCCGCGAAAGCAACCTGCGGCCGCGGGCGATGTACCGACGCTACGGCTTCCGCGAAGTCGGCGTGCGCCGCGGCTACTACCCGGCGCACGAAGGCCAGCGCGAAGACGCCTGCGTGATGAGCCTCGATGTGTCCGGCGGCACGCAATGACCTGGAGCGAGCGACAGCGCGCGATGCTGGCGGAGATGGGCATCCGGGTGTGGGATGCGCCGATGCTGCCCGAACCGGCGGTGCCCGAATCAGCGACAGAGCCCATCGGACCGGTGCCTGTCGCCGTTGCGGAGGTTCGGCCGGAGCGCGTCGTGGTCGAAGCCGCCATCGTTGTGGCAGCGTCCGCTGTCGATGCCTCGACCCTGGACTGGCCCACGCTGCGCGAGGCGGTCGCGTCCTGCAGCGCCTGCCGCCTGTGCGAAAGCCGCACGCAGACCGTGTTCGGCGTCGGCCACCCGCAGGCCCACTGGATGATCGTCGGCGAAGCGCCTGGCGAAGAGGAAGACCGGCGAGGTGAACCCTTCGTCGGCCGATCCGGTCGGTTGCTCGACAACATGCTGCGCGCCATCGGATTGAGCCGCTCACCCGCCGCCTCGACCGGCTCGGCCGAGTCGTCCGACTCTGGCGACCCGGCCCGACAGGTCTACATCGCCAACACGCTGAAATGTCGTCCGCCGGGCAATCGCAATCCGCTGCCCGACGAGCTGGCGCGCTGCGAGGGCTTCCTGATCCGCCAGATCGAACTCTTGCAGCCGAAGATCATCCTCGCGATGGGCCGCTTCGCGGTGCAGAGCCTGCTGCGCAGCACGGCGCCGATCGGCCAGTTGCGCGGCCGCGTGCACCGTTACCAGGGCGTGCCGCTGGTCGTCACGTACCACCCGGCTTACCTGCTGCGCAACCTGCCCGAAAAGGCGCGTGCCTGGGACGACCTGTGTCTGGCACTCGACACGGCCGAGGCGGCGGAATCCGTCGTCGCTCCAGGTGATTGACGCCGCCTCGCAGGACGTCGCACAGGACGTCGCACAGGATGCCGCACAGGATGCCGCACATACGGCGCGCGAGCTGCGCTGGTTGCTGCTGTCACCGCCGCTGCTCGACACCGCGGCCGGCGCGCACTCGGCGGCGGTGCAGCAGTTCAGTGCGGTCGAGCGGCCGATGATTTCCGCGTGGCTGGACGAGATCGATCAGGCCCCGGCTGCGCTGTTCGATTTCGTCCATCCGCTGCAAGCGGCCGGCAGCCCCGAAGGCAACCCGAGCCGCCCGCCCTCGCTGCGCCTGGGACGCCGCGCCGAACGGCTGCTGGCGTTTTTCCTGCGCCACGGGCCGACACACCGGCTGGTCGCCGCCAACATCCCGCTGCGTCACGTCTCGCCCGAAGGCGACCGCACCACCGTCGGCGAAATCGATTTCCTGCTGCACGACGCCGCAGGCCGCGCCTGGCACTGGGAGCTGGCGGTGAAGTTGTTCCTGTGCACCGCGACCGGGCTGCAGGCCACGGCCGCCGACTTCATCGGCCCCGATCGCGCCGAGACCTTCGACACCAAGCTGCGCAAGATGTTCGAGCGCCAGTTGCGCCACCTGCCGCCGCCACCGTGGGACGCCGAGACCTGGACGCCCGCCGCCTGCACCCGAGGCCGCCTGTTCTACCGATACGGCGGCACCGTGCCGCGAACGGCGGGCGTGCATCCCGATCACCTGCAAGGCCGCTGGATCGAACGCGAGCGCCTCGGTGAATTGCCTGCTGCCACGCAACCTGTCTGGCACGTGGTGCCGCGCAACGACTGGATGTGCCCGCGGCCGCCGGCGGCACACGCAGGCCGCGATCTGGCGGCACTCGCACAGCGCATCGACGAGGGCACACCCGGCCTGGCGACGATGGTGTGGCGCGGCGATGTGGCCGACAGCCTGCCTGTCTTCGTCGTCAGCCCGGCGGGTGACCGGGGTGACGGCCTTCAGACCCGGTGGTCGTAGACGAAGCGGCGCACCTTGGCAGCCCTGATGCGCAGCGCATCCGCATGCGCCGGGTCGATGAGCACGTTGTCCTCTTCCTCGATCACGACCGACGGCACGACGAACAGCGCCGAGCTGCCGGACGCCAGCCAGGCCGACCCCAGGCCGCGCGAGACCCTGCCTTCGGGAATTGCATCCCAGCCGACAGCCAGCGGCGTCGCGACTCGGGTTCTGGCGCGCCACACGTCATCGGGCACATCGATGCGCACCAGGTAGCGGTTGAGCGGCAGCTTGATGCCGGATCGGCCCAAATGGACACGCGTTTCCCAGGCCGCCAGCGAGATCGATGTCGAGGCGTAGGCGACGTGTTCGCGCGCGTGGTTCCATCGGGCACCTTGGGCCGCCGCACCCTGGCCACCCAGGTCGTCGGCGGCCCAATCCGGCGTATCGGATGCGATGCGCCAGACGCTGACCGTCACGCGGGCAGGCCCCCGCGCATGCGTTCGAGCAGTTCTTCCAGCGCGCGCTGGCCTTCCGGGTTGCGCAGCATGTCGGCGGGCGTCTTGCCGTTGAATTCAGGCAGCGGCTCGCGCAGCCAGGTACTGACCCAGCCTTCCAGGTCGAAGTCGGCCACGCGCGCCGGGTCGCCGCTCTCGTCCAGCAGGCGCTGCAGCGTCGAGATGAGGCGCAACAGTCCCATCACCCGATGCCCAGCCACCTCGGGCAGCGGCTCGTTCGCTTCCACCTTGCGCCGGAAGGTGGTCTCCGACACGCCGATCAGCGCCATCACCGACGCGGCGGTGTCGCCGAACGCACCGGCCAGCAGCAGCACCATGTCGGTCGGCACACCTTGCTCGATCGCGTCGTGCAACTGCGTCGGGTGGCATGCCTTCAGGCCCGCCATCACGGTTTGCAACGCGAGCTTCGGGCTGCGCTCGGCATCGCGTCGTTTGACGCCCCACAAGGCGGGAGGCCGGGCCTCATGACGACTCGGTACGGGGGCGGTGAGCGTGGCGGTATTCATGGGGCTTCCTCCATTTGAAGGTCAGTCTACATCCAAATGGAGAAGAGGAAGGCGATGCGACGGTTCAGCCCGGCTTGACCGGCCGCTTCCAGCCCGGCAACGACACCTGTCGGCCGCGCACCACGGTCAGTTGCCCGGCAGGCGCCTGCTTGGTGATCGTCGAGCCGGCGCCGATGGTCGCACCGGCGCCGACCGTCACCGGTGCCACCAGCACGCAGTTGCTGCCGACCTGCACATCGTCGCCGATCTCGGTGCGGTGCTTGCGCGCGCCGTCGTAGTTGGCGGTGATGCTGCCCGCGCCGAAGTTGACCCGGGCCCCCACCGTCGTGTCGCCCAAATACGCCAGGTGGTTGGCCTTGGCGCCATCGGCCAGGGTCGAATTCTTCACTTCGACGAAGTTGCCGATGTGCACTGCAGCGCCGAGCACCGCGCCGGGTCGCAGCCGTGCAAACGGGCCGATCAGCGCGCCGCGGCCGACGGTGACGCCGAGCGTGTCGCCGTCGATGTGGGTGAACGGGTGGATCACCGCGTCGTCGGCGATCACGGCATTGCGGATCACGCAGTTGGCGCCGATCTGCACCCGGTCGCCCAGCGTGACCGTGCCCTCGAACACGCAGTTGACATCGATCGCCACGTCGACGCCGCATTGCAAGACGCCCCGCACGTCCAGCCGCGCGGGGTCGGCCAGTCGCACGCCGGCGCTCATCAGCGCCTCGGCCTGGTCGATTTGGCAGATGCGTTCGAGCTCGGCGAGCTGCTGCGGGCTGTTGACGCCCAGCACCTCGCTCGCGCGGCGCGGCTGCGCGGCGACCACTGGCACCGCGTCGGCCACCGCGAACGCAACCACGTCGGTCAGGTAGTACTCGCCTTGCGCATTGCGGTTGTCGAGACGCGCCAGCCAGCGCTGGAGCTGCGCGGTCGGCACCGCCATCGCGCCGGTGTAGACCTCGGTGATCGCGCGCTGTTCGGGCGTGGCGTCCTTGTGCTCGACGATGGCCTCGATCGTCGCTTGAGCGTCGCCGGGTCGGCGCACGATGCGGCCGTAGCCGCTCGGGTCGCTCAGATCGACGGTCAGCAGCGCCAGCCGAGCGCCGCCGCAGGCCTCGACCAGGGCACGCAGCGTCGCGGCTTCAATCAATGGCGTGTCGCCGTTCAAAATCAGCGTGATGCCTTCGGCGTGCAACAGCGGCGCTGCCTGCTGCACGGCATGGCCGGTGCCGTGTTGCGGTGATTGGCGAACGAATTTCAACTGGGGCGCTCTCACGGCCGCTTCCACCTGTTCGGCCCCATGCCCGGTGACCACGACGATGCGGTCGGCGGCCACCAGGGCGGCGGTGCGCAGTACGTGCTCCAGCAGGCTGCGACCCGCCAGCGGGTGCAGCACCTTGGGGCGGTCTGATTTCATCCGTGTGCCCTTGCCCGCCGCCATGATCACGATGTCCAACGCCATGTTTTGTATCCCTGTTGCAAGTGCAGCCTGCGTGTCGGGCGAGATTATCGACGGCGCATCGCGGTCCGGACGCTCGCGTCGGTGGGCCGCCCTGCGCCTGGTGATCGCGCTCAGCGTCGCTGTCTGGCTGGCTGGTTGCAGCGCGACGCGCCTGGTCTACAACCAGGCGCCCGAGATCGCCTACTGGTGGCTCGACGGCTATGTCGACTTCAACGACGTGCAGACGCTGCGCGCCCGCGAGTCGCTCGACGACTGGTTTGCCTGGCACCGCCGCAACGAGCTGCCTCAGTACGCAGCCCTGCTGTCGAGGGCGCGCGAGGAGGTCGTCGCGCCGGCCACCGCCGAGCAGGCCTGCCGCTGGTTCGACGAGGTCAATCTGCGCATCGATGCCGCCTTCGAGCGGGCGCTGCCCGGGCTGGCCGACGCGCTGCGTGGCCTGTCCCCCGCGCAACTCGCCCACCTGGAACGCAAGTACGCCGACAGCAACGAAACCTTTGCCGACGATTACCTGCCCACCCAATCCGAAGCGCGGTTGAAGGCGCAGTTCAAGCGCGCGCTCGACCGCATCGAGGCGATTTACGGCCGCCTGAGCCGCGCCCAGCGCGACCGTGTCGCGGCACTCGCGCTGCAGTCGCCGTTCGATCCGGCGCGCTGGCTGGCCGAGCGGCGGGTGCGCCAGCAGGACGCGTTGCAGACGCTGGCGCGGCTCGCCACCGAGCAGGCCAGCGCCCCGCAGGCGGCGGCCGCGCTGCGCACGCTGGTGCAGCGCGCGCGGGTGTCACCCAGCGGGGAGTACCACGCCAACCAGCAGCGCCTGATCCAGTTCAACTGCGGCTTCGCGGCGCAGATGCACAACCTGACGACTGCCGAACAGCGTGCGCAGGCGGCCGAGCAGCTCAAGGACTGGGAAGACGACGCGCGGGCGCTGGCTGCCAAAGCGACGCGTTGACCCGCGTCGACCCGGCGCTCAACGCGCTATCTGCGTGGTGACGGCGCGCGGCTTGGGGTCGCTGTTCGGAAAGTCTTTCAGCGCCGCCTCGAACATCGCGCCGAGCAGCGTCTCGATCGACGACGACACGCCGCTGTTGCTGGCGCGCGATTCGTACAACGGCGTGCCGGACTGGCGGTCGCGGACCAGCACCGCCACCTCGCGCTCGTAGCGGCGGTGGTCGTAAGCGTCGCCGTATCCCCAGCCGCGCCCGAATCCCACGCCGCCGCCCCAGCCGCCGAATCCGCCCCATCCTCCGTAACCGAAGCGCGATCGGTACAGACCCCCGTGCCACCAAAACGGGTCGTCGAATGGCGAGCGGTCGGCCGCCTCGACCCGTGCGCCGAGTTGCACCGTGACGCCGGCCGCCTGGGTGTCGCCGGCCGGCTTGAACCCGGCCGCTTCGAGCGCGCCACGGGCGGCTTCTTCGAGCCGCTGCTGCTTCTCGGGTTCAGCCTGCTGCGACGGCAGCCGCTCGAAGGCATAGGTGTCGGGTGCGCGGCCGGCCGGCCACTCGCCGAAGCTGGATACATCGCTGCTCAGCGCGTTCAGGCTGGCACAGCCGCCGAGCGCGGCCGCTGCCACCAGGGTGATCGCAAGGGACGCAGCGTGGCGCATGAACGTTCTCCAGGTCAGGCGGTGGCACGCCTTTTCAGTGTGACGACTGCGTGGGGCCCCGAGGTCGGCGGCGGGCCGCAATCCCCGCCCTCATCGAACGCGCGGTCGCCGTTCGCATCGGCAACACCGGTCGCTTTGAGTTCGGTGAAAGCAAACAGGTTCCGATCCGCCAGGTGCGACGGCACGATGTGTTGCATCGCGCTGAAGACGTTTTCGACCCTGCCCGGGTGGCGCCGATCCCAGTCGCGCAGCATCTGCTTGATCTGCACCCGCTGCAGGTTGTCCTGGCTGCCGCACAGCGTGCACGGAATGATCGGGAACCGGCGGTGTTCGGCCCAGCGTTCGAGGTCGGTCTCGGCCACATAGGCCAGCGGGCGGATGACCACGTTCTTGCCGTCGTCGCTGACCAGCTTGGGTGGCATGCCCTTCATCTTGCTGCCGAAGAACATGTTCATGAACAGCGTCTGCACGATGTCGTCACGGTGGTGGCCAAGCGCGATCTTGGTCGCGCCGAGTTCACCCGCCACTCGGTACAGAATGCCGCGCCGCAGCCGCGAGCACAGCCCGCAGGTCGTGTTGCCCTCTGGAATGACCCGTTTGACGATCGAGTAAGTGTCCTGGTTCTCGATGTGGAACGGCACACCGGTCCGGGCCAGGTACTCGGGCAGCACGTGCGCCGGGAAACCGGGCTGCTTCTGGTCGAGGTTGACCGCGATCAGCTCGAAGCGGATCGGCGCGCGCTTCTGCAGGCCCGACAAGATGTCGAGCATTGCGTAGCTGTCTTTGCCGCCCGACACACACACCATCACCCGGTCGCCGTCTTCGATCATGTTGAAGTCGATGACGGCTTGGCCCGCGAGGCGGTGCAGACGCTTGCTGAGCTTGTTGATCTCGTGCGCGGCCTTCGCGTCGGACGCCGTTGGCGGCTCGGACACCTGGGCTTCGATTTCAGTGAGAACGGCGCTCATGGTTTTTCCTTGTCGGCGGGAATCAGCGTGCGCCCAGCCGCCATCCGAACACCTGGCAGCCGACCGATTCACAGTCGGGGTACACGTCGGGTTTCTCGGTCGAGACCAGCGCGGCTTTCACCCGGGGGTGCGCCAGCATCGCGGCCAGCAGGTCGTCGCACAGGGTTTCTTGCAACTCGATGTGACCGCGTGCCACGCGTTCGGCGATCACCCGGCGGATGAAGTCGTAGTCGACCACCTCGTCGAGGGCATCGGTCGTCGGCATGGACAGCGCCAACGGAACGTACAGCTCGACGTTGAACAGCAGCCGCTGCAGCGCGGCCTTCTCGAACGCATGCACGCCGATATCGACCGCGACGCAGTGGTTGCGCAAGAAGAGCCGGCGGCAGTCGGCGAGGCTCGGGTGCAGCAGCAGGTGGGACATGGTGATTCAGCGGCTGTTCTTCTGCTGCGCGAGAAACATCACGTCGCGAGGCTGACCTTGCAGATGCTGCCCGCCGTCGACCAGCAGCGTGGTGCCGGTGATCGCCGGGCTGTCGATCAGAAAGCGCACCGTGCGCGCGATGTCGGCCGGCGTCGACGAGCGGTGCAGCGGCGTCAACGTGTGCGCCTGCTCGAATTCAGCAGCCGTCATCGGCCCCGATGCCATCGTCACGCCCGGTGCCACACCGCACACCCGCACCCGCGGCGCCAGCGCCTGCGCCAGCATCACCGTAGCGGCTTCGAGCGCGGCTTTCGATAGCGTGTATGAGAAATAGTCTGGGTTCGGGTTCCACAGCTTCTGATCGATCAGGTTCACCACACAGGCGGTTGTCTCGTTCGCGCGGTGGTGGGCACCGTGGTGATCGTGCAGTGCCTGCGCCAGCAGGATCGCCGGGGCGGTGTTGGCTTTCCAGTGCGCCTCCATCGATGCGTGGCTGAAGCTGGCCGGCGCGTCGTACTCGAACATGGCGGCGTTGTTGACCACCGCATCGACCCGACCGAAATGCGCGACGACTTGCGGCAGCAGCGCACGGCAGGCGGCTTCGTCGGACAGGTCGGCGTGGAAGCCGTGGGCGGCGGCGCCCAGTGTTTGCACCTCGGCCACCGTGTCCTGCGCGTCTTCAGGCTCGCCGCGGTAATGGACCGCGATGTCGAAACCGTGCCGTGCGAGATCGAGCGCGATCTCGCGGCCCAGCCGCCGCGCTGCGCCGCTCACCAGCACGACCCGGCGCACCGCAGCAGGCGCTGTGGGGTGGGTCGCACGCGAGGCGGATGGCAGGGGATCGGACATGGTTTCTACAATCGGAGCGATGCCCAACAAACAGCCGCTGAGTGTATCGGCGGCGCCTTTGCATGCGTTGATCCGCCAGGCCATGACCCGCCAGGGCGGCTGGCTGCCTTTCGACCGCTACATGGCGCTGGCGCTGTACGCACCCGGCCTCGGCTACTACGCGCGTGGCGACCGCCAGTTCGGCGTGTTGCCGTCGTCGGGCAGTGATTTCGTCACCGCTCCGGAGTTGTCGCCGCTGTTCGGCCAGGCGCTGGCCCGCCAGATCGGCCAGGCGCTGACCGGCAGCGGCACCGACGAGATCTGGGAATTCGGCGCCGGCTCCGGCGTGCTGGCGCGCGAACTGCTCGACACGCTGGGTGCGCAGCTCCGGCGCTACACCATCGTCGATGTGTCCGGCCGCCTGCGTGACCGGCAGCGCGAGGTGCTGCATTTGCACCTGGGTCGGGTCCGCTGGGTCGATGAACTCCCTGAAGTGATGCACGGCGTGGTCGTCGGCAACGAAGTGCTCGACGCGATGCCGGTGCAGTTGCTGCACTTCGATGGGCAGCGCTGGCTTGAGCGCGGGGTGGTCTGCGCCGAGGCCACCGCTGCCCCGGCCGCATCGAGCTGGGCCTGGGCCGACCGCGACACCGAGTTGCGGCCGCCGGCCGATGACGCGGCATTCGCGCCGGGAACCATCACCGAGATCCACCCCCAGGCCGAAGCCTTCATCGCGACGCTGGCCGACCGGCTGCAGCGCGGCGCCGCGTTCTTCATCGACTACGGTTTTCCGGCGCACGAGTACTACCACCCGCAACGCAGCGGCGGCACGCTGATGTGCCACCGCGCCCATCGGGCCGACACCGACCCGCTGGCCGATGTGGGCGCCAAGGACATCACCGCGCACATCAACTTCACCGGCCTCGCCGTCGCCGCGCAGGCCGCCGGCCTCGACGTGCTGGGCTACACCAGCCAAGCGCGCTTCCTGATGAACTGCGGCCTGCTCGACTTGCTGCAAGGTGCGGACATCCGCACCATCGCCAACGCGCAGAAACTGCTGACCGAACACGAGATGGGTGAGCTGTTCAAGGTCATCGGTTTTGCCCGACAGTGCAGCCCCGAATTCACCACTTCACCGATCGGATACACCCATGGCGATCGCACGCACACGCTGTAACGCCTGCCCTCGCGACGGGGTGACGCCGTGATCCGCTGGCTGATCGTGATCTTCCTGGTGCTGCTGATCTTCGGCAGTTTCCACCGCTGGCTGGAGAAGATCGGGCTCGGCCGACTGCCGGGCGATTTCAGGTTCAAGTTGTTCGGGCGTGAAATCTTCCTGCCGATCGGCAGCAGCGTGCTGTTGAGCGTGATCGCCCTGGCGTTGGGGAAGTTTTTCTAGTCGGTACCCAGCGAGCGTGCTGGCGACGTCCGTGCGTGGTCGGCGCTGTCGGCGACACCGCTTTCGATCCGTGCGAGGAGTGGGTCGCCCGGGGCCGCAGGCCGAGAATCGCTGGGTGGGTGGCCACCAGCGGGCCCCACTCAGCGACCACTTGTTTCAGCTCACCCCACCATCACTTCGCTGATCACGATGATCGGCGGCAGGTCGGTGTAATTCGGGATGTCACCCATGATCTCTTCGGCGTGGGGACCGAAGCCGGCTTGGAAGCTCTCGACAGACTCGCAGATCAGGTGTCCGCTGCAGGTGTACAAGGCCGGGCTGTCCGGGGTGCCACCGGCGATGCCCTTGTCGACGCTGTACGACTTGAGGCTGGCGCCCATCCGCTTGGCCACCAACGGCATGTGCGTGTTGCAGTAGTACGCGTGGTCGAAACGGGCTCCAGGGGTGTTCGCATAGAACACGCTGACTTTGATCATGATCTTTCGTCCTTTATTGATTTGTCGTAGCGAAATGTTGCCGTCGGCAACATCGGTGATCGTGCCTGAGGAGCCACGTTCAGGGCAATTGGGGCTTGCGACACGCGCATCCCGATAGAAACAACCGCCGTTTTCTGCAAGCGCCGTGTCTCGCACTGCCCCCGGTTTCGGACGCCATTGGTTACCAATGATCGCTTTGAATTCCGGCAGTGCGTGTGAAAATTCCGCTTAGACGGGTTTTTGTTCGACTGGTTCATTTTGTCGGTTTAGTTCAACCACGACCGACTGGCGCACACATTTCGAGGGGTCCCACGTGCTCAGCAACACCATGATCGGTCTGCCCAGCGAGGCCCACCACGCTTTGCACTCGATGCTTCAAGCCCCCGGAAAATCCGACGACGTTCATCGGTGCGAAGCGAGTCAGCGGCTCTACAACATTCGCAGCGCCGATTCCTGTGGCCAGCGAAGTTCGGCCAGCATCCTGATCAACCGCATGTATGCCACCCGTGGCTACCCCAGCACTGCGTTGTCCGACGAACCGCCGCCCAGCCGGATCACGCTGGTCGCCAGCGAGCATGACGCCACGCTGGCCACCATCACGGTCGGGTTCGATTCGCCTGAAGGTTTGCACGTCGACGCCCTGTTTGCCGAGCAGGCCGATGCGCTGCGCGACGCCGGTCGCGCGATCTGCGAATTCACCACGTTGGCGATGGACAGCGTGGTGCGTTCACGCCGCGTGCTGGCGTCGCTGTTTCACGTCGCTTACATCTACGCCCACCGCGTGATGAGTTTCGACAGCGTGCTGATCGAAGTCAATCCGCGTCACGTTTCCTACTACCAGCGGATGTTGGGGTTCGAGGTGCTCGGGCCGCAACGTTTCAATCAGCGCGTCAAGGCGCCTGCCGTGTTGTTGTGTCTGGACCTCGCCCATGCGCGTGAGCAGATTTCTCGCTTCGGTGGCAAACCAGAATGCGCGCGTGTTGAGCGGTCGCTTTACCCCGACTTCTTTTCCACGGTCGAAGAGACGGGAATCCTCGGCCGACTGGCGCCGGTTGTCCCCAACTTGGCCGTCGCCGCTCGGCGGTTTCGGCCGCCCTGCTTGTTGCAGGCTTGAAGGCAGGCTGCAGCAGCTCAAACGACGTTTTTCGCTTGCGTGCGCTGGCGCACAGACCGCTACGCACCGCCCTCTTAGTCTCTACTGGCATTTGATTTTTCAAGGAGCCCATGATGAATGCTGATGTTTTTGCACCTGCCAAGATGTACGCCCGCCGCGTGCTCGCTGCACTGACACTGACGGCCGCTTGCGCCAGCGCTTGGGCGCTGCCCGCGTTCACGTTGAATCCGTCCGCGGCCGGGTTAGCGGGTGATCCGGTCAACGCAGACAACATCATCGTGTCGAGCTTTGCGCACGTGACGCTCGATTCGGTTGGCGCTTTCACAGAATCGGGTCTTTTGAGCATCCAGGGCTTCCAATCGCTGGGCTCGGTGGCAAGTGCCCCAGGGCTCAATCAAGGGTACGGCCTTTATTTCAGCTTTGAGGGCGCAGGCGTTCAAACCTCCGGTGGCAGCCCGCTGAGCGGCGTGACGACCGCCTCTTTCACTTCGCTCGACTTCACGCTCTACGGCTACAACGGATCGACCGCTTCGTTCGGGTTTGACGGATCGAACAATCCAACCACCACGGCGGTGGCGCCGATCGCTCTGGCCACTGGCAAATTGGTGCCGGGGCAGGGCAGCGTTGTCACGATCCCGTTAGGTGGCTCGTTCGTGCCGTCCGCAACCGCCACGGTGACGTTTGCCCCTGTCCCTGGACGCGAGGCGTTTTTTGCAAGTCCAACGTCGTTCTACACGACTGCGTTCTCGGCTTTTACCAACACGTTGTCTACGGTGGAGCTCATTTCTGCCAACGAATTTCGCATTCGACAGGGTGGAGGCACATTCAACTTCGCGGCCGCGCCAGTGCCAGAGCCTGAAACGTACGCGCTGTTTCTGGCCGGTCTGGGTGCCGTCGGATACGTCGTTCGCCGGCGCCGCAACGCTTGATTGAAGCTGAGTGAGGCGCGGTCGTTGCGGATTGAATTGAGTCTGCAGCGACACCCCGGAGTCGGATGATCCGTACTGCCGGGATCCCCATCAGGCAAGTCCAGGCCGCGATCGTTAATCGTTCCCGTCGTTGACATCGTCCATCACGGCGCGAACTCGCGCTGCATGGACGGCCTCTCCGATCTGTGGGCCGCTCAGGCCCTGCACAGCAGCCTGCTCGGCTGCTGTGCCCACATCGACCGCCGCCGCATGCTTCAGTGCTTGCTGCAAACGCGCCGTGATGTTTCCGGACGGCAGATTTTCGCCGACGGCTTCGCTGCGGAAGATGCAAGTGCATGCCATCAGCATCAGTTCGAAGCGCGCAGGGCGGCGCCAGGCGTCGCAGCGGTCGAGCAGGCGTACCAGTTCGTCGGCGTGCATCACTGCGCTGCGCTCCACCGATGCGCGCTCGCGCAGCACGCCTTCGGCCACCTCGCGACAGTCGCAAGGGACGCGCCAGCGGTCGCACAGCGATCGCAACGCGGTTGACGGTGCTGCGGCGGGCGACGCCTGAGCGACACCACCCAGTCGATGGGTCAGTACCGCAAAGCGCACCGGCAAAGGCGCGGCGCGCTGCGCGGCACGGTCGACGGCGCCACGCAGGCTCGCCGCGCGCCGGTCGCTTCGGCCAAGGCCCACCGGCGGCCAGTCCACATCGATCTCCGGCAGCAGCCGTGCCAGAGCGCCGCAGTCGTGCAGCACGTCGAACATCCGTGCCGGATGCGGCTCCATCAGGCCGCGCGACAGCTCCCGCCACACGCGTTCGGCGATCAATGCGTCGACCTCACCGGCCTGCACCATGGTGCGCATCAGCACCTGTGTTTCGGCAGCGACCTCGAAATCGCCGAAGCGCGCCGCGAAGCGCGCCACGCGCAGGATGCGCACCGGGTCCTCGGCGAAGGCTGGCGACACATGTCGCAGCAGCTTTGCGTGCAGATCGCGCCGGCCGCCGTAGGGGTCGGTGATCGCGCCGGTTTCGTCCTGCGCCATCGCGTTGATCGTCAGGTCGCGGCGCAGCAGGTCGGCTTCGAGCGTGACGCCCGGGTCGGTGTGAAAGACGAAGCCGTGGTAGCCCGGCGCGGTCTTGCGCTCGGTGCGGGCGAGCGCGTATTCCTGCTTCGTGACCGGGTGCAGGAACACCGGGAAATCGCGGCCCACCGGGATGTAGCCGGCGGCTCGCATGGTGTCGGGCGTGGCGCCGGTGACGACCCAGTCGATATCTCGGATGTCGCTGATGGGCCGCCCCAGCATGGCGTCGCGCACCGCACCGCCGACTTTCCAGACTTTCATGCGCACACGGCAGCCGATGCGCTCGATCAGCGGCGGTGCGCGCTGGCGCGCAGCGGTTCGAGGCGCGCGACGCCCGCGCGACCGGTCAGCAGCGTCGTCATCACGCTTTCCATCGACGCGGGCTGGATGCCGAAGGCTTCGAGCCCCGGGAAATCGCCGCTCAGCACGTTGGGCACGCGCATCGAATCGAGGTTGTCGCCGGACATCAGCGGTTCGCCGGGCAGCCAGCCCATCACCGCAGCCTGCAGCCGGGCGATGGGGTTGGGCAGGGCGATCACCGGCCGCTCGTGGCCGGTGCAGCGACCCGCAAACCGCACCAGCTGTTCCAGGTTGTAAACCGCCGGCCCGCCGCATTCGACCGTCTGCCCGATCGACGAGCGGTCGTCCAGCGACGCCACGATGGCGGTTGCCACGTCCTCCACCCACACCGGCTGGAAGCGTGCCGACGCCCCCGCCAGCGGCATCACCGGTGCCACCGCCTGCAGGCGCGCGAACAGGTTCAAGAATTGGTCGTGCTCACCGAAGATCACCGACGGCCGCAGCACCGTCAGCGCCAGTCCGGCGGCGTGCAGCACGGCCTCACCCGCAGCCTTCGATCGCAGGTAATTCGACGGTGCATTGGCCGCTGCGCCGAGCGCGCTGACGTGTACGACGCGATTCACGCCACTGGCCTGGCAGGCGGCGACCAGTCGGCGCGGCAGGTCGACGTGCACGCGCTGGAAATCGGCTGCGCTGCCGTGCAGGATCGCGATCAGGTTGATGACCGCATCGCAGCCGCCGAGCAGCCGCATCAACTCGACGTCGTCGTGAACATCGGACTCGACCAGCTCGACCGTCGGCAAGGTGCGAAGGTGCTGCGCGCGATTCGGCCTGCGGCTCGGCACGGTGAGGCAGTCGCCCGCGCCGCCGGAGCGTTCGACGAGCTTTTCACAGACGCTGCGTCCGACGAAGCCGGTACCGCCCAGGATCAGGATGTTCGACACGGAAGGCGAGCCTCTTCGACGGGATGAAGCGCTCGATTCTGCGCGGTCAGGGCAAATCCCTGTCGGCGCCCGGCGCGCCGGGCTCGCGCGGGCCGATCGCCTTGCCGAGTCGGGCCGACAACGACACCGAGTTACCGCCCAGCAGGGCGGCGTAGTACGAGGCGTTGGAAAGCACCTTCTTGACGTAGTCGCGGGTTTCGGTGAACGGGATGTTCTCGGCCCACGCAGCCGGTTCGAGCGACGGGCCCTCACGCCAGCGGCGCGAGCGGCTCGGGCCGGCGTTGTACGCCGCTGCGGCGAGCGGCTGCGAGCCGGCGAAGTCGTCGAGCACCAGCTTCAGGTAGCCGGTGCCGAGCTTCAGGTTGGTGTCGCGATCGGCGATCTGCTCGTTGCGGTAGTCGAGTCCGATCCGCTTGGCCGTCCAGCGCGCGGTCGCCGGCATCACCTGCATCAGCCCCGAGGCGCCGACCGCCGATTGCGCGTCCATGATGAAGCGCGATTCCTGGCGGATCAGGCCGTACACATACGCCGGGTCGAGACCGATCTCCTTCGTGCGCGCCAGCACCTGCTTGCGAAACGGCGTCGGGAAGCGCTGCTGCATGTCGATCTCGGTGCGCGTGCGCTCGCTGGTGTTGATGCAGCGATCCCACACCTCGCGGTCGCAGGCCCGCTGCGCAGCAGCCAGCAGCTCGCGGTCGCCCATGCCGCGCAGGCTGTAGTTCCATTCGCGCACGCCTTCGTTGCGAAGGCCGATCGCGATCAAATGCAGCGCGCGACTCAACCCCGCGTGGCTGGCAGCGGCATCGCGCTCGGCCGCCGACAACGCGCCGGGTTGCGAGGGCAGCGCCACCGCCAGCCCCAGTTGCTCGCTCGCCAGCCTGCCGTAGAAATGCAGTTGTCCGGCGATGCCGGCCAGCATCTCGCGCGCCTGGCTGCGCAGGCCGTCGCCGTCCTGCGAGTCGACCGACAAGGACTGCAAGCCGCGCGCTTTCCAGTAGATCCAGGTCGGGTCGAGCTGCTCGGTGGGGCTCATCGCGTTGACGCCCTGGATCACCTGTTGCCAGCGGCCGGCGCCCTGGTTGGCGCGCAGGGCGGCGCGCACCTTCCAGGCCAGCGTGTCGTCGGGCCATTCGCTTTCCACCGGCTGAGCCGTGGCGGGGTTCGCAGACCCTTTCGCGGAGCCGCCGGCCACGCGTTCGGCACGCTGGAACTGCTCGGGCGCATTGGTCGACAGCCGCAGCGCCGATTGCTTGGCGGTGGCCGCCCAGGCCCACGCGGCCAAGTCGTCGGGCAGCGCGCGCTCCCAGCGCTCGCGCATCGCGGTCGCGGCTGCATCGGGGTCCGTGGAAGCAAGCTTGATCAGCGCCAGCGTCGCCAACTCGGCGTTGCTGCGCCCGGCCGACTGCGCCTTGTGCGACAAGTAACGAGACGGTGCATCGATGAGGGCCTGCACCGCACTGTCGGCCTGCGGATGAACCAGACCGACCGCCTGCGCGACCACGCGCGGGCGGTTGAGCTCCATCGCGACCCTCGCCTTGCGCCAAGCATCGGCCGGCTTGAGCAGCTGCGCGGTCATCAGCGTGCTGGCGAGCAGCGCGCAGCCGTCGTCGGCATCGCGCTGCGCGAACCAGGCCTTGCGTGCTGTGTCGCGCACGTCCTGGCCGGCCAGGTGGTCGGTGAGCAGCGCGTAGCAGGCGACCTCGCGGTCGTCGTTCATCCGGAAGCGCGGGAAATCGACGCTGAAGTTGGCCCAGTCGCGGCGCCGCCCCAGTTCGAGCAGCCAGTCGTTGCGCAGCCGGTCTTCGACGTAGCTGCCGCCCCAGCGGGCGTAGAACGCATCGAGGTCGGGCTGCTGCAAGGTGCTCAGACGCAGATTGGCGTGCCAGTAGTCCACCCACATGGCCAGCGGATGCTGCGCCGAGGCGATCGCGTCGCGCAGCGCGGCCAGCCGCACGCGGTCGCGCTTGCGATAGGCCTCGCGGGCTTCGAGCAGCGCATCGGGCGCCGAACGTGCTGCCGACGGCGTCGCGGCTTGTGCACGCACATCCGGTGCCGTCGCCATCGAGCCGGCGAGGCCACACAGAACCAGCACGACGGCACGCAGGCCACAAGCAGCCCGAGCTGTCGAAACCGACTCATATACTGATTCAACGCCTGTCGGTCTGCCGCCGGGCGCCGTCCCGCCTGCGCCATGGCTCACGATTGCATCACTCCGCATCCTGCCGATCCGTTCATGTCCGAAACCCTGGTCGATGTGTGTGCCGTGGCCCGCCAGGCCTTGCGCCTGCGCTTGCTGGCAGCGCGATCCGCTTTCCTTGCCGACGCAACCTCGCAGCGGCAGTTTGCGAACCATCTTATGTCGGTGCTGCGACAGCTCGCCCCCGAAAGACTCGGCATCTACAGCGCAGTTCGATCTGAATTCGATGTGGCAGCAGCCTGCGTGTCCGATCCGCTGCTTGCCGACACGCCGCTCGCGCTGCCGTTTTCGTTTCGCAACCCGAATCGCATGGACTATCGCCACTGGGATCGCCAGCCGCTCGGCGGGCGCGACGCGTGTCGAATCCTGGCCCCCGAGGGTGCGGTCGTGGTGCCCGACGTGGTGTTGGCGCCCTGTGTCGGCTACACCGCGTCGGGATGGCGGCTCGGCTACGGCGGCGGGTATTTCGACCGCTGGATGGCGGCGCATCCGCACGCCACCGTCGTCGGCGTGGCGTGGTCGATCGGCGAGATCGACGCGGCAGAATGGTTGCCGCAAGCCCACGACCAGCGACTCGCGTGCGTGGTGACCGAACGCGGCGTGGTTTGAAGCGGTCCGGCCTCGACCCGCTTGCAGCGCGGCTTTGGCATGCACGCCGCGCCTCACTCTTGCACAATCCGCGCATGAGCCCACCCGACCCTGCCGACGTGCCCGACGAACGCGTCGCCCTGCGTCCCAAACTGATCGCCGCCCGACTGGCGCTGCCCGACCGCCACGAGCGCGCGGTCGCTCTGCAAAGCGTGCTGCGGGTCTGGCTGGTCCGGCGTACCGAAACCGCGATCGGCGGCTACTGGCCGATCAAGGGCGAGTTCGATCCGCTGCCCGCGCTCTACCGCTGGACCGAAGGCGCCGACAAGCGGCGCATCGGCCTGCCGGTGGTCGACCGCGTGGTCGGCGCGCTCAAGTTCCATGTCTGGTTCCCGGGTTGCCCGATGGAGGCCGACGCCTACGACATTCCCAAGCCCAAAGGCACCGACACCTTCGATCCAGATCTGGTGCTGCTGCCCTGTGTCGGTTATGGGCCCGAAGGCGTGCGCCTCGGCTACGGCGGCGGCTTCTACGACCGCACCGTGGCGGCGCTGAAGCCGCGTCCGTACACCGTCGGCCTGTGCTACTCCAACGGCTTCCTGCCGATGCTGCGAGCGCGTGCCGAAGACCTGCCGCTCGACGCCTTGCTGACCGACGACGGCGTCGCCTGGCAGCGCTGATCGATCTCCGGAGCACCCGATGGCGGCCTGGCTGCAAGCGCTGAAAGTCATTCCCTGGGGCACCGTGATCGAAGCGGCGCCGGGTCTGGCCAAGAGTGCGCGCGGCTTTTTCAAGCGCACGCAGGAGGCCACTGCCGCGGCCGACAGCGCCGTCGTGGCGCCGGCCGGCGTCGACGAAGGCGACCCGCTGGCAGACGTGATGCGATGGATCGCCACGCTGGACAGCCGCCTCGCGCAGGCGGCCGAGCGCCAGCAAGCGGCTGCCGAATTGCTCGATTCGTTGGCGGCGCAGAACGCACGGCTGGTCGAAGCGGTCGATGCGCTGCGCCAGCGCGCTCGGGCCTTGACGGTCGCAGCTGTCGTGCTGGCCATCGCGCTGATCGGCACCATCCTCTGGGTCGCGTCGATCGCGCATTGACGCGGTAGGGTCTTCGATTCTTTCTGGGAGCTGGTATGCATGAGCCGATTCACACCGTGTTCGACCGCGTTCGCTGTGGGTCGGTGATCAGCGGGCTGGCGCTGCTGCTGGCAACGCTGGGGTCCGCCCACGCGGCGCCGCTCGCCGACGAGTCGTGGGCGCTGCACGGCCACGACCTCGGCGGGCAGCGGCATTCATCGCTGTCGAGCATCAATGCGGCCAACGTCGAGCGCCTGGTGCCGAAGTGGACCTTCCACAGCGGCATCAAGGCCACCTTCCAGGCGACGCCGATCGTGGCCGACGGCGTGATGTTCATCTCGCTGCCGTTCAGCCACGTGGTCGCGCTCGACGCCGCCACCGGCCGCGAGCTGTGGCGCTACCAGCACACGCTGCGCTCGAAGCAGCTGTGCTGCGGGCCGGCCAGCCGCGGCGTGGCGGTGGCCGCAGGCAAGGTGTACGTGGGCAGCGCAGACGGGCGGCTGGTCGCGCTCGACCAAAAATCGGGCGCCGTGTTGTGGGACGTCTCGGTGGCCGAATACGCCGGCCGCACCGAAGCGACCAGCCAGTTGCAAGCGGACGATCCGATGTCGAAGGTCGGCGCCACCGGCTCCACCGGTGTCGGCATCGGCGCGGCACCGCTGGTGCATGACGGGCGCGTCTACATCGGCATCAACGGCGTCGGCTACGGCCTGCACCCGGACCAGGGCCTGTCGGTGGTCGGTGTCTCGGGCCAGTACGGCCAGCCGGGCTTGATGGCGGCTTTCGATGCGCACACCGGCAAAACGCTGTGGCGTTTCGACATCACCGGCCCCGGCTGGGAGGGCCCGTACCGCGATGCCATCACCGACGGCCTGCCGACCCACCGCAATCTCGCCGACGAAAAGGCACGTGCCGCAGCGAACGCCGACGCGTGGAAGTTTGGCGGCGGCTCGATCTACGCCACGCCGGTGGTCGATGTCGAGCGCCAGTTGCTGATCTTCGGCACCGGCAACCCGTCGCCGCAGATGGCCGACGCTTCTCGCCCCGGCGACAACCTGTACACCTCGTCGCTGGTCGCGCTCGATCTGCGCAGCGGCAAGTTGCAGTGGTACCACCAGCAGATTCCGCACGACCGCTGGGGCTACGACGTCGCCAGCCCGCCGGTGCTGTTCGACCTCGCTGTGGATGGGAAAAAGGTGCCCGCGCTGGCATCGCCCAGCAAGCTCGGCTGGGTCTACGTGCACGACCGGCGCGACGGGCGATTTTTGTACAAGTCAGACGCTTTCGTGCCGCAGAGCAACCTGTTCACGCCGCCGCAGCCGGGCGAGGGCGTGCTGATTGCGCCCGGCATCGCCGGTGGAGCCAACTGGTCGCCGTCGTCGTACGACCCGTCGCTGGGGCTGATCTTCGTGCCCGCGTCGCACCTGCCCACCCGCTACATCGCGCACGAGGTCAAGCGGCCCGACGGCAGTGTGTTGCAGTACGCCAGCACGCAGAACGGCACCGAACAAGGCGGCACGCTGACCGCGCTCGATCTGCGCAACGGAGGCCGCTTGCGCTGGCAGTTGAAGACCGACGAACCGCTGGTCGGCGGCGTGCTGACTACCGCAGGCGGCGTGGTTTTCAGCGGTGTCGGCAAGGGCGTGTTCGCCGCACTGGACAGCAGCACCGGCAAGCGACTGTGGTCGCAGCCCTGCGATGCCGGGGTCAATGCGCCGCCGATCACCTACGCGGTGGGCGGCAAGCAGTTCGTCGCGGTCGCGGTTGGCGGCAACTCGCTGTTCGGGTTCAAGACGGGCGACAGCGTGGTCGTGTTCGGCCTGCCCGACGAACCCAAGCAGTGAGCGCGGGGCCCGACGACCAGTTTGAGGTCGACATCGAACCGCAGGGCTGGCGGTTTGAGAGCCGCAGTGGCGTCTCGCTGGTCGAATCCGCGCGCGACGCCGGCATCGTGCTGCCGACCTCTTGCCGCAACGGCACCTGCCGCGCCTGCCTGTGCCGCGTGATCAGCGGCCGGGTGCGTTACCTGATCGATTGGCCGGGCCTGAGCGCCGACGAGAAGCGTGACGGATCCATCTTGCCGTGCGTGGCGGCGGCGCAGACGGCGTTGAGGATCGAGGTGCCGCGGGCAACTGTTGTTACGCTCGTCAGCCACATTCCATGACCGCGTCGAAATTACTCGACCTTCACATTTACCAGCGCCGGGTCGGCCGGTGGCGGCTGCATCTTCAGGGCGCGCAGTGCACGCGTCACCAGCGTGCCGACCATCAGGTTGCGATGCGTCTTCGAGTCGGCCGGCACCACGGTCCACGGTGCCCAGGCAGTGCCGGTGGCCGAGATCGCGTCGGCATAGGCCTGTTGGTATGCATCCCACTGCTTGCGCACTTCGAGGTCGCCGAGTCTGAACTTCCAGTGCTTGGCCGGGTCGTCGATGCGCTCTTGCAATCGCATGCGTTGCTCGTCCTTCGAGATGTGCAGCATGAACTTCAGCACCAACGTGCCGGTCTCGACCAGCATGCGCTCGAACTCGTTGACGTGCGCATAGCGTTGTGCCGTTTGTTCCGGCGTGATCCAGCCGTTGACCACCGGCACCAGCACGTCTTCGTAGTGGCTGCGGTTGAAGACGATGATCTCGCCCGCCGCTGGCACGCGTTGATGAATGCGCCACAGGTAGTCGTGCGCCAGCTCGTCCTCGTTAGGCGCTTTCCAGCCGACTGCGTGCACGCCGAGCGGGCTGGTGGCGCCGAACACGCCGCGCACCGTGCCGTCCTTGCCGCTGGTGTCGAGGCCCTGCAAGACCACCAGCAGCCGGTGCTTGCGGTTCGCATAAAGCAGGTTCTGCAGCTCGTCGACTTCGAGCGCGAAGGCGGCGACTGCTGCCTTGTCGGCGGCCTTGTCGCCACTGGAGCAGGGCTTGTCGGCCGGGGAGATGTGCTTCAGATTGAAGCGCTTGCCCTTGCCTGCGCTGCTGTGGCGGTAGGCGTCGAGGTCGTTGTCTGACACAGGCATGGCGGTGGGGCCGGCGCGCGGGCCGACGAAAGCGGCAGGGAGCGATCGAGTGTAGTGCGCGGCCTGGTGCAGGTTTGCCGTCACAATCGCCGCCGATGAAACGGTTGCCCCATCTCGAAGCCCCGCTGGTGTCCTGGACCCATGGTGCCTTGCGGGTGCTGATCGTTCGGACGCCGCGGCAATGAGCTTTCTCGCGGTCGATGTCGGCAACACCCGGCTCAAGTGGGCGCTGTACGCAGCCGCGCAGCCCGATGCCGAGCTGTTGATGCAAGGCGCGGTGTTCCTGGAAACCGTCGATCGTCTCGCCGATGCCGACTGGAAACCGCTGCCCCGGCCGTCGGGCATGCTGGGCTGCGTGGTCGCGGGCGAGGGCGTCAAGCGACGCGTGTCGGAGCAGATCGAAGACCTCTGGCACCTGGAGCCGCGCTGGGTCGTCTCGACCGCGAAGGCGGCCGGTGTCAGCAACGGCTACGACCACCCGATGCGACTCGGTGTCGATCGCTGGGTGGCGCTGATCGCTGCCCGCCAGCGTGTGCTGGCAGCGGGCGCGCCGCGCGCAGCGCTGGTCGTGATGGTGGGCACCGCGGTCACGGTCGATGCGCTGGACGCCGACGGCCGCTTCATCGGCGGCTTGATCCTGCCCGGCTTCGGCTTGATGCTGCGCGCGCTCGAGATGGGCACCGCAGGCCTGAAGGCGCCGACCGGCGAGGTGGTCGATTTCCCCACCAACACCAGCGACGCGTTGATGAGTGGCGGCGCGCATGCCATCGCCGGCGCGGTGGAGCGCATGCATCGCCGGCTGCTGGAGCGTGCGGGTCACGCCCCGCTGCTGCTGATGACCGGCGGTGCCGCAGTGAAGCTGTCCCCGATCACCGACCTGCCGTTCGAGACGGTCGACACGCTGATCTTCGAAGGACTGCTGACACTTCAGTCGCAGCGCGCGGCAGGTTGATTTCTCCCTCGTCCCTCTGCGGCGAGGGAATGAATTCGAGCTACAGGATGTAGCGCGACAAATCTTCGTTGCGCGCGAGTTCGGCCAGCTTCGCATCGACCTCGGTGGCGCCGATCGTGATGACGTGACCGCTGCGGTTCGGCGCGTCGAAGCTGACCTCGTCGAGCAGCCGCTCCATCACGGTGGAAAGGCGCCGTGCGCCGATGTTTTCAGTGCGCTCGTTGACATCAAACGCAATTTGCGCCAAGCGTCGGATGCCATCGGGCGCGATCTGCAACGTAACGCCTTCGGTCATCAGCAGCGCCTGATATTGCTTGACCAGGCTCGCATGCGTCTGCGTCAGGATCGCCTCGAAATCCTCGACGCTGAGCGACGCCAGCTCAACCCGGATCGGGAAGCGGCCTTGCAGTTCGGGGATCAAATCGCTGGGCTTGGCCAGGTGGAACGCGCCCGACGCGATGAACAGGATGTGGTCGGTCTTGACGATGCCGTACTTGGTGCTGACCGAGGTGCCCTCGACCAGCGGCAGCAGATCGCGCTGCACGCCCTGGCGTGACACATCGGCGTTGCCGGTCTCGCCGCGCGACGCGACCTTGTCGATCTCGTCGATGAAGACGATGCCGTTCTGCTCGGTCTGCAGCAGCGCAGCGGCTTTGATTTCTTCTTCGTTCACCAGCTTGGCGGCTTCTTCTTCGACCAGCAGCGTGCGCGCCTCGCCGATCTTCAGCTTGCGCACCTTGCGCTTGTGCGCGCCGACGTTGGCGAACAGACCCTTGAGCTGCTCGGCCATGTCTTCCATGCCGGCCGGGCCCATGATTTCGAGCTGCGGCTTGGCTTCGGCCACATCGATCTCGATGTCCTTGTCGTCGAGCGTGCCTTCGCGCAGGCGCTTGCGCATCACTTGGCGCGCG
>JANMTL010000198.1:0-1787 GCA_031390425.1 Rhizobacter sp.
CATGGGAACAGCAGCATGTGGACCATGCGGTGGTCGACATCTTCGGCTTCCATGCGTTGCAACTCGGCCTGCCGCAACTCGATGCGCTGCGGGCCAACCGTATGCCCCATCGCTGGGTGGCCGATGGACGCGCGATGGTGCCTCAAGCGAATGGCCATGCGCAGACATTGCACACCGTCGTGCCGTCGGATGCGGCGGTGGCGCTGCGTTGCGACTTCGATGCCTTGCCCTTCGATTCGCAGAGCCTGGACCTGGTCGTGCTGCCGCACACGCTCGAACTGGCGAGCGATCCGCACGCCACGCTGGGCGAAGTCGAGCGTGTTCTGCGACCCGAAGGGCGGGTCGTCATCGTGGGGTTCAACCCGACGAGCCTGTGGGGCTTGCGTCGCAGCGGCTCTGCGCTGCGCAACGGGCTGCGTCTCGGCGGGCAGCGCCCGCGCTTCCTGTCCGGCGTGGCCGAACCGATCGGCTACCGTCGGCTGCGCGACTGGCTGCGACTGCTCAGCTTCGAGGTCGAGGCCGGACGATTTGGTTGCTATCGTCCACCATTCGAGTCGGCCCGATGGCTCGACCGCTTCGCCTGGGCCGAACGTGCCGGCGATCGCTGGTGGCCGGTGTTCGGCGCGGTCTACACGCTGACCGCCGTCAAGCGGGTGCGCGGCATGCGCCTGGTGGGGTTGTTGAAGAGCACGCCGCAGCGCTCGAAGGTGAAGGCGCCGGCCGTCGCGGCCCACACCCACCGTGATAGCCTCGCCGCCCCGCAATCCGAGACAGCCCGCATCGAATGAACTGGGTGGCCTACACCGATGGCGCATGCGCGCCAAGCAACCCCGGCCCGGCAGGCTGGGGCGCCGTGCTGATTGCGCCCGACGGCAGGACCGAGTCCGACCACTACGGCTTCATCGGCCCCGGCACCAACCAGATCGCCGAGCTGACCGCGGCCATCGAAGGTCTGACTCGCGTGCCCGAGGGCGACCCTGTCGAACTCGTCTCGGACAGTCAGTACGTGCTGAAGGGCCTGTCCGAATGGCGCGCCGGCTGGGAGCGCAAGGGCTATCGCAACGCCAAGGGCGAGCCGGTCGCCAATCTCGCGCTGTGGAAGCGCCTGTTCGCGCTGGCGGATGCGCGCAAGGTGACCACTCGCTGGGTGCGCGGTCACAACGGCGATCCGTACAACGAACGCGCTGATGCGCTGGCCAACACCGCGCTGCGGATGAAGGCGGGCAGCGCGACCTGAGCGTCACGCTTCGGTGCAGCCGAGATCGCGCGGGTTTCGCCCGCTGCGCAGCCCGCCGGCTGCCGGCTACATTCGGCCGCGATGACCCCGTCCCCGACCGACCCGGCCGACAGCCCGCAACGCCGCTACTGGCGACGTGTGCTGCGCCTGACCGGCGGTCTGTTGCTGGTCTGGTTCGTCGTCACCTTCGGCGGCGTGTTCTTCGCGCGCGACCTGAGCTTTCACTTCTTCGGCTGGCCCTTCAGCTTCTGGCTGGCGGCCCAGGGCGCGGTGATCGGCTATGTCGTGCTGGTCGCGAGCTATGCCTACGCGCTGAACCGGCTGGA
This sequence comes from Rhizobacter sp., assembly GCA_031390425.1. Lineage (GTDB taxonomy): Bacteria > Pseudomonadota > Gammaproteobacteria > Burkholderiales > Burkholderiaceae_C > PBB1. Next base: position 1,564 of record JANMTL010000198.1, read on the forward strand.
TCGCGAGCACGGCGTCGACGAAGGCGAGCGTGTAGGCCAGGTAGATGCGGTCGAGCCGTCGATGGAACGATGAACGTCCGCGCCGCGCAGGGCCCGGCCCCTCCGGCGCTGGATCAGCCGCCACGCGAAACGCCTTCGTCGACGCCGTGCTCGCGATCCAGCCGGTTCAGCGCGTAGGCATAGCTCGCGACCAGCACGACATAGCCGATCACCGCGCCCTGGGC
>JANMTL010000199.1:0-7264 GCA_031390425.1 Rhizobacter sp.
GACCCGCTCGATCTGCGCCTCCGACACCTGGCCTTCGACATGGCGCAGCCGCCGCGTGGTCTTGACGCACAGCACCAGCAGCTCGACGCTGTCGTGCACCGGCTCCAGCACCTCACCGAAGGCGCGCTGGAAATTGGCATAAGGAAACAGCAGCCGCGCGACTCCGTTGAACAGCGGAATGTCGTGGTTTCCGGGAATCACCAGTCGCGGCAGGCCGAGGCGGTCGACGAACTGACGCGCTGCCGCGAATTGCTCGGGCTTGGCGCGCTGCGTGATGTCGCCCGACAGCACCAGCAAGTCGGGCGTCAAGTCGCGGCTGAGTCGCACCAGCGCCTCGACCACCGGCGCCTGCTCGGTCCCGAAATGGGTGTCCGAGATGTGCAGCAGCGTGGTCAAGGCAGAACGGGACGCGCGATCAGCTCGCTTGCTGGATGCCGGCGATGGCCCACTCGCGGCTGTCGTCGTTCGGCTTGACCAGGTGCCAGACTTCGTCGAACGCGTTCGTCGGGCCGGCCGCCTCTTCCTTGATCAGTCCGTGGAAGCGAACGCTGACCACCTGACGATCGGCCTCGGCAGCGAAGTCGAGCACTTCGGCGTCGACCTGGACCACATCGGTGTGCTGCTCGCTGCTGCCGCGCTCTTGCAGATCGAGCTTGATCGACGCGTACATCTCGGGCGTCGTGAACTGGCGCAGATCGTTCAGGTCGGCGCTGTCGTTGGCGGACTGCATGCGGATGAAGATCATCTTCGCGATGCGTTCGAATGCGGGCTGATCGAAGCCGACCGGCACCGTCGGCGGGCGTGCGAAGGTTGGCGTTACCGCAGTCGATGTCGCCACCGGCTCGGCGGCGGGCTGGGCATTCCAGCCCGAGCCGGTTGCCGCATCCGTGCCCGCACCCGCACCGGCGAACTGCATCCCGTTCGATGCCGCCAGGGATCGTGGCGCCGCCTGACCTCGCATGCGGCTCATCACGAAGCGGATCGCCACGAACGCGACGACCGCCAACAAGACCATCATCAGGATGTTGCCGAATTCGGCGCCCATGCCGAGATGGCCCATCAACGCGGCGATGCCCAGCCCGGCGGCAAGACCGGCGATCGGGCCCATCCACGAGCGCTTGGGCGCCGCAGCCGGGGCGGCACCGGCGGTGGCCGGAGCCGCGGGGCTGGCTTGCGCGGGCTTGGCCGGCGTGGCGTCGGGCGTCGAACGCGGCGGCAGGCTGCGCTGCATGCCGGATGTACCGCCGCCACCGAGGCGCTTCGCATCGACGCTCAAGGGCGCCAGACCAGCGGCCGTCACCGCCATCGACAAAGCCAGGATCCAGGATTTCATGTCGCGTTCCTTTGAGTTCAGAAAAAGCATCGTATCAAGTGGGCGCTGCGAGCCCGCTGCCGAGCTTGCTTGCATCGTCGTCAAGTGGGGGTACTGCGCCTTGATTCAAGCGGATGAAATGCTCGGCGCGCAACCACGGATGGCGTGCACAAATGCATGGTGCATCATGCACCCCCATCCGGACCCTCGAGGCAATAGCCCGATGACACATGCCTTGATCGTCGATGACGATGCGGATTCGGCGTCCAGCCTGAAAGCCCTGATCGCTGGTGAAGGGCTCACCGTCGCGGTGGTGCACAACCTGCGCGACGCGCGTCGGCAGATCGCGTTGCAGCAGCCCGACGTCGTGCTGCTCGACCTGCAATTGCCCGACGGCAACGGGATGGATCTTTTCGCCGATCCGAACCTGCTGGCCGAGTCCGAGGTGGTGCTGATCACCGGTCACGCCAGCCTCGAGACCTCGATCCAGGCGCTGCGGCTCGGTGCCGCCGATTACATGGTCAAGCCGATCAACATGCGGCAGTTGCAGGGCGTGCTGTCGCGCTTCATGAAGCCGGCGGTGCTGAAGGCCGAAGTGCAGGGGCTGGTGGAGCAGATCGATGCGAGCGGCCATTTCGGCCACCTGTGGGGGCGCGCGCCGTCGATGCTGCGTCTCTACGAGCAGATATCGCGCGTCGCGGGCACCAGCGTCACGGTGTTCATCACCGGCGAAAGCGGCACCGGCAAGGAGGTCGTCGCGCAAACGGTGCACGACCTGAGCCGCCGCCGTCAGCGCGCTTTTCTGGCGATCAACTGCGGTGCCATTTCGCCGAACCTGATCGAGAGCGAAATCTTCGGCCACGAGAAAGGCAGCTTCACCGGTGCCGATCGGCAACACCTGGGCTTCTTCGAGCGCGCCAGCGGCGGCACGCTGTTTCTCGACGAGATCACCGAGATGCCGATGGAGTTGCAGGTCAAGCTGCTGCGCGTGCTGGAGACCGGCCGCTTCATGCGGGTCGGCTCGACACAGACGCAAGAGACCGATGTGCGCGTGCTGGCTGCCACCAACCGCTTGCCGGCGCACGCGGTCACGTCGGGAAAATTGCGTGAAGACCTGTTTTACCGATTGAATGTTTTTCCGATCGAGTTGCCGCCGTTGCGCGATCGGCTCAGCGATGTACCGCTGCTCGCGCAGCATTTCCTCGCCGCCTTCGGCGCCCAGCAGGGCCAGGCCAAGCGCTTCAGCGCGGCCGCGCTGGACCGGCTCGGTCAGCATCGCTGGCCGGGCAATGTGCGCGAGCTGCGCAACGCGGTGCAGCGCGCTTATGTGATGGCGGCCGACGAGTTGATCGACGTGCAGTGCCTGCCGGATGTGGCGGATGCAGCGTCGACCTGGGTGCCGGCGGCTGCGGTGGCTGTGACACCGGATTCCATCGCCGAGTCTGTGGAGCCGCCCTCGCCACCGGCCGCGACGACCGGCGACGGCATCACCCTGCCGATCGGCACCTCACTGGCGCAGGCCGAACGGGCGTTGATCCTGGCCACCTTGCGCTCCTTCCATCACCACAAGGAACGCACCGCAGCTGCGCTGGGCATCAGCCTGAAGACGCTCTACAACCGGCTCAAGGAGTACGCCGGAGACGACACCCACGGCTCCATCGACACCGCGGACTGAATTGACCTGCGCCGCTCACGACGCGGTCACGACGCGGTCACCACCGGCGGGCTCGTCGAGCGCAGGCCGCTGCGATCGGCCAGGATCAGTCGTGAAACGCTTTTCCAGTCGACGCAGCGGGCGTGCGGAACGCGCAACGGCGAGCGGCGCCACACGGTTTCGCCGCCGTCGTCCAGCAGCACCGTGCGGCAGCCGGCACGACGTCCGGCTTCGATGTCGTCGAGCGTGTCGCCCACCATCCACGATGACGCGAGATCGATGCGGTGAGCGCGGGCGGCCCGCACCAGCATTCCGGGCGCCGGCTTGCGACACAGGCAAGCGGGTACTCCCCCGGGGGCAGGCACGTGAGGGCAGATCACGAAATCGGTCAACTCGACACCGCCTTCGTCGCGCAGGCGACGCTCCAGCGTGGCTTGCAACCTGGAGAATTCGAACCGGGTGAAGTAGCCCCGCCCGATGCCGCTCTGGTTGCTCACAAGCACCAGCGCCAGGCCCTCCGATGCCAGCGCCGACAACGCTTCGAAGGCCGACGCCTTGAAGCGCAGCAGCGCGGGGTTCGTGTTGTACGGCACGTTCTCCACCAGCGTGCCGCCCTTGTCGATGAACACCGCCGGGCGGGCTGTCGATGCCGCGCTGTGCCGCGGCGCGGCGCGGGTCAAAGCGTCCTGGAGTGCGTGTTCGTTCATGATGTGCTGCTGCTGAAGTACGGGCGTTCAACGGCAATCGACGTGCCTGCGATCGTGGTGCGTCCGTGGCTGTTCGCCCAGGCGCGTCGATTGCCCGACGCGGTGCGTGCTCCCTTTTGCTCACCGCCCCATGACGATTCATCGACGCTGGCTGTCGCACGCCGTCGTGTGTGCCGCGTTGCTGCTGTCGTCGCGTCATGCCGCGATCGCGGCGCCGGTGGTGCCTTCGGCGGATGTGCAACGTTTGCTGATGCAGGTGCGGCAAAGCGCCGACCACGGCGGCGCGCCGTTTCTCGTGCTCGACAAGAAGCGGGCGCGGGTCTGGGTCTTCGACGCCGCCGCGCGGCCGATCGGTAGTACGCCGGTGCTGCTCGGCCTGGCCATCGGCGACGACACGGTGGCCGGGATTGGCGAGCGTCCGCTGTCGGAGATTGCGGTCGGCGAGCGCACGACGCCGGCCGGGCGCTTCATCATCGAGCCGGGTCGCAACCTGCGCGGCGACGACATCTTGTGGATCGACTACGACGCGGCGGTGTCGATGCACCGCGTTCATTCGGTGAATGCGGGCGAGCGACGCTTGGAGCGCTTGGCGTCGCCGACGTCGGCCGACAACCGCATCTCGTTCGGCTGCATCAATGTGCCCGAGCCTTTTTACAACAGGGTGTTGTCGCCGCTGTTCAGCAGGGCGCGCGGCATCGCTTATGTGTTGCCGGAAACCCGGCCGATAAATTCGGTGTTCGATTTCGCCACCAAAGTCGCACGCCGCCCCTGAGAGTAGTTCAAAGGCGGCGTGGGGCGTGAGCTGCGGGTGATCGGCCGCAGCCCACCCGCACCCGATCAGCCGCGGTCGCGCCGTGCGGCGCGGCTGCCCATGCCAGCACCGGACGGCTCCATGTTGTTCATCGAATCGCTGCCGCTCGAGTTGTTGTTCATCGAGCCCGATCCGCTGCGCGTCGTGCCGCGATTTGGGTACGAATCCGTGCTTGATGACCCGCCTGGCGAGGTTGTCGCGCCGCGATTCTGGTACGAGTCCGTGGTCGACGACCCGCTGGGGGAAGTTGACGGATTCGTCATTTGCGAGTCAGTGCTGCCGGTGCTGCGATTGGTGTTCGCCGGGTCGACGTTGACCGAGTTGTCGTTGCGCATCGTGCGGCTCGAGCCGGTTCCGGTGCCCGGGGTCATCTTGCCGGTGCCCGAATTCGGCGTGCCGTCGACCGGGTTGACCTGCAGCGGGTCGGGGCTGGTTGTGTTGCTCGGCGTGCGGCTGTCTTGTGCCGATGCCATGCCTGCACCTAGCGCCAGACAAGTCGCTGCTATCGCTGTTTTGAGGTGAATGAATTGATTCATGAAAGAGCTCCATTGAGGTGAAAAAACCGCCAGTGACCCCCGTGTATCGGGTGGGCATCCAGCGCCGTACTCGTGGGGTGGCAAGGGGTATGCCCGTAGTGGTGCGTGCGCAGGGCCTGTCTTGTTGCGGCGCGTTGTCAATGCGTGATCAATATTGCGTGGTCATCGCGTTGCAAGGTCCTGCGCATGCGGCAAGTTTTTCCGATGCAACGGCGTGTGCCGCGCGAATGCCGCTCATAGCGACATGATTTCGCCATGGCATGCCGATTGCCATTCGAGGGGCAGGGCGCATGTCGCGCCTGTGCACACAACTCAAGGAGCATTTTTCATGATCAACATCATTGTTTGGCTGGTCGTAGGCGGTCTGATTGGTTGGGTCGCCAGCATGATCATGAAGACCGATGGGCAACAGGGCATGTTCCTGAACGTCGTCGTCGGCATCGTCGGTGCGGCACTCGGGGGCTGGTTCATTTCACCGCTGGTCGGCGTCCCCACCATCAACCAAGACGTCTTCAGCGCTGGTGCACTTGCAGTGTCGTTGCTCGGCGCCGTCATCTTGCTGGCCATCGTCAACCTGTTCAGGCGCGGCACCGCACGCTGATGCAGGCGGTCGATGTCCTGGTTCACCTATTCAATCATCCCAACGAGGCCACCCATGTCCACATTCAACCCCACGCCGTCTATCGAACCACACGAGAAAATCGCCGAAGGTGCCGATCCGCCGAGCGCCAATTCCATTGACCCGAGCGGAGACATGATGAGTCGAATGGTGGGCGGCGCGCACGAGGCGATCGACCACCTGGCCCGCGATGCGGCCCCGCACGTACAGCGGGTGCAAGACGGCCTGGCAAGCGCGAACGAGATGTTGCACCAGCGCAGTGATCAGGCGCGCGCGCTCGGCAGTGAATGGTCTGAAGGCGTGAACCGCACGGTTCGCGACCACCCACTCGCCGCCATCGCCACCGCGTTCACTCTCGGGATGTTGCTCACGCGGCTGATGCGCTGATCGACGGCTGCGCTGCAATGAACACCGATTCGGACGACAGCGGATTCGTTGCCGCGCAGTGGGTGGCAGAGCCCACCGTGGAGGTCGACGAACCGGTCGGCGACGACGGGTTCTGCTTCGACTTGACCCTGCCGACACTGCCTGCATCGCAGCGCGAATCGTCGAGTCGAATGTTTTATTTCGTCGGCGATGAGCCCTGCGAAAAGAACGGGGCGACAGCTGAGGGTGACGGCCGCAGTTGAAAGACTCGGCCATTGAGTCGCATCCCGCTTTTCGGCGGATGGTCGGCACGCTTTTGTCGCCTTGGTAGATATCGACGGCAACGCTGTCGCTAGACGATCGAATGCCAATCGTTGGCTATCGAAGGTTGCGTGAGGTGATGACCGATCAAAGGCCGGCGGTCTCGTCGGCGAAGAGGAATCCGTAAGAGCCGCTTGCCTCATCAACCTCAACCGGTGTTTCCGATGTACGACATCATCGTGTTCTCTCACTTGCGCTGGGATTTTGTCTATCAGCGTCCGCAGCACCTTCTGTCGCGCCTGGCCCGCGGTCGGCGCGTGGTGTTCGTAGAAGAGCCGGTGCGCACCGACGGTGCAGCGCGAATCGAAGCGAGCTTTCCGTGTCCTGGCGTCACCGTGCTGCGGCCGCATTCCCCGCTCCAGAGCCACGGCTTCGCAGACGATCAACTCGCTGTCATTGCGCCGCTGCTCAGCGCATGGTGTGGCAGCAATCCTCTGCTGCAGCCGGTGGTTTGGTTCTACACGCCGATGGCGCTGCCGCTGCTCGATGTTGTACCGGCCCAGCGGGTGGTGTACGACTGCATGGATGAGTTGTCGGCATTCGACTTTGCGCCGCCCGAGTTGCTGGATCGTGAAGCCGCGTTGCTGGCGCGCGCTGATCTGGTGCTGACGGGCGGGCCGAGTTTGTTCGAGGCAAAAAAAGCGCGGCATTCGAACGTGCATTGCTTTCCGAGTGCGGTCGATGTGGCCCACTTCGCGCCTGCGCCCGCACCCAGTCGGGTCGGTGATGCCGAACGCAGAGTCGCCGAGCCCATCGGCTCACCGCGTCTGGGCTTTTTTGGCGTCATCGACGAGCGGCTCGACATCGGGTTGATTGCTTCTTTGGCCGCCGCCGACGCGAATTGGCAGATCGTGATGGTGGGCCCCGTCGTCAAGATCGATCCCGCCTCTCTGCCGCGTCTGCCCAATGTGCATTGGCTCGGACAACAGGCTTACGAC
>JANMTL010000212.1:0-5280 GCA_031390425.1 Rhizobacter sp.
GCGGCGCAGCACCTCGGCAGCGGTCTTCACCAGCGTGTTGAAGGCGGCCGTGTCGAGCGGCTTCGGGTTCTTTTTGTCGCGCCCCATCGTCCACGGGCCGACCAGTGCGGGCTCGACCTCGCCCTGCTTGACCATCTCGACTGCCCAGCCTTCGTCGTCTTCGTTCTTGATGACGCGCGCGGTCCAGCCGTTGTCGCGCCAGAGCCGGGGTTCTTGCAGCGGAGCATCGGTCTCGATGCGGTCGAGCGGGGGGTTTGAGGTCATGCCGATCGGGGTTCGGTGGGTGAGGCGGCATGCATCGGTGCCGACGCTGCGCCGACAGCGAGTCGTCCTACACCGCGTTGTCACGTGCCGGAGCACGCTACGGTAACCCGTTGCAACCCGCCCCGGCTTCGCAAGGACACGCCATGACCCTCCACCGCTTGCTTTCCCTCGCGCTCGCCCTGGCGCTGGGCGGCTCGACCGTGCTCGCGCAGGCCCCGCCGACTGTGCCGCCGCCCGATCCCAGCGCCTCGGCGCCGCCCGTCGGCCTGCCCGGCCCGCGGCTGCAGACACCGGAAGAAAAACGCGACGCCGCCTCACCTCCGAACGATCTGCGGCCCATCGGCACGGTGACCCCGCAGATCGTCGTGCCGTTGCGCCAGACCGCACCGCCCGCCTCACCGCTGAACTCGGACCCGGTTCCGGCGCCCGTGGGCAGGGTCGCGCCGGCGGGCGGCGTGGACGACGCCGCCGCGCGTTGCGGTGCGCTGACGGACAAGCAAGCGCGCGCAGCGTGTCGCGACAAGCTCGCACGCGAGTCGCTCAAACGCTGAGCGCGCGGGCCCTGCGGCCGTCACGACGCAATAATCGTCCGACGTTCGGTGCGCAGGCACCGCCCGCCCCTCGCATGTCCGCCTCCCCTTTGCTGTCCGACCCCGCCCGCGGCGCACCAACGCTCGACCGTTTCGTCGCGCGCTGCGCCGCCAGCCTCGACGACGGCGGCTTCACAACGCTGCTGCTGTCCAAGCACCGCGGGCCCGAGCCGGATTTGACGCGGGTGACGGTGCGGCCCGTCGTGCTGCACGGGCAGCCCCACCTGTCCTTCGTTTACCGCCACAGCACGCGCGATGTGACCCAGAATCTGGCGATCGCCGACGCGCTGCGCACGCTGCGCGGGTTGCTGGGGACCGTGTTTCGCGACGCGCACCTGCACACGCGCGACGCGACGGTCGAACTCTCGATCAGCCAACGCGGGGTGTGCACCTTGCGCAGCAGACCGGTCACCTCCAGCCACACCGACGCATCGATCCACCCCGCCGACCCAGGTTCACACGACCGCGAAAAGCACCGCGTCGTCGACGTGACGCGGCCATTCCTGACCGAGCTGGGCGTCACCACCGCGCAGCACACGGTGGTGCCATCGATGTCGCGCAAGTGGAAGCAGATCAACAAGTTCGTCGAGGTGTTCGCGGGCGCCCTGCGGGCCTCGCACCTGCTGGGTGCCGACCGCGCAGCGCCCGGCACGAAACGCCCGGTGCGCGTTGTCGATTTCGGCGCGGGCAAGGGCTACCTGACCTTCGCGGTGCACGACCACCTGCGCCAGCAGCCCGGCATCGAGGCCGAGGTCATCGGCGTCGAGTTGCGACCCGACCTGGTGCGGCTCGGCAACGCGGTGGCGAGCAAGCTGGGGCTTGCCGGCCTGCGCTTCGACGAAGGCGACGTGCGCCGACAAGCCGCGCGGCCGCTCGACGTGATGATCGCGCTGCACGCCTGCGACACCGCGACCGACCACGCGATCGATCTCGGCCTGCGCGGCGGCGCGGCGGTGATCGTGTGCTCGCCGTGCTGCCACAAAGAGTTGCGCCCGCAACTGCTGAGCCCGCACCCGCTGCGGCCGATCCTGCAGCACGGGGTGCACCTGGGGCAGCAGGCCGAGATGCTGACCGACGGACTGCGCGCGATGTTGCTCGACGCCTGCGGCTACGACACCCAGGTGTTCGAGTTCATCGCGCTCGAACACACGCAAAAGAACAAGATGATCCTCGCGGTCAAGCGCAGCCCCCCGCGGCCCGCCGCCGAGATCTGGGCGCAGATCGACGACATCAAGGCCTTCTACGGCATCCGCGAGCAGTGCCTGGAAACCCTTTTGCGAGACCGGCGCTCCGGCGTCGCACCACAATCTGCCGATGCCACCTCCCCTGCACCCGACACCGCCCTCACTGACTGAGCTGCCGCTGTTCCCGCTGCAAAGCGTGTTGTTTCCGGGCGGCTACCTGCCGCTGCGGATCTTCGAGGTGCGCTACCTCGACATGGTCAGCCGAAATTTCAAGGCCGACGCGCCGTTCGGCGTGGTGTGCCTGACCGAAGGCAGCGAGGTGCGCCAACCGTCGTCGCGCAAAACAGCCCAGGCCGCGCGCGGTGACGGCTTTGCGAACGAAGCCTTCCACGATGTCGGAACGCTCGCCAGCATCACCGACCTGGAGCGCCCGAACCCGGGTTTGATGGCGATCTGTTGCACCGGCACGCAGCGCTTTCGCATTCACTCCCGCGAACGCCTGAAGCACGGTCTGTGGATGGCTCAGGTCGAGCTGTTGCCGGGCGATTGCGCGGTGTCCATACCGAGCGATCTCGAGCACGTGGCGGCCACGCTGCAAGAGGTGGTCCGGAGCCTCACGCAACGGGCCGCCGATCCGTCCGAAATGCCCTTGCAGCCGCCTTACCACTGGGACGATTGCGGCTGGGTCGCCAACCGCTGGTGCGAATTGCTGCCGCTCAGCGCCGAGCACAAGCAGCGCTTCATGTCGCTCGACAACCCGTTGCTGCGCCTGGAGCTGGTGGCCGACGTGCTGGACCAGACCGGCCTCGCGCCATCGCTGTCGGGCAAGACCTGACCGGCATCCGGCCGCGCTGCGTCTCGCGTCACCGCCCCGATGGCCCGACCCGCCGACCCGCAGAAGTTTGCGGTCACCGTGCAGCCCAGCCGGATCGACGGACAAGGTGCGTTCGCCGCAGAGGCGATCCCGGCACGCCGCAAGATCGGCGAGATTCGCGGCGAGTCGGTCAGCGTCAAAGTGGCGCGGCAACGGGCGCGTGCGCAGCAGCGGATCATGATCGTCGAGGTCAGCGAGCGGCGGGCGATCGATGCGTCGCAGTCGAGCGACCCTCTGCGCTACACCAACCACTCGTGCCGACCGAACGCGGTGCTGCGCATCCGCCAGGGCCGTGTCGAGCTGTACGCGATGCGCGATGTCGGCATCGGAGAAGAGCTGACGGTCAACTACGGCGAAACCCACCACGAAGGTCGGCTGCGCTGCCGCTGCGGCGCTGTGGGCTGCGTCGGCGCGCTGTGATTCGGTGGCGTCAGGGCGCCATGCCCTGCTGCTGTCGCTGCCGTGCGGCAAGCATCTCGTGGCGGGTGTAGGGCTCGCTGCGGCCCGACACGGCGAGCGCCAAGCGGGTCACCAACCCGTGCGTGGTCGACGGCGGGGCATAGCTCTGGGCGGCGCCCAGCCACAAGCTGAACACCAATGGCAGCCACAGCGGCGGGTGCACCGAGGGCATTCTCTCGGCGAGCAGCGCCGCCCCTGTGGCGGCGGCACCGACGGCCAGGCCGGTCAGCACTTCTGACCACGAATGCACTCCGATCACCACCCGCGACACGCCGACCAGCAGCGCCAGCGTGATGCCCAATGCCAGACCCGCGCGCTGCCACGGCACCGCGCGCGCACCGGCCAGCGCGCCGACGGCGGCGATGCCGGCCAGCGGGTAGATCGCAGCGGCAAACGTGGCGTGTCCCGACACGCCAGTGAAGTTGAGTGCCGGCCAGCCCCAGCCGTAACCGATGAACGCCACCTTCGAGGCGGTCGTGACGGCGGTGGCCACCAGGATGCCGCTCCACCAGGCGGCGGCGAGTCGCATGGAATGGCCCGGCCCAGCGAACCACACCGCGAGCACGAGAGCCGTCGGCAGCAGGATTTGCGCTTCGCCGAGCCGGGTCAGCCCGTTCCAGAAAACATCCTCAGACCACGTCAACATGAAACGATGCTAAGGGGTGGCCATGACCGATCGAGCGCGGCTCTTTGGGTGCGCCGGCGACAAGCGAAGCGATGCGCCGCGAGGAGTTCCCAGCCTGAAATGTGAAGTGCTGACGCAAAACGGCTGGGAGACATGGCGCACTGTGAACGCCGCCTGAAAGTGCAAGTCACACTCTCGACATGAATACTTTCAGTTACTTTTCAGGCGCCGTTCGCGGTGCGACTGCAAGCACCAATGCATCGCGGCAGAGCGTGGAGCGCGCACCATGAATGTGTTCGGATGGTTCGGCCGCCGCGGCCGGTCGACCCCGGCCCCGCGCTCGGACGAGGTCGGACGACCGCGGCCGAGGCCGACACCTGATTCGGCCGGTCAACGGCTGCGCGAACCGCCACGGCCGCAGGATTCGATGCTGTCCGGAATGGCGCGCCAGTGGCGTGCCGCGTTGCCGGTACGCAACCGCCCCGATCACCTTTGCACGCTGTACCCGCGGGTGGCCAATCGCCTGGCGTTGTGCTGGGGCGACCCGGCGCTGGCCTCGAAGGTGCTCGACGACCTGGTGGTGGACCGGCGGCGCGGCCGGGCCGGCTTCCCGCCGGACGTGTCGCAAGAGCTGATTTACCTGCGGCTGCTGCGCCCGGTGTCATCGACGCCCAGCAATTTCGCGCCGCTGTGGGATGCGAGCAGCATGGCCTGCGGGGATCGCTGAGGCGCGTCGCCTCCATCGTCGCGTCACGAGCCTTCGGCAGCCACCTCGGTCGGCCGCGACTTGCGGCGTGACAGCCGGCGCAGCACGCTCTGCACCGCGTCGTCGACGAAGGTGAACAACACCGGGATCACCAGCAGACTCAGGAAGGTCGAGGTGATCAAACCCCCGATCACGACGATCGCCATCGGCGCCCGGAAACTCGGATCGACCCCCCAGCCGATCGCGATCGGCAACATGCCGGCACCCATCGCGAGGGTGGTCATCACGATCGGCCGCGCGCGCTTGTGGCAGGCGTCTTGCAGCGCGTCCCAGCGGGTCATGCCGCGATCGCGGCGCACCATGATCGCGTACTCGACCAGCAGGATCGAGTTCTTGGTGGCACTGCCCATCAGCATGATCAGCCCGATCATCGACGGCATCGAGATCGCGGTGCGACTCAGATAAAGCGCGAGAAACGCACCCGGAATCGACAGCACCAGCGCGGCCAGGATGGTCACCGGCTGCACGAAGTCCTTGAACAGCAGCACCAGCACGATGTAGATGCACAGCACGCCGGT
>JANMTL010000221.1:0-23512 GCA_031390425.1 Rhizobacter sp.
GCGCGTCAGGCCTCGGGTTCGCGCAAGAAGATTTCGACGCGGCGATTTTGAGCGCGGCCGACGTCGGTGGTGTTGTCGGCCACCGGTTCATTCCTGCCACGGCCGGCCGTTTCGACCCGCGTGACGGCAACGCCTCTGGCCACCAGATAGTCACGCACGCTTTGCGCCCGATCGACCGACAGCGGGTTGTTGATCGCATCGCTGCCGCTGCTGTCGGTGTGGCCGACGATCAGCAGCCGCGCTTGCGGGTCCTCACGCAGGCTGGTCGCAAATGGGTCGAGCACGCCGCGCAACTGCGGTTTGATCGCATAGCTGTTGATGTCGAACGAAATGTCGTTCGGGATGTTCAGCTTCAACTGGTTGTCCGCAGTTCGGCTGACTTCCACGCCGGTGCCTTGCGTGGCCTGTTCCATCGCCTGCTTGCGGTCTTCCATGCGCTTGGACCAGAGGTTGCCACCGACCGCACCGAGCACACCACCGATTGCTGCGCCTCGCACCGCGTTGCCGCCCATGATCGCGCCCAGCACCGCGCCACCAGCCGCGCCGATGCCCGCGCCCTTTGCGGTGCCCTGTTCGCGCTCGCTCATGTTGGCGCAGCCGCCCAGCAACAGGGCCGTGGCGGCCAGGGCCCAGGCGGGGCGCTTCAATGACGAATGAATGTTCATGAGAGTCTCTCGAAGCAAGGGGTCGTTGTGTTCTTCAACGTTCTGATGTTCCTTGGAGCACATCTGCCGCGCTGTCGGAAGTCACACAGTGCGCGTGTCGGCGGCTGCCTACGCGGCGCCGAGTTGAATTGTCAGAACGACCCGAACAGGATGTCAAGCGCTTCCTGGATGTCCATGCGCGACTCGCGCAGGCTGCCGACCGTCTTGCGCAATTCAACGATCGGCACGGCACCCAGAGCGGCGGTGTCCAGCACCACGCTGTCGGCGCCAACCAGCAGCGTCGGATTCAGGTGGCGAGCACGCGGGCCGAACATCGCTTCCCTTCGCAGTGGAATCACCACCCGCGTGGGCAAGGCACCGATGTAGTCGTTTTGGATGTCGACGAAATACGGTGTGTGTTTGCGCTCGGCGACATCGGGGTTGGCAAACACGTCAAATCGGGCCATCAACGGGCTTTCATGGGTCAACGACCCTTCATGAACGTGCGGTACTTTGCCAGCGGCAGACCTTCACGCTCGATGCGGGCGCTGTAGTGCGCGATGGCTTCTGCGTTCTCGACGTTCCAGCGCTCGAAGTAGCGCTTGCGCACCTCTTCGGCCAGCAGCGCATCGACGGTTTGCGACAGGTTCATGCCCAGTTCGCGCGCCATCTCCAGCACCTTGACATTCAGGCTCAGGTTGGTCGGACGCTTGGTTGACTCTTCAAACCGCAACATGGTGATGCTCCATTCATCATGCGCACAGATCATGCGCTTGCTTTACGCACGATTCTATGCATCGAACTGCAACTTCGCCAGCCGCGCATACAGCCCGCCGGCCGCGCTCAGCGACGCATGCGTACCGACTTCGACGATGCGCCCGCCATCCATCACGACGATGCGGTCTGCGCGCTGCACCGTGGACAGGCGGTGCGCGATCACCAGGGTGGTGCGGTCCTTCATCGCCGATTCCAGCGCGGCCTGCACCATGCGTTCGCTTTCGGCATCGAGCGCGCTGGTGGCCTCATCCAACAGCAGCAGCGGCGGGTTTTTCAGCATCGCGCGCGCGATGCTGATGCGCTGGCGCTGGCCACCGGAGACCCGCACGCCGCGCTCGCCGAGGAAGGTCTGGTAGCCCTCGGGCAGTGCGGCGATGAAGTCGTGGGCGAAAGCGGCTTTCGCGGCGTCGATCACTTCGGCGTCGCTGGCATGGGGTCGGCCGTAGCGGATGTTCTCCATCGCGTTGGCCGAGAAGATCACGCTGTCCTGCGGCACGATGCCGATGCGCCCGCGCAAATCGTCGAGAGCCAGCTCGCGCACCGGCACGCCGTCGATGCGGACCGTGCCTTCGGCCACGTCGTAGAAGCGCAGCAGCAACTGAAAAACCGTGCTCTTGCCCGCGCCGCTCGGGCCGACCAGCGCGACGGTTTCGCCGGCGGCCACGTAAAGACTGAAATCCGCGAGCGCGGCCTGTTTCGGACGCGACGGGTAGCGAAAAGTCACCGCGTCGAGCGACAGCGACGAGCCGCGCTGCACGGCTGGCAAAGCTCGCGGTGCGGCCGGTGAGCGGATCGGCGATTCGGTCGCCAGCAGTTCCATCAAGCGCTCGGTCGCGCCGGCCGCGCGCAGCAGGTCGCCATACACCTCGGCGAGCACCGCCACACCGCTGACCAAAATGATCACGTAGACCACCGTCTGCCCCAGGTGACCGGCGGTGATGTCGCCGCGCACCACCGCCTGCGTGCCTTGATACAAGCCCCAGAGCAGCGCGCCGAAGGTGGCGGTGATGATGAAGCCGACCAGGATCGAGCGCATCCGTGTGCGGCTCACCGCGGTGGCGAAGGCGTTCGCGGTCGACACGTCGAAGCGCTCGGCCTCGCGGGTTTCCTGGGTGTAGCTTTGCACCACCG
Organism: Rhizobacter sp.; assembly: GCA_031390425.1. GTDB lineage: Bacteria > Pseudomonadota > Gammaproteobacteria > Burkholderiales > Burkholderiaceae_C > PBB1. Next base: position 2,553 of record JANMTL010000221.1, read on the forward strand.
GAATCGCGTTCAGCACCTCGGCGGCGATCGCGCTCGAATCGGCCACGCGGTCCTGGCTGGCCCGGCTGAGCTTGCGGATGCGGCGGCCGAAATACACCGACGGCAACACCACCAGCACCAGGATGCCCAGCACCTGCGCCATCACGACCGGGTTGGTGACGACCAGCATCGTCATCGCGCCGATGCACATCACCGCGTTGCGCAGGCCCATGCTGAGCGACGAGCCGACCACGGTCTGCACCAGGGTCGTATCGGTGGTCAGGCGCGACAGCACCTCGCCGGTTTGCGTGGTCTCGAAGAACTCGGGGCTCTGTTTGAGCACATGCGCGTAGACCGCGTTGCGCAGGTCGGCGGTGACCCGTTCACCGAGCCAGGTGACGACATAGAAGCGCAGGGCAGAAAACAGCCCGAGCGCCGCGCCGACGCCGAACAGCGCGAAGAAATGGCCGCGCAAGGCCAGCACCCGCTCGCCCGGGTCGGCGGCGATCAGGCCCTGGTCGATCAGCGATTTCAGCGCCACCGGAAACACCAGCGTGCTGACCGCCGCCATGATCAAAAACACCACTGCCCAGGCGATCCGGCCGCGATAGGGTCGCAAGAACGGCACCAACCCGCTCAGCGAGCGGACGTTCTTGCCGGGCGGTGGAGCGGGCTGGGTGGCGCGGGGCGTGGCAGCCGGGAGCGCAGCCGAAGCAGTGGGATTCGAGGACATCGGACGAGTCTACTGAGCCCGGATTTCGAGTCGGTGATACAGGGTGTCGGGCTACAGCGACAGCCGCCCGGCGTAACCCGTCATCTCCAGGTAACCGCGCCCGACCCGACGACCTTGCTCATCCTGCAGTTCGCTCAAACCTTCCCAGTAGATCGCGCCGGTGCTGGCGCGGCTGTCGAGTTCTTGCGCGTCCAGAAGCGTTTTGACGCGAAAGCGGCCGGCGGGGACGTCGACGATCCACTCGACCGGGTAGCGGGCGCGCGAACTGGGGCTGGACCAGATCCGGCCCGGGGCGAGTCGCACCTCATGAGGTGCGAAGTTGCGCACAGCGCCGCCGACCGGGCGGAAGCTACCCCCTGCATACACCGTGCCGCCGTCGGCAGCACGCAACCGGAAGGCGGTGAGCGCGCCGCCGTCGTCCAGGTTCATGCCGATCCAGTCCCAGCCGACCGCGCCGGGGTCGAGCAGCGAATCGCTCCATTCGTGGTCGAGCCACGCGCTGCCTCTCACCGGCAAGGCCACGCCGCCGCGCGTCAGCGTGCCGCTGACCGCGAGTTGCGGCTGGCTGTAGTAGTGGCTCGCCTGAGCAAGCTGCGGCCCCTTGCGCGAATAGCCCGCATCGCCTTGCAACAGCAACGGCTGCGTGGTGTCGAGGTGAAAGTCGAGGGCGAATGCGGCGGTGTCGCTGACCACCTGGGCCTGGTAGCGACTGCTGCCCGGGCGATCGGCGCCTTCCCGCTCGAGGTGCCAGTCGCGCAGCGACACCGCCGTGTCGCCCACCGCCGCCTCGGCGATGCCGAAGCCGGTGCGGGCGATGCGCTGGTCGTGCAGCAACTTGCCGCGCTTCAAGTCGGTCAGCGCAGCGTGCGCGAACACGAGTTGCCGCGCGGCGAAGCGGCTCGGGTGGTCGGTGGCGACGTCGGTGCGGGAGCGGAAGAAGGTGATCTGGAAGCCCCAGGTGTCGCCCGAGGCGGCCTGGCCTGTGGCGGCATTCACCGGCGGGCCGGACTGCACCTGTCCGGTCACGTACCACCACTCGATGCGGGTGTCCGGATGCGCGCCGTGGTCGGCGGGGAAAACCAATGAACGCGGCCGCACGCCTGTGGGCAACGGCTTGGCGGCGCTTTCGAGTGCCTGCGCGGTCCCCGATCCGAGCAGCGCCCCCGGCAGCACCGCCAGCCCGCGCAGCAGCCGACGCCGATCGGCACTCGGGGCATCCAGCGGAGGCAGCAACGACAGCGGGGGCAGAGCAATCACGCGATGAAGGATCGCACAGCCGCCCCACGGCCGCGGGCCTGACCGACAATGCCCGGTTGCCCGCCTGACTGCGCTGTCCGATGCCCGATTTCTCACTGCCCTCCGAGTTCGACCTCAGCGATCACTTCGATCACGCGACGCTGATGCGGGCCATCGGCCTGAAGCCCGAGCACGCGTTGCTGTCGCAGCACGAAGACAGCGAGCGACTGCACACGCGGCTGCGCGGCAGCGGCACCGAAATCTACGAACAGACGATCAGCTTTTTTATCGACCCGAGAACCGGCCTCCATCTGCGCGGCTTGTGCACCTGCCCGGTGGGCTTCAACTGCAAGCATGTGGCCGCCGCGCTGATGGCCCACGAAGCCGGTCTGGCGCGGGCTCGCCGACTCGGGTCGACCGATTTCGAGGGCGCCGCGGTCGACGATCTCGCCATCGCCTCGTTCGCATCCGCCGGCCTGCCGTCGCTGGCCCGCGCCAGTCGGCCCGAGGCGGCCGAAGACGCGCGCGCAGTGCTCGGGTCGAACGCGTTGCCGCATGCGCTGGAAACGTGGCTCGGCAGTCTGGAAGGGGCGTCCGCGGGCCGCGAGGCCGGCGACCGGGCAATGACGTCCGGTCTCGCCAGCGCTGCGCCGACCAAGCGTCTGATGTACGTGCTGTGCAGTGCCGAGGCCCGCTTGATGCTGAAGCTGCACCTCGGCAGCGCGCGGCGCAGCGGCGAGATCAGTCGGCACCACCCGCACGCACCGAGCGTGGCCGACATGCTGCGCACCAAGCCGTCGTATGTCGGCTCGGCCGACGAGGCGCTGCTGGCGGCGTTGCTGCCGTTCACGCTGAACCGCGTCGGCCACCAAGTGCCCTTGCGCGGTCGCACCGCGGCCGCCACGCTGCAGCAACTCGTGCGGGCCGGGGCTTGCTGGATCGTCGACGCCGATGACGGCCTGCCCGAGACGCCACCCGGCCCGCCTCTGACCTGGATCGACGCGCCGCTGGCGTTGCGCCTGCGCTGGCGCACCGACGAACACGGCCACTGGCTCACACGCTGGGAAACCGACGGTTCAGCCGATGTGGCGGAAGGGGTCGATGACAGCCTGCTCGCCGTCGATGCGCTGGTGCTGTTGCCCGAGCCGCATGCGTTCGTGCGCGACGCTCACGGCCACGCCAGCGTGCGCCCGGCCGACGTGACCGCGAGCGGCCTGACCCCTGCGACGATTCGGTGGCTGGCCGGCATGCCGGCGGTGCCGAATCACGCGCTGCCGTCGCTGGTCAACCGGCTGCGGGCCCTCGGCTTGGCGCACCAGGTGGTGCTGCCACTGCCCGATCAGCATGCGCAGCCGCTGCAAGAACTCGGCGAGTTGCCTCTGCAGCCGGTGCTGCGGCTGCTGACCTGCCCGAACGTGCCGTCGGAAAGCTGGCTCGAAGGCCACCAGCGCCCGCCACCGGCCGGCCAGCCGTTGCGCCAGGCGGCGGTGCAATTGCTGCTGCGCTACGAGCTGGCAGCGCCGGGCGGCGCGCGGCGCGGTGCGGCGTCGGTCGACTTCAACTTTCCGGCCGGTGCGTCCGACGTGGCCTTCATCGAGCAGCCCGATCCGGCGCGGCCGGGCCAGACCCAGTTGATGCGCTTTCGCCGCAACGCGCTGGCCGAGGCGCAGGCCACGCAGCGCTTGTTCGAGCAGCTCGAACTGCGGCCCTGGAGCCGCGTCGCCGCCTTCGCGCTCGACCGCATGGCGTCGCTGAAGGCCGGGCGCTTGCAGGCGGCGGCGCTGCCGCCGGCGCTCGAAGACGGGTTGTTGATGCTGGTGCCGACCGCGCGCGATCGCTGGCCGACGCTGCTCAGCCACCATGTGCCCGCCTTGCAGGCGGACGGCTGGCGCATCGAACGCGCCGACGACTTCCCGTTCGAGGTCTACGAGGCAGACGACTTTGAACTCAGCCTCGACGAGGCCACCGAGGGCGGCACCGACTGGTTTCGCGTCGGCCTGAAGGTCAGCGTCGGCGGCACGCCGGTCGATCTGGTGCCACTGCTGGTCGGGCTGGTGCAGGCCGGCTGGCTGAAGCTGGAGGCGTCGCTGCGCGAGGCCGACGGCGAGGTGCTGCTGCCGTGGCCTGACGACAGTGCGCCGCCGGCCGCGTCGTTGCGCAATGGGCACGGCGGACTGCCCCGCGAACGGCTGCTGCGCCTGCCGGTGGCACGGGTGGCGCCGCTGGTGGCTTGGCTGCGTGGTGTCTTCAACACCAGCGGCTTCAGCGCCGGTGAGCCCCGCGTGTCGCGCTTCGAGCTGGGCGCGATCGAAACCTTGTCCGCCGGCCTGCACCTGCGCGCGCCCCCGGCGCTCGACCAGTTGCTCGATCAACTGCGCCTGCTGCGCACCGGCGAGGGTCTGCCGCCAGTGGCGGTCTCGCCCAATGTGCACGCGCAACTGCGGCCGTACCAGCTCGACGGCCTGGCGTGGATGGATTTCCTGCGGCGCGCCGGTTTCGGTGGCGTGCTGGCCGACGACATGGGCCTGGGCAAGACCCTGCAGACGCTGGCGCTGCTGCAGGCAGAGCTCGATGCGGGTCGACTCGACCGGCCCAGCCTCGTCGTCGTGCCGACCAGCCTGCTCGAAAACTGGCAGGCCGAAGCGACCCGCTTCACGCCGCAGTTGCGCATGCTGGTGCTGCACGGCAAGCTGCGCGCGCAACACTTCTCGGGCATCGCGAGCGCGCATGTGGTCGTCACCAGCTACCCGCTGGCGGTGCGCGACATGGCGGTGCTGGCGGCTCACACCTGGCACTACCTGGTGCTCGACGAAGCCCAGCGCATCAAGAACAGCCGCAGCCTGGCGACGCTGGCGCTGAAAGGCCTGAACGCGCGGCATCGGCTGTGCCTGTCGGGCACGCCGCTTGAAAACCACCTGGGTGAGCTGTGGAGCCTGATGGATTTCGTCAGCCCCGGCCTGCTCGGCAACGAGGCGCAGTTTCGCGAGCACTACCGCAACCCGATCGAGAAGCGCCAGGAAGCGCTGCAGGCTGAGCACCTGGCGCGGCGCGTGCGGCCGTTCATCCTGAGGCGCACCAAGCTGCAAGTGGCACAGGACCTGCCGGAGAAAACCGAGACGCTGCTGCGCGTCGAGCTCGACGGCACGCAGCGCGATCTGTACGAAACCGTTCGCGCGACGATGGACAGCAAGCTGCGCGAAGCGATCGCCAAACAGGGTCTCGCGCGCAGCCAGATCGTGGTGCTGGACGCGCTGTTGAAGCTGCGCCAGGTGTGCTGCGACCCGCGGCTGCTGAAGGTGCGCGCTGCGATTGATCCAGACGCTGCAACACCGGAACGTCCGGGCGTCGGCGCGGCGCTTGTCGAGAAGCCGGTGCATCGCCATCATGCTGCGTCGACGGCGCCGTCGGCCAAGCTGGAATTGTTGCGTGATCTGCTGCCCACGCTGGTCGAAGACGGGCGGCGCATCCTGGTGTTTTCGCAGTTCACCGAAATGCTGGCGCTGATCGAACCCGAGCTGACGCGGCTGGGCCTCGACTACATCAAACTGACCGGCGACACCGTCAATCGTGGTGCGGTGGTGCAATCGTTTCAGGATGGCGATGCGCCGATCTTCCTGATCAGCCTGAAGGCCGGTGGCGTCGGGCTGAATCTGACGGCGGCCGACACCGTGATCCTGTATGACCCGTGGTGGAACCCGGCCGTCGAGCAGCAAGCCATCGACCGCGCCTATCGCATCGGGCAGGGCAAGCCGGTGTTCGTCTACAAGCTGGTGGCGAGCGGCACCGTGGAAGAAAAGATGCTCGAGTTGCAGGCTCGCAAAGCCGGACTCGCCGACTCCCTGCTGTCGGGCGTGGCTGGAACGGCAGCATTGACGGCGCAGGATTTCGACGAACTGTTCAAGCCGCTCGGGGCCGGATAAACAGCGTCGAGCCTGCGCCTTCGTGGCTTACTTCTTTTTCGGGTCCACCTGGTTGCCGATGACGCCGCCGACCACGGCACCTCCCACGGTGCCGATCGTGCTGCCGCCTGTCAGCACCGCACCTGCAACGCCTCCGACGCCCGCTCCGACGGCGGTGTTCTGGTCGCGGCGGCTCATGTTGCCGCAGGCGGTGGTGGTGAGTGCGATCAACAAGGCGGCCGACAAAACGGCGTAACGTGAATTGGAAAGGGTGCTGTTCATGTAAGTCTCCGGAATCGGGGCCACCAAGCAGCCCTCGACTTCCGATGATGCGCGCCGTCGACGTTCGATTCCATCGTTGCAACGCGCGTTGCGCTGTCAGCCAGGGACTACGTCAGACCAATGCAAGCTGGCCCGCGGTGCAGCGCGTCGGCGCTCAGGGCGCAGCATCGAGCTCGGCGGTTTGGACGCGGGCCGTGTCGATCGCGCACAGTGCCGTGACCCGCTGGCGGGTGCCGGGGTGCGTCGCGGTGTCGCGATGGAAACCGAAGCGCGACAGCGCCGACATCGCATGCGCGTCGGCATAACCCATCTCACGCAGGGTGCGCAGCGCGAACGCATCGGCATCGAACTCATGTCGGCGCACCAGGCCGGACGCCGCGCGGCCGAGCGCCTGCGCAACCGCATCGGTCTGCGCCTGCGTCACCGTGCCCGGCACGTATTTCTGGAACAGCGCGCCCATCTCCGACCAGTGGCCGGTGACGACATGGCCGAGTTCGTGCGCGAGGATGAACAGTCGTTCGCCCTCCGGCAATGCGGCCAGCGATTCGTTGGCGACGACGATGTCACCGTGCACGGTTTCCGCGATCGTGTCGCCGCTGACGACGCGCAACTCGATGTGACGTGCCAACCCCAGAGCCCGCAGCAATCTTTGAAAACTGAGCTGCACCACCACCGCCTCCGGCGTGCCCTGTGCAGAGACGGCGAGGCTGTCGAGCCGCACCTGCTGAGAGCGGTGCAGCACCTCGGTGATGCGGATGGCGGGGAGGCTCTCCCGCTGGCCGCTGAGATCGTCGGCCTGAGCGTCAGGGCCGGGCCAGACCCCGGCCGACACCGCGAGTAACCAGAGCATCGTACGCATGCGGCACCCCCTTCACACGGACAGACACAGCGGCCCATCGCGTTTGAAGACCGGCAATTGGCATGCCAGAGTTACGGGTTTGTACCGATTGCATCAGATTATTCGTTCATCGGCTGCGATGGTGTCGAATCCGCTGCCGCATCGCTGCGGCACGCGGCGCGCAGCGCTTGCCAACCGGTGTCGCCGAGTGCCTGCATCGCCGTGATGTTTGCCTCGAAGATCGCTTCGGCCTCGGGAAAGGCCTGCACCGCGCGGTCGATGCTCGCCTCGCGCAGCAGGTGCAAGGTCGGGTGCGGCGATCGGTTGGTGGCGTTGCTCAGGTCGTTCGCCTCGGTGTCGGCAAACCGGTAGTCCGGGTGGAAGCTGGCCAACTGCAGCACGCCGTCGCAGCCCAGTGCGGCGAGCGCCGCCTCGGCGAGGTCGAGAAAGTCGTTGTGGTCGCCGAAGTCGGTCAGCATCTGCGGATGCACGATCAGCGTGGTTTCGCACTGCGCCGAGTCGGTGTCGATCAGCCGCTGCGCTTCATCGCACAGCGTGTGCAGCAGCGCTGCGGTGTCGGTGGCTGCGCTGACCACGCAGCGGAGCTGGTTCTTGATGCGCACCGCGCGGGCGAATGGGCACAGGTTCAATCCGATGACGGCGCGGTCGACCCAGGCCAGGGTTTCGGCCCGTGCCGCCGCCGTCAGCGGCCTTGACTCAGGGCTTGCCGCCACCGGCCACCGCGCTGGCCAGAGCGGTCGCCAACACCTGGTTCGGCAGCCGCAGCGTGACATCGATGCAGCCCACACGCATTGCCAGCACCGGGCCGTCGGCATGGGCGCGCACGACGACTTCATGCGCCGACATCTGCACCGATTCGCTGGGCACGGTTTCAGCCAGCGGCGTCCGCTCGGGCTGTTCGGTGCCCATCGCATGGGCACCGGCCAGCACCACGCGGGACAGCAGGTCGACGCCGGTGCTGTCGAGTTCGAGCGGGAAGATCTGGCCGTTGTCCATGAGCAGTTCGAGCAGCACCGCAGCGCCATCGTCCGCCAGGATCGCTTGATTGATGCCGACGCAACGCAGGGGTGGAATAGAAGACATGGTGGTGATCGCTCAGGAGGAATTAAAAGGACACGTATGTTGCCACGCGGGGAGGCGGCCCCAGATCGGTGAATGTCATCACCGCGCTGAGGAAAATGATGGCCTTGTCAGGCCGAGGGTTTGATTAGCGCGGCGCGCGCAGGCGGGGTCGGTTCCTCGGCCACCCAGCGGCCGGCCACCAGATGCTCGTTCGGACGAAATTGCGCCTTGTACGACATCTTGTGGCTGGCACCGATCCAGTAGCCCAGGTACAGGTGCGGCAGCTTCAGCAGGCGCGCCTGCTCGATCTGCCACAGGATGTTGTAGGTGCCGTAGCTCTTGTGCTCTTCGGGCTCGTAGAAGGTGTAGACCGCCGACAGCCCGTCGTTCAGGACGTCGAGGATCGACACCATCTTCAGCACACCGAGTGGGGCGGGGTCGTCGCCCGCCGCCGGCTCGCGAAACTCCACCAGCCGAGAATTGACGCGGCTTTGCAGCAGGAATTGCGTGTACTGGTCGACGCTGTCGTTGTCCATGCCGCCCCCGGTGTGGCGGCCCGACTGGTAGCGCAAGTACAGCTGGTAGTGCTCTTCGACGAAGCCGAGCTTGAGCACGCGTGCTTCCAGATGGCCGTGCGCTTTCCAGGCGCGGCGCTGGCTGCGCGTCGGCTCGAAGCCCGCCACCGGCACCCGCAGCGGCACACAGGCGCGGCAGCCGTCGCAATGCGGACGGTAGGTGAACATGCCGCTGCGCCGAAAACCGTTGCCGACCAGGCCCGAGTACACATCCGATTGAATGATGTGGCTGGGGGTCGCGACCTGCGAGCGGGCCATCTTGCCCGGCAGGTAGCTGCACGGGTACGGCGCTGTGGAATAGAACTGCAACGAGGCGAGCGGAAGCTCTTTCGGGTGGGTCACGGGCAGCCTTCGTCGGGGGAAACCTCTGCGGGCGACACGAGCCGTGCCCACAGTCGCTGATGATAAATCCAGCGTGTCACCGCAGGCGCCTGCAAGCGCTCGGCAATCGCGGCTTCAAACACGCTGCGCGACAACTCGCGCCCGCCCATCGACGCGAGGTGCCCGGTGCGTTGCTGGCAGTCGATCAGGTCGATGCCGTGCTCGCGGCAAAAGCAGATCAGCGCGGCCAGCGCGATCTTCGATGCGTCGGTGCGCCGGGAGAACATCGACTCGCCGAAGAACATGCGGCCGATGCCGATGCCGTACAGGCCGCCGACCAGCGCACCGTCGATCCAGGTCTCGACGCTGTGCACCGCGCCCAGCGCATGCCAGCGCAGGTAGGCCTCGACCATCTCGGGCACGATCCAGGTGCCGTCCTGGCCCTCGCGCGGACTGGCGGCACAGGCATTGATGACCTGCTCGAACGCGCTGTCGATGCGCACCTCGCAACCCGGCGAGCGGCGGAATTTAGCGACGGTCTTGCGCAGCGATCGGGTCAGCTTGAACTCGTCGGTCCACAGCACCATGCGCGGGTCGGGCGACCACCACAGCACCGGCTGACCTGCGCTGTACCAGGGAAACACGCCTTTCGAGTAGGCCTCGGCGAGGCGCGCTGGGTTCAGCTCACCACCGGCCGCCAGCAGCCCCGGCGCGTCGGAGTTGGGCGGCAGCGCGAGCCGCGTGTCGGGCAGCGGGTCGCGCGCGTCGCGCAGCCAGTGGATCACGCGCGGCTCGCTTCGGCGTCCACGTGCAGAGGCTTCTTCTGCGCCAGCGCCACGCCGTGACGCACCGAGATGATCTCGGCCAGGATCGACACCGCGATCTCGGCCGGTGTGCGGCTGCCGATGTGCAGGCCGATCGGGCCGTGCAGCCGCCCGATCTCGGCTGCTGTCAGATCGAACAGAGTCAGGCGTTGCTTGCGCTGCGCGGTGGTGGCGCGCGAGCCGAGTGCGCCGACGTAGAAGGCGGGCGATTTCAGCGCTTCGAGCAGCACCATGTCGTCGAGCTTCGGGTCGTGGCTCAGCGCCACCACGGCGCTGTGCGCATCGATGTGCATCTCCAGCAACAGGTCGTCGGGCATCGCGCGGCTGAAGTGGCTGCCTGGGAGATCCCAGGCCAGCGCGTGCGAATCGCGCGGGTCGCAGCAGGTGACCTCGAAATCGAGCGCCAGCGCCATCTGCGCCAGCACCCTCGACAACTGACCCGCCCCGACGATCAGCATCCGCCAGCGCGGGCCGAACAGCGCACGCAGCCGCTCGCCGTCGAACTGAAACGCATCGCCGCGTACTGCCGGCTCGATGGTGATCGCGCCGCTCGCCAGATGCAGGCAGCGCGCCACCAGTTGGTGTTGGGCGGTGCGAGTCAGCACCTCGTCGATCCAGCCGGTGTCGGTCAGCGGTTCCTGCACCAGCCGCAGGTTGCCGCCGCACGGCAGGCCGAAGCGCGCGGCCTCTTCTTTGGTGACGCCGTACGTCATCAGCGACGGCCGCGTGACGCGCTCGCCGTTGCGCAGGCGGTCGATCAGATCATCCTCGACGCAGCCGCCTGAGACCGATCCGACCAGCACGCCGTCGCCGCGCAGCGCCAGCAGCGCACCTGGCGGGCGCGGCGCCGAGCCCCAGGTTTCGATCACCGTGACCAGCCACACCGCGTGCCCCTCGGCGTGCCAGTCGCGCGCCTGCGTCAGCACCTGCAAATCCAGACTGTCCAAGGCCGTGCACCTTTGATGCTTGCGATCAAATCATCGTAACCGCCGGGCTTCGAGCGCGCTGGTCAGACGAGTGTCGAAGGATGGCGCCACCGAAGCTAGAAGCTGCTCAAAAGCGCGGAGCGTCAGCGGCGGATACGCTGCGGGCAGGGTTTTGGCGTTCCTGATAAAAGTCGTGCGCAGGAGAACTCGCGCCATGCATGCCACCCCCGTTCTTTTCATGTGCTGCAAAGCGCCGTTGATGGCGGCAGCCTGCCTGCTGGTAGTGGCATCGCCCTTGCGCGCAGCTGAGCCCGCGCCGGTGCCCGCATCCACCTCGGCACCGGTCCACGCATCCCCGGTCGACAGTGGGCGAGCCGTCTACCAGCAGCGCGGCGCCGATGGCAAGGTGACGCTCACCGACCGGCCGACTGCAGGCGCTGCCACCGAGCGCCGCTGGCGCATCGATCCGGCCGAAGATGCGGCGTCTGCGGCCGAGCGCCGCGAGGCCAGCCGGGCCGAGGCCGATCGCGTGACCCAGCGAATCCAGCGCTCGATCGACCAGCAACACGCGCTGAGCACCAGCCTGCAGATCGAGCAGTTGCGCGCCCAGCGGGACGCCGATGCGCAGGCCGCGCAGCGCCTGCGCGAACGAGATCGCGAGTACGAGTCGCGGCCGTATGTCGTGCTGCCGGGTCACCCGTGGATCCGACCGCCGAGGGTGCAGCCGACGCCGTGGCCTTCCCACCCGCAACCGCCGCCCATCGGCAAGCCGGTGCGGCCACCGGAGCCGATGCTGCGGATCGGCAAGGGCGCACCGGGTGCCCTCGAAGCGGAACGCTGAGCACGCAGCAGCGCACCGGCCTCACGACAGCAGCGTTTCGGCCCGCTCCAAATTCGAGACCGCAGTCGGTCGCGTGCAACGTGCTTCGATCTGTTCGGCCAAGTAAAGCGCGTCGCGCGCCACGCCGGAAAAGCGGCCCGAACCCCAGGTGTGCAACCACGGCAGCCCGATGAAGTAGAGGCCGGGCAGGGCGGTGACGCCGCGCACATGTCCGGGCTGACCGCGGCCGTTGAATACCGGCGCATCCAGCCAAGTGAAATCGGGTGCGAAGCCGATGCACCAGATCACCGAGGTGATGCCCGATTCGCGCAGTTTCAGGCGTGTGCGTTCGGCGGGCGGCTCCCACACCGGGGCGTAAGTCGACGGCGGTGGTGCCTGCACGCCGGCTTTGTCGACGTACTTGTCGATCGACGCATTGATGCCGTTGTAGATGCGATCGGCGTGGTCGAGGTTGCTGCGCAGGTCGGGGTTGAAATGCAGCGTGTCGCCCTCCAGCCCGTTCAGCAAGCCGTACAGCTCCATGCCTTCGGCTGCAAATTGGCGCAAGTCGATGTCGCGCCCGCCGTCGCGGCCGGTCACGAAGTGGTTGGTGTTGTCGCGCACGCCTTCGCGCAGCGGGTGCTCGTGCACTGGCATGTCGTAGTAGCCCATGTCGGCCAGCCAGTCGACCACGTCCTTGCCGCGGTAAAAGCGCGCGCAGCGCGGCGCGTCGCCGGTGGCCAGCACGACCTGGCGACCGGCCAAGTGCAGGTCGTCGGCGAGTTGCGCCCCCGACTGGCCGTTGCCGACCACCAGGATCTTGCCGGGCGGCATCGCCTGCGGGTTGCGGTATTGCTCCGAATGAATCTGCAGCATGCCCGGCGGCAGGCGCTCGGCCAGACGCGGAACGATGGGCTGGTGGTAGCCGCCTGAAGCCACCACCACCTGATCGGCGGTGTAGCTGCCTTGCGAGGTCTCGATCTCGAAACCGCCGCTGGCTCCGAGATGAGCGCGACGCGATACCCGCTGCACCGTGACGCCGCTGTGCACGGGTGCTGCGACGTGCTTCACGAAGCCCTCGAGGTAGGCAATGATTTCATCGCGCTTCATGAAGCCGTGCGGATCGCTGCCGCTGTACTCCCAGCCCGGCAGCTTGCATTGCCAGTTGGGCGTGACCAGGCAGAACGTGTCCCAGCGCTGCGTACGCCAGGTGTGCACCGGCGAGCGTTTTTCGAGCACCAAGTGGTCGATGCCGCGCTGCTTCAGGTAGTAGCTCAGCGACAGGCCGGACTGGCCGCCGCCGACGATGACGACGCTGTGGTGTTCGGGGGTGGACTGCGTGGTGGTCATGAGAGCTCCCAATGCGTGCGCTCGATCGCGCGCTTATTCGTAGAACGCCAGCACTTCGACCTGCGCATCGGGTTGCGCGCCGAAACGGGCAGCGGTGTGTTCAATCCGGTCGAGCTGGTCCATCGCCTGCGAACAGGCGAAGCCGAACTTGAGGCGTACCCGTTCCGACGCGACGTGCAGCGCCTCGCGAATCTGCGTCATGAACAGCGTCAGCGGGTAGGCGGTGCCGGGCTGGAAATAGTCCTTGATCACCAGCGACGGCGAATAGCAGCGCGCCTCGCTGCCGTCGGGCCAGCGCAGTTGGAAATGCATCGCGGGCATGAAGAGTCTCCGGTCTCGGGGGTTCGGCCGCTCAAGCGTGCAGCGGATGCGTGAGGGTTCGGGCGTGCCGCGCCAGCGCGCCGGCCGCGCGGTACAGCGCGATGTGCTGCGCGGCGCTGGCGCTCCAGCTGTGGCGAAGGCACACGTCGGGCGTCTGCCGCGCCAGCGCTTCGGCGCGTTCGGGTGCCAGCGCACTTCGCATCGCGCGGGCAATCGAGCGGGCATCGCGCGGATCGGCCCAGCAGCAGTCGGCGTCGCTCAAGTGTTCGGTGAACGGCGCGATCGCCGACACGACGGTCGGCGTGCCGCAGGCCAGCGCTTCCAGCACGACCAGCCCGAAGCCTTCGCGCAGCGAGGGCATCACCAGCACATCCGCCGCGCGGTACAGCGCGGGCATGTCGGCGTCGGCGACCGGGCCGGTCAGCACGATGGGCTGGCCGGGGCCCGTTCCTTGGTCACCCGTGATGCCGCTGGCGGCGAGCTGGTGCATGAACTCCACGATGCAGGCGTCGTGGTTCAACAGGCTCGATCCGCCCGCGATCACCCACTGCGCGTCGGGCAACTCGGCGCGCAGCGCGATGAAGGCTTCGAGCAGCCGCACGGTGTTTTTGCGTTCTTCGATGCCGCCGACCGACAGGAACACCGGCGCATCGACGCGACCGCCGCCGCGCAGCCCGTAGCGGGCCGCGACGCGCGCATCGCTGGCATCGGCATGCCGTGTGTAGCGCTGGCAATCGACACCGTTGTGCACCAGCGCTGCCTCGATGCCATGGTCACGCGCCAAGGTGTCGCACCAGAGGCGGCTGACGCACAGCACCTGCTGCGCAGCCTGGAAGGCGCGCTGCTGCCAGGCCATCAGCCGTGCGTCGTCGAAATCGTCCAGGTGATGCACGGTGCGCACGAAGCCGTCGATCAGCCCGCGCTCCTGCAGCGTGGCCAAGGCGTTGGCACCGATCGGGTCCTGCGCATGCAGCACGTCGAAGTGCTGCCGCCCCAGCTCCTGTTGCAGATGGCGCTCGTAAGCGTCGATGCGAGAGGCGACCATGCCCACCATGTCGTTCGGCGCGGCGCCTTGCACCGGCACCAGTTGCAGCTCGCCACGCACCGCGCGAAACATCGTCTGGCCCGGCAGGGCCGGCGCCATCACGGTGGCCCGGTGGCCGGCGTCTTGCAGCGCGCCTGCCAGCTCCAGCGTGTGAACGACACCGCCTCGTGGGTGCACCGAATGCGTCAGCAGGCCGATGTGCAGCGGCTCAGGCATGGGGCGCATCCACGGCAGCGCGAGGCAGGATGAGCGACTGCTTCGACACGTCCCACAGCAGCGAGCTCTCGTCACCCCGCACCAGACGCACCTGCGGATCGGCGGTCACCGTGCCGACCGCCGCACAGGCGATGTCGCGGTCGCGGAACCGCTGAAGCACGATGTCGACCTGCTCGGCACGGACGCTGAGCACGAAGCCGTAGCTCGGAAACGCCTGCAGCCAGCGCAGCAGCGGCGCGCCGCCTGCGGTCGACCCGGAGACGCCGAAATCCGGATGCGGAATCGCGTCGATGTCGATCACCGCACCGACCTGCGAGCATTCGAGCAGCATCAGCGTGGTGCCGATCGCGCCCGCCATGCTGATGTCCTTGGCGGCGTCGCACAGGCCGTCTTCGGCCAGCATCGGCAACAGCTCCAGATCAGCTCGCAGCCGTTCGGCCGGGGCCCGGGTCGAGGCGTTCCAGTACGGATGCGGTTCTTCGTAGGCGCCGCGCAGGTCGATTGCCATCACGAGGCAGTCGCCCGGGCGCGCGTCGAAGCTGGTCAACAGTTTGGATGCGCGGCCGACGATGGACACCGCGAGCTGGCCGCGATCGCTCTGGCTGTTGGTGTGCCCGCCGACGATCGGCACGCCGTAGCGCGACGACGCAGCGGCCAGGCCTTCCAGCAGTGGTTTTGCTGCTTCGTTGCCCGCGCTCCAGAGCGCATCGACGACGGCGATCGGCCGCCCGCCCATCGCGTAGATGTCGCTGACGTTGACCATCACGCCGCAGTAGCCGGCGAACCACGGCAGTCGCAGCACGAAGTCTTCGACGAAGCCTTCGATCGCGAACAGCAGGTAGCCGTCGCCATCGGGGATCGCGGCGCAGTCGTCGCCGATGGCGATCGCGTCTCGACTCCCTCGCCCCTTCGGAGAGAGGGAACCCAGAGTCGTCAGCACGTCGGAGATGTCGCGCTTGTGGGCCAGTCCGCGTCCGCGCAGCAAGGCGGCGGTGATGTCGCTGAGCGACAGATCCAGCGCAGACGACGGCTCGTCACGTCTCACACGGCGCTCCGGCTCTGGGTCGAGAACCCCCACAGCGGGTCGTGGCACGGCGGGTAGTGATCGAGGTCGGCCTGCATCAGCGCATGCGGCCGACCGTGCAGGATTTCTTCTTTGAGGAGGCTCCAGTGCAGCCGCCGGAACAGCGGCACGTTCTGGCCTTGCACATGCGCGAGAAACACGCGGGCGCCACGCGCATGCGCGCTCGAAACCGCAAGCCTGACGAGGGTCGCACCCAACTTACCCTGGTGCCTGAACGCCGCGTGCACCGCCAGTCGCGAGCCCCACCACAGGCCCGGCTCGTTTCCTTCAGGCTCGGTGTGGATGCGCACCGTGCCGACCACCTGGTCGGGTTGACCGCAAACCTGCGACACCGCGACCAGCGGCTGCGCGTGTGCGTCGATCGCATCGGTGTCGTCGCCGACGAAGATGCCTTGCTCGATGCAGAACACCGCGCGCCGCAGCCGTTGCGCTTCATCGCGTTCCCACACCCCATCGGCCCACTTGACGCGGTAGTCGCAGGGCACAAAGGCATGGGTTTCATCGCAGATGCGGTCCACGGTCAGCATGATTCAGCCCCAGGCGTCGGTTGGCTCCACAGCACGCTGTCATCCCCGCGACGGCGGGGATCCACCGTGCCGGTGAGATGGTTCCCCGCCTGCGCCGGGATGACATCCAGAGGGTCAGCCGCTGTTTCGTACACCGACAGCGACGAGCACGCGCCGCACTTGCCGCAGCCGGCCTTGATGTCGGTCGAGCGCAGGCCTGCGGCCGACACCTTCCTGCCGAGTCGTTCGAGCAGCGGCTGCATGAACGCCGCACTCGGCGCCGGGTGGTCTTCGAGCGGCGTGCCGCTGATCGGCACGAACGGCACGACGAACGGGTAGACGCCGAGCGCGAGCAGTTTGTCCGACATCGACAGGATCGCCTCCGACGTGTCGCCCAGTCCGGCCAGGATGTAGGTGCTGACCTGACCGCGACCGAACACTTTCACCGAAACCTCGAAGGCTTGCAGGTAGCGCTCGATCGGCACGCTGGCTTTGCCGGGCATCACGCGCTGGCGCAGCTCGGGCGTTACCACTTCGAGGTGCATGCCGAGGGTGTCGATGCCCGCATCGCGCAGGCGCTCGAACCACAGGTCGTCGTCGGGCGGCTCGCACTGCGCCTGCAGCGGCAAATCCACAGCCGCCTTGATCGCACGTGCGCTGTCGCACAGCACCGCCGCGCCGCGGTCGGTCGCGTTCGGCGTGCCGGTGGTCATCACCATGTGCTTGATGCCGTCGAGCCGCACGGCAGCCGCGGCCACTTCGGCCAGTTGCGCCGGTGTCTTGTGCGCGATCGTGCGCCCCGCCGCCAGCGACTGGCCGATCGCGCAGAACTGACACGTCTTTTTGCGGCTCTCGTAGCGGATGCAGTTTTGCAAGACCGTGGTCGCCAGCACGTCCGAGCCGTGTAGCGTGGCGATGTGCGAATACGGAATGCCGTCGGCGGTTTTCAGTTCGTAGAAGCGCGGCGATTTCGGGAATTCGATGCGCGCGATCGGGATGGCGCCTCGCATCAGCGCGCTGCGGCCCTGCGCATCGGGTGCCTGCGCGACGAACGGCGACGTCCACGCACTCGAGGTGTGCACCGGCACCATGATCGTGTGGCCATCGACCGTCACCGCCTTGTGGTCCGACGGCCCGGCGCCGCCCTTGCGGCTGGCGACACCGCCGTTCGCCGAAGTGGGGTCGGCGAGGCGCAGGCCGAACGATTGCAGTTCGGTCATCAACCGACGGCTGGCGGCCGAGGGCGTGCGTGTCGGCTGCGAACTCATCGGGCTGCCTTCGCGCTGGCGCTGTCGGATGACCACGGCGAGGACGGGCCGTCGGTGTTCGCGGCGGTGGGCGTCGAGGACCCAGCGCCGACATCCATCGACCGCATCGCAGCCATCGGCCGATCGTCGATCAGCAGGCTCAGCAACTCCGGCCTTGCGTAGTGGCCGACCGAATCCATCATCCGCTTGCGCTTGGTGATCAGGCTCATGTCGAGGTCGGCGATCACCATGCCTTCACCTTCGCGCAGCGGTGGCGCCAGGTGCACGCCTTCTGGCGACACGATGGCGGTGTTGCAGCCGCCGCGCAGCGCTTTGTGCAAGCCGGTGTCGGGCGTGATCGAGGTGATCTGCGCGTCCGTCAGCCAGCCGGTTGCATTGATGACGAAGCAGCCGGCCTCGAGCGCGTGGTGACGAATCGTCACTTCGATCTGGTCGGCAAAAATCGGCCCGACCAGCGAGCCGGGAAACTGCGCGCAATGAATCTCTTCGTGCTGGGCCATCAGCGCGTAACGGGCCAGCGGGTTGTAGTGCTCCCAGCAGGCCAGCGCGCCGATGCGGCCGATGGGGGTGTCCACCACCTGCAAGCCGGACGCATCGCCCTGGCCCCAGATCATCCGTTCGTGGAAGGTCGGCGTCAGCTTGCGACGCCTCAGGCGCAGCGCGCCCTCGGCATCGAAAATCAGTTGCGTGTTGTAGAGGCTGCCGTGGTCGCGCTCGTTGACGCCGAGCACGACCACGATGCCATGGGTGCGTGCCCGCGCCGCCACCGCATCGGTGACCGGGCCGGGCACCACGACCGCCCGCTCGTACAGCCTCAGGTGGTCGGCGCCCGAGGCCACCGGCGCCCGCACGAACGAGAAGTACGGGTAGTACGGGACGAAGGTCTCTGGAAACACCACGATCTGCACGCCCTCGCGGGCAGCGTCGTCGATGGCCGCGCACACCCTCTCAAGCGTGCCGTTCACCGACTCGAAATCGGGGCTGATTTGTACCGCCGCGGCGCGGACGACCTTCGCCTTCGAACTCATGCCATCGGCCCTTACAGCGTCCAGGTGTCCAGGATGAACGCGTTGGCCTTGCGGTGCAGCAAGATGATGTCCAGCACGTCGAGCGGGTTGATCGGGCGGATGCCTTCAATCAGCGCGCCTTCGCCGTGACCGTAAAGTGCTTGCAGTGCGAAGCGACAGGCGTAGACCTTGCCGCCTTCGGCCATGAACTTCGTCAGCGTGTTGTTGAAATTCTGGTGTCCGGGGAAGGCCTCGTCGCCCAGCTTCGGAAAGCCGCGCTGCACACCCAGCGTGACGCCGGGGCCGTACAGCAGGATCGAGGTCTCGAAGCCCTTGCGCTGCAGGCGGGTGGCTTGCAGCATGTTGACGAAACCGATCGAGCCTTCGAAGGCAACGGTGTGGAAGGTGATCAGCGCTTTCTCGCCCGGGTCGGCTTTCACGTCCTCGAACACTTTTTCTTCGTAATCGACCAGGAAATCGCCCTTGGCGTTGGCTGGCTTGGTGACTTTAGGCATGGGAGTTCTCCGCGAGTGGGGTGCAGCGCAACCGTTGCGTGCGAC
Source organism: Rhizobacter sp. (assembly GCA_031390425.1). Lineage (GTDB taxonomy): Bacteria > Pseudomonadota > Gammaproteobacteria > Burkholderiales > Burkholderiaceae_C > PBB1. Next base: position 21,426 of record JANMTL010000221.1, read on the forward strand.
GGGCTCCATGCATCGTCTGTGCCACCAGCGCGCCGAGCGGATGCGATCAAGCAGCGATCAACGCGCGGTGGTGCGCGGTGCGAGTCGAATCGGTGCGCTGCCACCCGCCCGATGGGCTTCGACTCGTCGAACGCGCAGCACGCCCAGCGCACGATTTGGGGGCCCACCCATCCGATCAATGCCTCCGATCAAGGGCTCAATGTGCACCGCATCCGGGCGCATATCGATGCATGCAGCCGCCGGGGATGGCACGAACGATGCGATCAACAGCCGCAGGCTCCTGCGATCAATAGTTTCCGGCGATCGGACCACCGTCCTCATGAACAAGCCCACCACCCACTGGCTGCGCCGCATGCAGGCAAGCGGACAGCCTGCCTATTTGCAGATCGCCGACCTGATCGCCGAGGATCTGCGCACCGGTCGTCTCGCGGCCCGGGATCGCTTGCCCACGCTGCGCGACCTGGCGAGCGACCTCGGCCTGAACTACACAACGGTGGCGCGTGGCTACGCCGAAGCGCGCAAGCGCGGGCTGATCACTTCGAGGCCCGGCATGGGCACGACCGTGCGCGGGTCCACGCCAACCCTGCCGCTGCGCGGCGGCAGCGCTGCCGAGATGACCATGAATCTGCCGCCTGAGCCGCAGGACCCGGCGCTGCTGGCGCGCATGCGCGAAAGCGCCGCCGACGTGCTGGCACATGCCGACCTGAACGCGCTGCTGCGCTACCAGGACTTCGGTGGCAGCCCCGAAGACAAGGCTGCTGCAGTGCAGTGGCTGCGGCCGCATTTGCCCGATTGCAATGCGGCTCGCGTGCTGGTCGGCCCGGGCATCCACGGCGTGCTGGCGGCGCTGGTGTCGCAACTGGCGCGGCCGGGCGAGCTGATCTGCGTCGAGGCGCTGACCTATCCCGGCCTGAAGGCGATCGCGACCCAGCTCGGCGTGGTGCTGCACGCGCTGCCGCTCGACGACGAAGGCCCGAGTGCGTCGGCTTTCGAGCAAGCCTGCAAGGCGCTCAAGCCGAAGGCGCTGTACTGCAACCCGACGCTGCTGAACCCGACCACGCTGACGGTGAGCCGCTCGCGTCGCGAGGCGCTGGCCGACATCGCGCTGCGCTACAGCATCCCGATCATCGAGGACGACGCCTACGGCATCTTGCCGCGTGTCGCAACCAGCCCGCTGGCGCTGCTGGCGCCCGATCTCACGTACTACATCAGCGGCCTCAGCAAATGCCTGGGCGCCGGCTTGCGCACCGCGTTTGTCTGTTCACCGAACGAACGCCAATCGCAGCGTCTGGCCGGTGCCTTGCGCGCTACCACGGTGATGGCGTCACCGATCACCAACGCGGTGGTAACGCGCTGGATCAACGACGGTACGGCCGACGCGGTGTTGCATTCGATCCGCACCGAATCAGCCGCACGGCAAGCGCTGGCGGCGCACCACTTGGCCCACCACGGCATCCAGGGCCAGCCGCAAGCGTTTCACCTCTGGCTGCCGGTCGCATCGTCCTGGGGCGTTGTGGAGTTCGCGTCTTACTTGCGTGGACAAGGCGTGGCCGTGGTGGCGGGTGCCGCGTTCTCGACCGACGGCGACCCGCCCGATGCGGTGCGCATTTGCCTGGGTGGCCCGCTGACACGCGACGAATGCGACGCCGCGCTGCACCTGATCGCCGACACGCTGGACCACCCGCAGCATCCGCACGCGACGGTGATGTGACTCTGTACCGGCGGGAGCCATGGTTCGCTAATCCGCCACCGCCACCGGAATCTTCCCGATCTTCGCCTGCCACTCTTTCGGCCCGGTTTCGTGCACCGAGGTGCCGTTTGAATCGACCGCCACCGTCACCGGCATGTCGGTGATGTCGAACTCGTAGATCGCTTCCATGCCCAGGTCGGCGAAGCCGACGACCTTGGCCTGCTTGATCGCCTTGCTGACCAGGTACGCCGCACCCCCCACCGCCATCAGGTACGCGCTTTGGTGCTTCTTGATCGCCGCGATGCCAGTCGGGCCGCGCTCGGCCTTGCCGATCATGCCGATCAGGCCGGTCTCGGCCAGCATCATCTCGGTGAACTTGTCCATGCGCGTGGCCGTG
>JANMTL010000270.1:0-5070 GCA_031390425.1 Rhizobacter sp.
GCCGGCGGTTTTTTCGCCACGCTGCCGATGCGCAGCGTGGTCTGGGTCAGCCTGGCCTACGCCGCGCTGTCGGTCGGCATGTGGCTCACCCCCGCTGCAGGGGGGCCGGACGAACATGCGACAGTGCCACGGCTCAGCCGGCTCCAATGGCTGGCCGGCATCGGCGCCGACATCCTGTGCTTCACCGCGCTGCATGTGCTGTCCAAGGCCAGCAACCTCAACTACGCGGCGCTGCTGGTGCTGCCGGTGCTGATGGCGGGCGTGTTGACGCGGCGTCTTCAGTCGCTCGCGACCGCAGCGGCGGTGGCGCTGCTGCTGCTCGGCAACGCCTGGCTGGGCGTGGCCGCCGGTGGCGATCCGGCGGCACTGATGACGCAGGCCGGACTGGCGGGCAGCGGCCTCTTCGTCATCACGGTGCTGGCCGGTGAACTGGCCAGCCGGCTGGCGCGCGAGGAACTGACCGCTAAGGACAGCATGGAGCTGGCGCGGCAGCAGGCTCAGCTCAACCGGCTGGTCATCGAGGAGATGCAGGACGGCGTGCTGGTGGTGGACCGCGCCGGCCGCGTGCGTGCGGCCAACCCCGCCGCGCGCCACCTGCTGGTGCGACGCGGACTCGGCCGGCCGGCACCGTTTCAGTTGCGTGGAGTCGACGCCTGGGACCAGCTCGTGACGACGGTGGAGCGTGGTTTTCGCGAAGCGGTTTGGCCCGAGGCCGGCCGCGACGTGGTGTTGCAGTTCGAGCAAGGCACCACGCGGACCTTGCGCGTGCGCATCCGCTTCACGCGGCGCGCGGACGAGCCGTCGGCCGAGGAGCTGTGCGTGCTGCTGCTCGAAGACGTGCGCAGCATGCAGGCCCGCATGCGACAGGAAAAACTCGCGGCGATGGGGCGCGTGTCGGCCGGCATCGCGCACGAGATCCGCAACCCGTTGGCGGCGATCGCGCAGGCCAACGCGTTGCTGTCGGAAGACGCGACAACGGCCGTCCAGCAGCAACTGACGCGGATGGTGGCCGACAACGTCAAGCGACTCAAGCGCATCGTCGACGACGTGATGGAGGTCGCGCCGGGTACGCTGACCGAAGCGGCCGTCATCGATGCCAACGCCGAAGTGGCCGCCGCATGCAGCGATTGGGCGCGCGCCGCCTCGCTCGGTCTGGGCGACGGCAGTGTGCTCAAGGTCGAGCTGCCAGACGATCCACTCGGTGTGGTCTTCGATGTCGAGCATCTGCGTCGGGTGCTGATCAACCTGCTCGACAACGCCCGGCGCCACGCCACCGATCTCCCGGGCTCGGTGCATGTGCGGCTGCTCGCGCTCGACGAGGCCACCGCGCAACTCAGCATCAGCAGCGACGGCCCCACGATTCCCAGCGACGTCGAGCGGTATCTGTTCGAGCCGTTCTTCTCCACGCGCAGCCGCGGCACCGGCCTGGGCCTGTACATTTGCCGACAGCTCTGCGAGCAATACGGAGCCAGCATCGACTACCGGATGCGATCGGCGACCGAGCCGAATCGGAACGATTTTTTCGTCAACATGCGTCGCCAGGCCGGGATCACGACAGAGACGCGGTTGCCGCTGCCGACTTGAGCTGATCGTCACGCCACGCCACGCCATGTCATCGCCCGCCTATTTCAGCCTGCTCGTCGTCGACGACGAGCCCGACCTGCGCACGCTGTATGAGTTGACGCTGCTGCGCGAGGGCTACGACATCGAAACCGCGGGCAGTGTCGAGGAAGCGCGGCTGCACTTGCAAGACCGGGTCTACAGCGCCGTCATCACCGACATGCGCCTGCCCGACGGCACCGGGCTCGATCTGCTCGGCTACCTCGAAGACAACGCGCGGCGCGAGAAGGCGATCGTCATCACCGCCTACGGCTCGGCCGAGAACGCGGTCGAGGCGCTGAAGGCCGGGGCCTACGACTACCTGACCAAGCCGGTCGATCTGAAGCAGTTTCGGGCGGTGGTCGCATCGGCGCTGGGCCGCGGGCCGTCGACCGCACCGACGACGCTGCCGTCGAGCCTGCCGACCGAACGCCGACTGCTGGCGACTGCGCCGCCGCAGGATCCGCCGGCGCTTCGGGTCGATCCGTCGGTCGACGCGGCGGCGCAGGTGCCGGTCGCGGCGCTTTCGCCATCGCCTGCACCGACACCCGCGACCGCGGCGACGCCGAGCGTGGCACTCAACCGCATGGTGGGGCAGTCGCTGGCGATGAAGCAGGTGCGTGCGTTGGTCGACAAAGTCGCGCGCAGCATGGCGCCGGTGCTGGTCAACGGCGAGTCCGGAACCGGCAAGGAACTGGTCGCCCGCGCGATCCACGAAGTCAGCGTGCGCAGCGCGCAGCCGTTCATCGCGGTGAACTGCAGCGCCATTCCCGAGCACCTGCTCGAAGCCGAGTTCTTCGGCTACCGCCGGGGTGCGTTCACCGGCGCCAACGAAGACCGCGAGGGCTTCTTCCAGGCGGCCGACGGTGGCACGCTGTTCCTCGACGAGATCGGCGATCTGCCGCTGTCGATGCAATCCAAGCTGCTGCGCGCGGTGCAGGAGCGCTCGGTGCGGCCGGTCGGGGCGGTCAACGAATTGCCGGTCAACGTGCGCCTGCTCAGCGCCACCCACAAGGAACTCGGCGCCGAAGTGCAGGCCGGGCGCTTTCGGCAGGATCTGTACTACCGGCTCAACGTGATCCAGATTCGCGTGCCGCCGCTGCGCGAGCGGCTGGAAGATCTGGCCGGCATCGGCGAGCGCGTGCTCGACCGCATCGCCCGCGACGCCGGCGTTTGGCCGCCGCCCCGGCTGACCGCTGCGGCACTGCTGCATTTGGCGGGTCATCCGTTTCCCGGCAATGTGCGCGAACTCGAAAACCTGCTGCACCGCGCGGTGGCGCTGTCGGGCGGCGAGGCGATCGATGTTGCCGACCTGGGGCTGCCGACCGACGCGCTGGGCGATGCGCAGCCGAGCGAGCCGGGTCCCACGGCGGCAGCGACCGATGCGCCGAGTTCGATGCCGACATCAGCGGCCCGGCTCGATGGGATGCCGAGTCCACCGTCGGCGGTCGCACAGGCGGCGGGCTTGCCCAGCGACCTGGCGGTCTACCTCGACGACATCGAGCGCGACATGCTGCTGCGAGCGCTCGAACAGCACCGCTTCAACCGCACGGCGGCGGGGGCCAGCCTCGGCCTGTCGCTGCGGCAGATGCGCTACCGGATGGCCCGGCTGCAGGTGATGGCCGGCACCGATCTGCACCCCGACGGCGAGCGTGGCAACGTCTGAATCGAGCCGCGAATGGCAGCGGGGGTGGTGGACGCTGGCGCGGCATTGCCCGTCCCCGAACTTCAGCCCGCGACCGCCGGGCTGCGCGCCGACCCTGGCGGTGGTGCATTCGATCAGCCTGCCGCCCGGCGTTTACGGTGGCACCCAAATCGAGCAGCTTTTTCTCAACCAGCTCGACGTGTCCGCGCACCCGTACTTCAACGAACTGCGCGGCCTGCGGGTGTCGGCGCATTTCCTCATCCGCCGTGATGGCGGATGCGTGCAGTTCGTGTCGTGCCTCGAACGGGCCTGGCATGCCGGAGCGTCGGTCTGGCGCGGACGCTCGAACTGCAATGATTTTTCGGTGGGCATCGAGCTCGAAGGGCTCGAAGGCGAGCGCTTCGAGGCCGCGCAGTACACGCGTCTGTGCGAGTTGCTGATCGCGCTGGCCGGGCCGGGCTGCTGCCTCGATGTGGCCGGCCACGAACAGGTGTCCGCCGGCCGCAAGTGCGACCCCGGACCCGGTTTCGACTGGGCCCGCACCGTCGCCGGTTTGGGCTGGCCCGCAAAGTGTTTTCCCGATGACGTGATCGCTGCGCTGTGAGGGCGCTGATGGCGTTCTCCCGCGCGCCCGCACCGGGCAGTGACATCGCTGAATCGAGACCCGAGTGCTGGTGCGCGTTGCCGGGTCAGTTCGGGTCGCAGGCCAATGATTCGGCGGCTTCACCATGCGCTGTGCAGCGCGCGGGCGGCCGGGCGCCGCACCCGTCGATCCGGCAGTGAACGACGGCTCGCGACGCCTGTTCGGTTGGCCCTGTCAAGCGCTGACCGAGTTTCATCCGACACACTAGCGGTAGTGCTTGAAGGTCGTTTGCACCCCAGATATAGTGTGTCAACACCCGATGCGTCATTCAAGGAGCGCGGTCCCGCGGCTCCTTCCCCCTCCGAGAAAAGGCCACCCATGCAAGCACTCCAAAGCCCTTCAGGCGCCTACCCCTACGTGCCGGATCGGCCGGACACCAGCGCCGCAGCGCCGTCGTCGGCCTTCGAGGCCTTCCACATCATTCGCCGCAACGGGTCGGTGGTGCCATTCGAGCCGAACAAGATCGCCGTCGCGTTGATGAAAGCCTTTCTCGCAGTGCACGGCACGCAAGGCGCGGCCTCGGCCAGCGTGCGCGAGACGGTCGACGGGTTGACCGAATCGGTGGTGCGCGCGCTGCTGCGTTCGCGCCCGGGCGGCGGCACCTTCCACATCGAAGACATTCAAGACCAGGTCGAGCTCGGCCTGATGCGCGGCGGCCACCACGAGGTCGCGCGGGCTTACGTGCTGTACCGCGAGCGCCGCTCGCAGGAGCGCGCGAAGCAGTCGCAGCCGGTCGTCGTCGGCGAGCAGGCGTTGACCGTGCTCGATCGCGGGCGGCGCGTGCCGCTGGAAGGCATCCACTTGCAGGCCATCGTGCAAGCCGCCTGCGAAGGGCTGGGTGCCGACGTGCGTGCCGAGCCGATCCTGGCCGAGACGCGCCGCAACCTGTACGACGGCGTGCCGATCGACGAGGTGCACAAGGCATCGATCCTCGCCGCGCGCACGCTGATCGAAAAGGACCCCGGCTACACCCGCGCCACCGCACGGCTGTTGCTGCACACGATCCGCCGCGAGATCTTGGGTGAAGAGGTGCTGCAGGCCGACATGTTCACGCGCTACGCCGACTACTTTCCGGGCTACATCAAGCAGGGCGTGCAGGCCGAATTGCTGGACGAAAAACTGCTGCAATTCGACCTGGCGCGCCTCGGCGCCGCACTGAACGCCGACCGCGATCTGCAGTTCG
>JANMTL010000126.1:0-13476 GCA_031390425.1 Rhizobacter sp.
TTCGCCATCAATGCGCACGGCGGCTGCGCGATCACCACCGCACCCGAGGTGCACCGGGCCGACGCCTGGAAGACCAACCTCGAGACGATGCAACTCGCCGACCGCGCCGGGTTCGAGGCGGCGATCCCGATCGGTCGCTGGCGCGGCTTCGGCGGCGACAGCAACTTCGGCGGCACCAGCTTCGAGACCTACACCTGGGCCGCCGCGCTGGCCGCATCGACAGAGCAGATCGCCTGCATCACCACCTCGCATGTGCCGACGGTGCACCCGCTGTTCGCGGCCAAACAGGCCACCACCATCGACCACGTGAGTGGTGGGCGCTTCGGGCTGAACATCATCTGCGGCTGGTTCGGCCCCGAGATGCGGATGTTCGGCGGCACGATGATGGAACACGACGAGCGCTACGAATACGCCGATGAATGGCTGGCGATCGCGCAGAAGGCGTGGACCCACGAAGGCTACTTCGATCACCAGACCAAGCACTTCAACCTGGTGCAGGCGTTCGCCGACCCGAAGCCGCTGAACAAGCCGTTTCTCATCAACGCCGGTGGTTCGCCGCGCGGCATGCGCTATTGCGCGCAGCACTGCGATGCGGCGTTCGTGATACTCGGCTCGCACGACCTGGCAGGGGTGCGCAAGCAGGTGCAGAAATACAAGACCCTGGCCCGCGAGGAATTCGGCCGCGACCTGAAGGTGTGGTGTTACTCGTACGTGTCGGTGGCCGAGACCGTGGCCGAAGCGAAGCGCCATGTCGATCGCTACGCGATCGAGCACGGCGACGACGTGGCGTGCGAGAACATCGTCAAGGAACTCGGCATCCAGACCGGCATCTTCACGCCCGAGCAGGCCGACCAGTTCCGCTACCACTTCAAGGCCGGTTGGGCGGGCTTTCCGCTGGTCGGCACGCCAGCGATGATGGTCGAGCACCTCGAACTGCTGGCCGAGGCGGGCATGGACGGCGTGTGCCTGAGCTGGCTCGACTACAACGCGGGCATCAAGCAGTGGAATGCCGAGGTGATGCCGCTGCTGGAGCGCGCGGGGCTGCGGCAGCCGCACCGGCGCAGCGCATGAATCCGCCGCGCATCGTGGGTTTGAGCGGGCACCTGTCGGTGCCGTCGCGCACGCTGTGGCTCACGCAGCATGTGGTCGACCGAGTGGCGCAGGCGGTGGGCGGCCAGGGGCACATCCACGCCGTGATCGACGACCCGGGCGACCTCGGGCGCACGCTGGATCGCAAGCAGGCCTCTGATCGACTCGAAGCGGTGCTGCGCGACATTGAAACCTGCGACCTGCTGGTCGCGGTGACGCCGGTCTACAAGGGCAGCTACTCGGGGCTGTTCAAGCACCTGATCGATCTGCTGGACATGAAGGCGCTGACCGGACGGCCGGTGATCGTCGCGGCCACCGGTTATGCCGAGCGCCACGCGGGGGTCATCGATCACCTGATGCGCCCGCTGTTCGCATTTTTCGAGGCCGAGGTGATGGTCTCCGGCATCTATGCAGGCAAGGCCGACATCGACGAAAACCACCAGTTGTCACCCCCCCTCGAAGCCGCGATCGACGCCGCCGTGCGGCAAGCTGTGCGCGCGCTGGTCAAGCGCTGAATCACCCGAGGACATTCCGTGGAACGCTTGCCCTTACAAATGCACATGCACATCGCCGGCGAGCCGGTCGCCGCCATCGGCGGGGCCTGGTTCGACAGCATGAACCCCGCCACCGGCGAGATCTGGGCGCAGTTTCCGAAGGCGGATCACCGCGATGTGGATGCGGCGGTGCGCGCCGCGCACGCGGCCTTCGCCGACGGCCCGTGGCCGCGCTTGACTGCCAGTGCGCGCGGGCTGCTGCTGCACCGCCTGGGCGAGCTGATCGCCGACAACGCCGAGCGGCTGGCCGATCTGGAAGTGCGCGACAACGGCAAGCTGAAGGCCGAGATGCTGGGGCAGATGAAGTACCTGCCGCAGTGGTTCTATTACTACGGCGGCCTGGCCGACAAGGTCGAAGGCGCGGTGACGCCGATCGACAAACCCGGCATGCTGCACTACATCACCTACGAGCCGCTGGGTGTGGTCGCGGCGATTGCGCCGTGGAATTCGCCGCTGCTGCTGGCGGCGTGGAAGATCGCGCCCGCACTGGCCGCAGGCAACACCATCGTCGTCAAGCCGTCGGAATTTTCATCCGCATCGACCGTGTACTTCGCCGAGCTGGTCGCAAAGGCCGGGTTCCCGCCGGGTGTGTTGAACGTCGTCACCGGCTTCGGCCTGGATGTCGGCGAGCCGCTGGTCAAGCACCCGCTGGTCGCCAAGGTGGCCTTCACCGGCAGCGAAGAAGGCGGTCGGCGCGTGTACCTGAACGCTGCTACCGACTTCAAGCGGGTGTCGCTCGAATTGGGCGGCAAGTCGGCCAACATCGTGTTCGCCGATGCGCAGCTCGACGATGCGGTCAAGGGCGTGGTCTCAGGAATTTTCGCGGCCACCGGCCAGACCTGCATGGCCGGATCGCGGCTGCTGGTGCAGCGTTCGGTGCACGACGATTTCGTCGCGCGGCTGGTCGCCTTCATGCAGACCGCGCGGCTCGGCGACCCGCTCGACCCGGCCACCAACGTGGGCCCGGTGTCCACCCCGCCGCAGCTCGACAAGGTGCTGCGCTACATCGGCATCGCGCGCAGCGAAGGCGCGACCTGCGTGCTGGGCGGCGAACGCTCGCGTCGGCCGGGCTGCGAGAAAGGTCTGTTCGTCGAGCCGACCATCTTCACCGGCGTCGACAACGCGATGCGCATCGCGCAGGAAGAGGTCTTCGGCCCGGTGCTCGCGGTGATTCCGTTCGACACCGAAGACGAAGCGGTGGCGATCGCCAACGACACGCCCTACGGTTTGGCGGCGGGCGTGTGGACGCGCGACCTGGAACGCGCGCTTACGATCCCGAAGCGCTTGCACGCGGGCACCGTGTGGGTCAACGCGTACCGCGTGGTCAGCTACATGGCACCCTTCGGCGGCGTCAAGGCCTCCGGCCTCGGCCGCGAGAACGGGCTGCGTGCGATCTACGAATACCTCGAAGCCAAAAGCGTGTTCATCAATCCGCGACCGGGCATTGCGAATCCGTTCGTGCTGGGGTGATGAGGGCGCAGCGCCGATTGAATCAGCGCTGCCCGAACTTCGCCGCTTCGAACAGTTCCTTGAACTCGCGCGGCTGCGAGCGCCAGTATTGCGGCGGTGCGGCCACCTTGGCGCCCAGCGTGGCGGCCGCGTGCCAAGGCCAGCGCGGGTCCCACAGGATCGCGCGGGCGAGTGATACCGCATCGGCTTCGCCGTCAGAAATGATGGCCTCGGCGTGTTCGGCTTCGGTGATCAGGCCGACCGCGATGGTCGGCAGGCCGACTTCGGCCTTGACGCGCTGCGCATACGGCACCTGGTAGCCGGGTGCGAGCTGGATGGCTTGCGCGGGCGACAGGCCACCGGTGGTGACGTGGATGGCAGCGCAGCCGCGTGCTTTGAGCGCGCGCGACAAGGCCACGGTGCCGTCGATGTCCCAGCCGCCGGGCACCCAGTCGGTGGCCGAAATGCGCGCCCACACCGGCTTGTCTGAAGGGAACGCGGCGCGCACCGCGTCGAACACTTCCAGCGGAAAGCGCATGCGGTTCGCGAGGCTGCCGCCGTACTCGTCGTCGCGCAGGTTGGCAAGCGGCGACAGGAACTGGTGCAGCAAGTAGCCGTGCGCCATGTGGATCTCGACGCCGTCGAGGCCCAGCCGCGCGGCGCGCTGTGCAGTGGCAACGAAGTCGTCGCGCACCTTGTCGCGACCGGCGCGATCGAGCGCCAGCGGCGGCACTTCCGATGCCGAATGCGGCAGCGTCGACGACGACACGGTTTGCCAGCCGGTCGGCTCGTCGGGCCGGATCTGCGTGCCGCCTTGCCACGGCACCCGGCTCGACGCCTTGCGGCCGGCGTGCGCGATCTGGATCGCGACTGCGATCGGAGAATGCGCGCGGACGGCAGCCAGCATGCGCGCCAGGCCGGCTTCGTTGGCGTCGCAATACAGCCCCAGGTCGGCCGGCGAGATGCGGCCTTCGGGCGACACCGCCGTCGCTTCCAGAATCAGCAGCCCGGCGCCCGACAGCGCGAGGTGGCCGAGGTGGATCAGGTGCCAGTCGCCGGCGGTGCCGTCGGTGGCCGAGTACTGGCACATCGGCGCGATGACGATGCGGTTGGCGAGCGTCAGCGCGTCGAGCTGCCACGGCGTGAAGAGCCGACTCACGACGCGGCTTTCGAACTCGGCAAGGCAGGCAGCGGCACCATCACCGGCTGTCCCGGTGTCGTGCAGCCGGTGTCGCAGCAGCGGCCGGGCTGGCGGTTCTTGGTGATCGCGCGGGCTTCGTCATGCAGCACCCCACGGTCCAACAAGCGCTCGACCAGCTCGACCTTGCTGCCGACCGGGTAGTTACGCCAGATTTCCTGCTTCATCGCGGCGGGCGAGCCGCCGCCGTGCAGGCTGATCACCGAGTACCAGCCGCCCTGGTACGACGCGGTCAGGTCCTCGACGAAGCGGGCGACCTCGATGCGCTTGTCGTACGGCACCGCCGGGTTGGCCCGCAGCACCTCGGCCAGCGTCGCGGCGGTCGCCGGGTTGTGGTCTTCATCGGGGCCGGGCAGGGCGACGATCAGGCCACCCGACACCTCGTGCGCGAGGCGGTGCATGTCGTAGATCTGGGTCGCGAGCAGCAGCTTGCCGATGTTGCTGAACACCGGCTCGGGCATGAAGCTGCCGCTGTGCTCGTCGCGCGTGCCGTAGACGCTGGCGGCCACGCCGCAGGCGAAGAAGCCTTCGGTGATCTTGATCAGCTCGACCATCGGCTCGCGCAGGCTGGACGTCTCACCGGGGTCGAAGCCGTTGGCCTCGCACATCAGCGCACCGGCGCCGATCAGCAGGTCGCCGAAACCCGCGCGCGCCGCGATGCAACTGTGGCGGTGGTGCGTCGCGTAGTCACGGGTCATCGAGCCGGAGTACTCCCACTCATCGGCATAAAAAACACGCTCCCACGGCACGAAGACCTGGTCGAAGACCACCACGCCGGTCGATTGCCCGTAACGCCGTGAGAACAGCGGCGCGCCGTGCTCGATCTTGTCGCCCGGCCGACCCGCAGGCCGCGCCACGATGGTGATGCCTTTCGCATCGACCGGCACCGCGCAGCAGACCGCGAAAGCGGCGTCTTCCACGCCCATGTGGCGGCCGGGCATCACCAGAAATTCGTGCATGTACGGCGCGCCGGTGACGATCGCCTTGGTGCCCGAGATCACGATGCCCTTGCCGTTGCGCTCAACGATGTGAACGTAGGTGTCGGGGTTCGCTTGCTGATGTGGGCGCTTCGAGCGGTCGCCCTTCGCGTCGGTCATCGCGATGCCGAGCGACAGGTCTTCATCTTGCACACGTTGCAGGTAAACCGCGAAGCGGGCGCGGTGCTCGGTGCTGCCGCGCGCGTCGTCGATGCGGGCGCTCGCCTGGCCGATCGCGTTCAGCGCATCGTGCGCCAGGTAGCGCTGCGCACAGCCGGTTTCCTGGCACAGCAGGCGCACCGCCTCCAATTTGTTCAACAAATCGCCGGCCGATTCGTTGATGTGCAGCATGCGGTTGACGAGCCTGCCGCTGGTGCGCTCTTTCGTGTGTTGCACCGCCGTCATCAGCGGCGCCATCTCGGGCCGGTGCGCGAAGTCGTAGGTGACGCCGAGCGCGTTGACGCCGGGCTGCAGGCTCGGCTCGTCGGCCACCGAGTCGATCAAGTGCCCGTCGACATACACCACGGGTTGCAGGCGGCGCAGCGACTCGCGGTAGTCGGCGGCGGTCATCAGGTGCGCCGTCGAGTCGGGCACGCGCAGGGCGGCGGCTGGGTTCAGGTCGGGCAGGGCGGCATTCATCGTCGGCTCCGTCGGGTCGGACAGTTCAATTTGAACACTGTTCAATTAATTAATCAAACGTACAATTCAGGCATGCCGAAAACCGTAAAAGCCGTGCCTGCGACTGCAACGATTGCCGGGCGCTCTCCCGGCGACGCGCGCGTGGTGCGCCAGCAAGCCGTCACCGACGTTCGCCGGGCGCTGGTGCTGGCGGCTGCACGCTCGGCCTTTCTGGAGTTGGGACTCGAAGGCGCCAGCCTGCGCGAAATCGCCAAGCGGGCTGGCTACACACCGGGCGCGATCTACAGCTACTTTTCAAGCAAGGAAGAGGTTTACGGCGCCCTCCTCGGCGAATCGCTCGAGCGGCTGAACGCGTTCGTCGGCTCGGCCGTGGCACAGCCGGTGTCGGGCCGCAGCGCTGCGGCCCGATCGCGTGCGGCGCAAGACCTGCTGCGCGTCAAGGCGACGGCCTTTTTCGATTTTTACCGCGAAAGCCCGCGCGATCTCGACCTCGGCTTCTACCTGTTCCACGGCATGCAGCCGCGCGGTTTGACGCCGGTGCTGAACGAGCAGCTCAACGCGCGCTTGCGTGACGCGTTGGCGCCAACGCAGCAGGCGCTCGGCGCCCTCGGCTTCGACAGCGATGATGCGCAGGCTGAAGTGACGGCGCTGTTCGCTCATACCGTCGGCCTGCTGCTGCTGAGCCACACCGGCCGCATCCGCATGTTTCGCCAGCAGTCTCAGGCGCTGTTCGAACGCTACCTGGAGGCGCTGCTGGCGAGGTCGCCTTCGAAGACACCGCGAGGTGCTGACCGATGAAGCTGATCGATCCCACGCAGTCCGTGCTCGTCCTCGTCGACTACCAACAGCGCCTGCTGCCGGCCATGCACCGGGGTGCGGAGGTGCTGGCGGAGGCAGTGCGCATCGCCGATGTGGCCCGCGAACTCGGCATCCCGGTGTTCGGCACCGAGCAATCCCCGCAAGGCCTCGGGCCCAACGACGACGCGATTCGCCAGCGCTGCGACGCGACCATGTCGAAAACGCATTTCGATGCCTGCGCCGATGGCCTGCTCGACCTGCTGGCGGGTGTCGACACCAACGCGGACAGCGGCGCTGATGCGAACGCAGGCCGCGAAGTCGTTATCGCCGGTTGCGAGGCCCATGTGTGCGTGCTGCAAACCGCGCTCGGCCTGTTGCGCGCGGGGCGCAAGGTGCATGTGATCGCGCAGGCCAGTGGCTCGCGCAAGCCCGAGGACCACGAGTGGGCGATGAAGCGGCTGCGGCGGGCCGGTGCCGACATCGTCAGCGTCGAGATGGTGGCGTTCGAGTGGCTGCGGCACTGCGAGCACGAGCGCTTCAAGCAGGTGCTGAGATTGGTCAAATAGTCCGAACGGGCCCCCTTGGGGGTGCGATGCACGATCGGTGTCCCCACCGATTGCGTGCCGGGCAAGCCCATGTCCAAATGACAGGGTGATGACATCCGAACTTTTTTCTTGGTGGTTCTTTCTGTGCTCGGTCAGCGTGCTGAACGTGGCCGGCTGGCTGGCGGCGGCCACCGCCCTGGGACGTCGACAGGGTGCGCTGTCGGCTGAGGTGTATGCCACGCGTCGCCTGCAATTGCTGCTGTCGGCGGGCTACGTGCTCGGCTGCGCTTTTCGGTCGTGCATGCCGGTCTACGACGTGCAGCGGATGGTGATGTTCGACACCTGGTTGTCGAGCGTGGTGGTCGGGCGTTCGGTGGCCACTTTTGCCGAGCTCTGCTTCGTCGCGCAGTGGGCGCTGATGCTGCGCGAGATCTCGCGCACGACCGGCAGCCATGCCGGCCGCACCGCGTCGTTGGTGGTGGTTCCGCTGATCGCGGTGGCGGAGGCGTTTTCCTGGTATTCGGTGCTCAGCACGTCGAACCTCGGCCATGTGATCGAGGAAACCATCTGGGGCCTGAGCGCCGCGCTGATGGTTGCCAGCCTCATCGCCATCTGGCCGGTCTGCGATGCGGCGGTGCGCCGCTTGCTCGCGGCTTGGTGCGCCATGGGCATGGTCTACGTCGGATTCATGTTCCTGGTCGACGTGCCCATGTACTGGTCGCGCTGGCTGGCCGATGAGGCCAGCGGGCGCACTTACCTGGACCTGGCGCAGGGCCTCGGCGACGTGTCGCAGCGCTGGGTGGTGTCGCACCGCTGGGATGATTGGAAGAGCGAGGTCGTGTGGATGTCGCTGTACTTCAGCGTTGCGGTGTGGCTCAGCATCGCATTGATCCATGCGCCGGTTCTTGAGCGTCGCAGCGCTTCAGGGCAGAGCCAGCGAGGTGGGGTGACGGTGGCACGCTTGCCGCAGCGGGCGTCAAACTGATCGGCTTCAGTCAAGCACCAGCTTGCGCCCGAAAGGCGGCGTCGCCCCGGCATGCGCCTCGGTCACGGCCCAGATCACCGGCCAGCGCGGGCGCAAACGGGTCGGGCCGTCGAGGTCGGTCAGCACGACGGCGATGTCTGGATGATGCGTGTCGGCCTCTTCCAGCAGCGGCGTGAAATCGGTGCCGCCACCGCCCTGGAATGGGATGTCGCGCAAGTCGGCACGACCCGGCTCGAAGTGCGTCACCTGCCGGACCCGCTCGTCACCGATCACCAGCACGAGCCCGCATTCGAGGCGCCGCGTGATCGCCTCGATCTCGCGCGCGAAACGCTCCATCAGCGGGGGGTCGATGGAGCCCGACACATCGACGATCACCGCCAGACGCGCCACTGCCTTCGACGCGCTGAACCCCGGTTCCCACGGCAGCCGGTGATTCGGCCCGGCGCGGCCGTGGTTGGCCAAGTACGAGCGTGACGGCCGCGACCAGGAGATGTCGCGCTTGGGCGACAGGCTGCGGGCCAGTTGCGTGCGCAGCACCTGCTCCCAGGGTGTGCGGCTGGTCGGCAGGTCGGCGATCAGCGTGCGCCACATCGAGAACTCGCCGTCGTTGGCGTGCGCGCGGATGATGCGCTCGCTCCACTCGCGCGCCTCGTCGGCCGCGGCTTCCGGTGCCGTTTGCACTTGGGAAGCAGGCCGCAGATCGGCGTGATCGTCGGTGCCGAGAGCACGCGCGTTCGCCGATCGGGGACCGTCGCGCCGACCGTCCTTTCCCTCGGTGTGCCGATCGTCGATCGCGCGGTACAGCCGCTCGACATCCCATTCGAGCAGCGCCGCTTGCGCACCTTGCTTGATGCCCAGCGAAACGGCCAGCAGCGAATCCAGCGACACCGCCTTCGGCGGCAGTTGCAGCCAGCCCAAGTGGCCGAGCGTGCTGTTGACGATCGCGTCCGCGCACAGGTTGAACAGTTTCAAATCGACATCGCCCACCCGGTGCTGCAAGTCGAGAAAACGCTGCGGGTGGCGCAGCGCGATGTGCAGCACCTCGTGCGCGACCCAGCCGACCTGTTCGGCCAGCGGCAAGGCCTCGAAAGCGTCGCTGTAGAACAGCGTGTGGCCGTCGGTCGAAATCGGGGATGCTTTCGCGTCGGTGGCGCGTGCGTTGACGGCTGCGCACTCCTCCACGTCGTGATGCCGCACCCACAGCGCCAGACCGCCGGTGGACGGCGCGAATTCCACCATGCGCTGGATTGCGCGGGTTCCCCGGTGACCGTACCGCACGCCGGTTTCAGGCATCGCGGCTGCGGCGATCCGCATAGCGCCGGTACGCCGGGCAGTCGAGGATCGCCGCTTCCAGCCCCCTCTCCAGCGCCGATTGCATCAGCAGCTCCATCGCCAGCGTCTGCGCCTCGCGCACCGGCAGGGCGACGCCGCTGCGCGCCTCGGGCAACTGTTCGATGATCTCCAGCGCGCGGGTCAGCGTATGGGAGTCGGTGCTGGCGGCGAGCAGCCCGTAGAGCATGCCGTAGAGCCCGTCGAGCGTCTTCGGCAGCAGCGCGGCGGTCTCGTCGCCGGGCCGGCACGCGAGCAGCCGCACCACGTCGACGGCGGCCTGGATCTCACGCAGCACGCCGAAGAACTCGGCCGCGTTGGCCGCGCCGATGCGGCCCTGCACGAAGACGCGTTTGGCCGCATCCGACAGCCCCGACTTCAGGATGTTCGAGATGTCCTCCCAGCCGCGCGGACTGGCGCCGATCAGGTGGTCGTTGGCGAGCTGCGAGGGCGTGTCGTCGAGCCTGTCCGGCCGCACCTTCAGGTAGGCCATCACCTCGGGCGCAAAGCCCATCGCGAGCGCGTGCGCCAGAAACGCATCGATGACCGTCTGCACGTTGAAGTGGAACATTCGGTCCGCCAGCGCGGTGCCCATGTCGTGACACACCGCACCGTGAAAGCTCGCGTTGCCCGCGGCGATCACCTGCCAGCCATCGGGCAGCCGGTAGTTGCCCACACGCCGGTCGAGGATCAGCGAATAGGCCGAAATCTGCAGCCGCTGGTCGGCAGCGGTCAACTCATCCAGAAACAGGATGCCGTTCGGTTGATTGGGCGACGGCAGAAACTCGGGCGGAAACCACACCGTCTTGCCCTGCACGTCGTCGGCGTAGATTGCGCCGCGGATGTCCACCGGCTCGATCGTGGTCAGCCGCAGATCGACCAGCGGCACGCTGAAATGCGCTGCGACCTGGCGCACCACCGACGATTTGCCGACACCGCGCGTGCCCCACAGCATCGACGCGCGCTTTCGCAGCGTGGCGTCGGCGTGCTGCTCGATCAGCGCCGCTTTCGCAGCGGCGATCGAGATCGGGGGAATGTTCATCGGGTTGCCGAGCATCGGTCACCATGCGGGTTCGGGGTGGATCGGGTCTCAGTGCGCAAGCGCGTCTTGCGTCTTGACAGGCCGCGTGCCCCAGGCCGTGATGGCGGGTCGCCGCGGCCACGGCGGAATCTCGATCTGCGGCAGCTCGCGCATGCAGAACACCAGACCCAGCAGCAGCGGCGGCGATTGGAAGATCACCATGCGCAGCAGCGAGTTTTCCGACAGCCCCATGCTGGGCACCGCCGCTGCGCCGCCGATCAGCCCGAGCGTCACCAGCAGCGGGATCGAGCGCCGCAGCACCACGCCCCAACGCGCCGCGACGCGCTGTTCGTGAAAGCGAGGCGGCGGCTCGGACAGGGTCTGCGCGAGGTGCACGGCAGTGCGCTCCAGCTTGATCTCGGCGTCGCGGCTGCGAGCGGGCCCGCTGCCGCGCAGGCGCAGGCTGCCCGTCCAGCCGGCGCCGACGCGAATCAGGCGCGCCCAGCTCCAGCCGAGCACAGCCAGCAGGTCCTGCGGCAGATCGACGGCGTGGCCGGAAGCAGCGTTCAACTCGATGTCGGCCGGGATGCCGGTCACCGCTGGTACCTTCATCGCCAGCGTCACACCCTCGATCTGCGCCATCGCCTTCGTCAGAATCAACTGCGGCGCTGCGGTTGTGTTTGTCGATGACGCGGCGTCCAGCCGATGGGTCTGCGCGATCACGTAGCCCGCGCCCCACTGGAAATGGCGCCGCAGCGGGACCGATTCGATCTGCGTGAGCAGTTCGCCCGCGTCCGACCCCTCGGCCTGCAAACTGGCTTGCAGTCCGCAGGGCAGGGTGAGCGTGCGGGTCAGCCGGAAGGTGCTCGGGTGCGGGTTTTCAAGCTGAAGCGTTTCGCGCAGCGCCATCTCGGCGATGTCCGCATCGGCATGCTCGATCGGCTTGAACGCCAGCCGCCGTTCGAGCCGGTCGCTGGCCGCCAGATCGAGGTGGCGCCCACGCCGTGAGAACGGCTCGATCAGGCCGATGATTTCGTGGTGAGTCAACGGATGCGCGGACATGACAGGCCTCAGCGGACCAACGGCCTTTGATTCTGCCAAAGCACGGTGCGACCCTCGATCTTGTGGGTGCTCGCCGACAGCGCGTCGCGGTGCCATCCCACCTGCCGAGCATGGCGTCGGTTTCAACATGATTCATCGCAACGCTGCCGACCGGCCTCGATCATGACCCATTCCCCGCGCCAACCCATCGACGATCCCGATCCGTACGAGCCGGGCATTCCCCCGCTCGAGCCCGACCAGGGGCCGATCCACCCGGTGATCCCGGACGACCCGGAGCACGACCGTGTCATCGATCCGGAAGACTGATCCGAAGGGCCCGACATGACGAAAATCCGCAAGGGTCAGGCTCCCGCACCCATCACTCGCGCCGAGTTTCACGACCGGTTCATCACGCGCTTCTACGATCCCGCGTATGCGGTCGAGAGCGATGCGATCGGCCGGCTGGAAGACATTGCGTGGGACGCGATGCAAGAGGGCCGCAAGGCGCCGATCACGCGACCCGCCGGTCGCGGTTTTTCCGACCCGACTTACGAGGTCTCGGTCCAATGGCTCGACACGCGCATGCGCCTGAAGGCTGCACAAAAGCGCTGGGCCGACAAGAAGGCGCCATCACGCATCCTGTTGATCTGCGGCAGCGCGCGCAACGACGGCACCTGCCCGGGCGAGATCTCGAAAACCTGGCGCTTCACCGAGATGGCGCAGCACGTGGTGCAAGGCCTCGGCATGCAGGCCGATGTGCTCGACCTGAGCCTGGTGACTTCCGAATACGGCCGGATGATTCACCCGTGCAAAGGCTGCGTGTCGAGCGCGATGCCGCTGTGCCATTGGCCCTGCACCTGCTACCCGAACCACGCACTGAACCAGGCCGACGACTGGATGGCCGAGATCTACGAGCGCTGGGTCGCGGCACACGGCGTGATCATCCTGGCGCCGACCTACTGGTATCAGTCGCCGAGCCCGCTGAAATTGATGATCGACCGGATGGTCTGCGCGGACGGTGGCAACCCCGACCCGACGACCACGCACGGCAAGAAAGTGGTCGAGGCCAAGCGCATCGAGCAAAAGGGTTGGGACTTCCCGAAGCATGTGGCCGGCCGCGCTTACGGCGTGGTGGTGCACGGCGATGTGGCCGGCGTGGAAGATCACCGCCGCAACCTGTGCGACTGGCTCGAATGGATGGGGCTGATCGACGCCGGCGCTGGCGCCAAGCTCGATCGCTACATCGGCTACTTCGAGCCGTACTTCAACAGCCACGACGCGCTCGACAAGGACCATGCGGTGCAGGAAGAAGCGCGCAATGTCGCGCGATCGGTCGTGCACGCGGTCGCAGAACTGCGCGCCGGTCGCTTGAGTCAACCCGACAAGAACATCACCGGGCCGCGTCCGAAGTGACGCGGGCACGGGCTCATCCACCCACTGAGGACTCACCATGAACGAAAAAACCGCCACCGTGCATTGGGAAGGTGCGGGCAAGAACGGCCTGGGCCGGATCAGCACCGAAACCGGCGCGCTCAACGGCTATCCGTACGGTTTCGCGAGCCGGTTCGAAGACGACCGGCGCGGCACCAACCCGGAGGAAATACTGGCGGCGGCGCACGCCGCCTGCTTCACGATGGCGTTTTCGTTCGCCTGCGACAAGGCCGGCATCGCCACCACCTCCATCGACACCACCGCGCGCGTGCACCTGGTCAAACAGGCCGAGGGTTTCGTGATCGACCGCATCGCCTTGACCATGCAGGCCAGCGTGCCGGGTATCGACAGTGCGCGGTTCCAGGACATCGCTGCGGCGGCCAAGCGCGAGTGCCCGCTGTCCAAGGCGCTGGCGAGCGT
>JANMTL010000287.1:0-1746 GCA_031390425.1 Rhizobacter sp.
GAATTCCCGACGCGAGGCCGGCACCGAAACCCGCGAGTCGACCGAACACCGGCACCACATCGGCCAGCACTACCAGCGGCTTGAACACCAAACCCAGGCCGAGCCACGCGAGGCCAAAGCCGACAACGCGCAAGATCCAGCCGACTCTGTTGTTGCGGCTGCCGGCGGCGTCGAACATCGCCGCGACGCCGTGCTCACCGCGCTCAACCAGCACGAGATCGTCGCCGCGCGCGCTTGCATGTGGGACCAGCGTGCCGTCCTGCTGCCGCGCGATCACGCTCACCTGGCCGGCCGGCACCATCTCGAAGCGCACCCGCACGTCGCCGATCTCGGGCTTCTCCGCATCCACGCTGGTACTGAGCCAGTCGCCAGCAACACGAAAACTGGCCGCGAGATTCGGCGGCAATGCAATTCGCTCCGACGGCACCGACTCCCAGCCATCGATATCGCGCGCCACCTCCGGCGCGAGCACGAAGCCGCCCAGCCGCACTTCGTCGGCGCGACGGGTTTCGTCCTCGAACGGCAGCGCGTCGGGATTGACATGTGTCGATGCCTGCTCGAACTGGGTCGAATCCACCGCGTCGTCGTCCCAGCGTTCTTCGTAGCGATACGTGGTCACCGTACGCGTGCCGCCGCCGAGTTGCTTTTCTTCCTTGCGGTCGCGCTTCTCATGCCACTGATACATCTCGACACGGCGCCGGAGCGCCAGCGCCGACACGTTCACGCCGAAGGCTTCATCCGTCACCGGCGTGGTCGCCGCGGCATCGCCACCGACATGTACCAGGCGACCCTCGAACGACGGCGATGGCGTCGCCGCAGCGACCGACTCCACACTCGCACGCCCCTCGCTCAAGGCCGCATCGCGCCGCAGGGTGCGGCCCTCGTTCCAGAATTGGAGGCCGAGCGCCACGATCAGCAGCACGAGGCCGGCGAGCATGCCCTTGAAGGCGCCGCCGATCCGGCCGAGCCAACCCTGTTGCGTGATCTGGCTGAAGTCGTTCACCACTTCAACCGCCAAGCACTTGGAGGCTGACCGCTTTGATGCGGTATTCGCGCGCCGCCACCGGCGGGGTCCCGCCCGCATCTTCGGCCAGATGTTTCGCGGTCTTCTCGTCCAGCGCCTGCACCGTCAGCGTGCCGTACACCACGGCAGCGCCACGCGTGTCCTTCGGCACCGCGACCGAATGATCCTTCATCATCACCCGCGCCACGTAGCCCTCGTCCTCCAGCATCACCCAGCATCCCTTGGCCTGGCAGACCTCGGTGATGCGGCCGGAAAACTTCCGCGGGCCGGCGTCGGGCGGTGGCGCAGCAGCGATGGCGGCGGCGATGGGTTGCGCCTCGCCCGGCGGCATCGCCGCCCCGAACACCTGCGTCGCGCCGGCCTGCACCTGAGGCAACGCGAACATCAGCAGAAACGGCAACAGCGACTTCGTCATCTCGGGTCTCCAGGTACGCAGGGCAAAGGTCGAAGCAGGGAATATTGATTGGAACCACAGGCTCGAATGCGGCAGCGCTGGCTTCAGGCCGCCAGCGCCCGCGCGTGCAGCTCGGCCACCTCGTGCTCGGTACCGAAGCGGCCCTTGGCGTCGCGGGTGACACGCGCCAGCGCGCACTCGCTGTCGTGGGTGAAGTACAAGTGCACGTCGCGCGCCAGCTTGTCTTCGAGGAAGACGCGCTTCTCATCGATCAGCATCTCGGGATTGCGGTCGTAGCCCATCGTCACCGGCAGGTGCACCCAGGGCC
>JANMTL010000301.1:0-2202 GCA_031390425.1 Rhizobacter sp.
AGCTGGCTGGGGTTCATCTCGCCCAGGCCCTTGTAGCGCTGGCGGGCGACGGCTGATTCGGCCTGCTGGATCAGCCAGGCCATCGCCTGGCGGAAGTCGCCGACGGTCGCCTGCTTCTGGCGCTCGCCTTCGCCACGCTTGACGGTGGCCGCGCCGCTGACCAGGCCCTTGAAAGTGCGACCCGCCGTGCTCAGCGCGTCGTAGTCGGCGCCGTGCACGAAGTCAGCGGTGATCACGCTGCTTTTGACGTTGCCGTGGTGCATGCGGCTGATGCGCAGGATGTGCTTGTCGTGTCGCACGTCGAACTCGGCGGTCACTTCGGCGTCGTGCAGCGCGGTTTTTAACGCTGATGCGGATTGCTCGGCGGCTTCCAGCGTGTCCAGGTCGAGGTGCAAGCCGTTGGCCATCGCGCGCAGCGCCTCGATGTCCATCCATGCGCTGAGCCGGTCGACCACGTTGTTGGCCAGCACGTACTGGCGCGCCAGCGTTTCCAGTGTGTCGCCCTGCAGCACCGCCGAGCCCTCGATGCCGGTATCGAGCTGCGCGTCCTTCAGCGCCACGCGCAGCAAGTAGGCGTCGAGCTCGGTGCCGTCTTTCAGGTACTGCTCTTCCTTGCCGAACTTTACTTTGTAGAGCGGCGGCTGCGCGATGTAGATGTGGCCGCGCTCGACCAGCTCGGGCATCTGGCGAAACAGGAAGGTCAGCAGCAGCGTGCGGATGTGCGCGCCGTCCACGTCGGCGTCGGTCATGATGATGATGCGGTGGTAGCGCAGCTTGTCGGGGTTGAAGTCGTCGCCCCCCATGCCCTTGCCGATGCCGGTTCCGAGCGCGGTGATCAGCGTCAGGATTTCATTGCTGGTCAGCAGCTTCTCGTAGCGCGCTTTCTCGACGTTCAAAATCTTGCCGCGCAACGGCAGGATCGCCTGAAACTTGCGGTCGCGGCCCTGTTTGGCACTGCCACCGGCCGAGTCGCCCTCGACGATGTAGATCTCGCACAGCGCCGGGTCTTTTTCCTGGCAGTCGGCCAACTTGCCGGGCAGCCCCATGCCGTCGAGCACGCCCTTGCGGCGCGTCATTTCGCGCGCCTTGCGGGCCGCTTCGCGCGCGCGGGCAGCGTCGACGATCTTGCCGACGATGATCTTCGCGTCCGTTGGGTTTTCCAAAAGATAGTCGGTCAGCGCCTTGCTGACCACGTCTTCGACCGGGCCACGCACTTCGCTCGACACCAGCTTGTCTTTCGTCTGGCTGCTGAATTTCGGCTCGGGCACCTTCACGCTGAGCACGCAGCAGAGGCCTTCGCGCATGTCGTCGCCGGTCACTTCGACCTTGGCTTTCTTCGCCACGTCGGTGTCGTCGATGTACTTGTTGATCACGCGCGTCATCGCGGCACGCAGGCCGGTCAGGTGGGTACCGCCATCGCGCTGCGGGATGTTGTTGGTGAAACACAGCACGTTCTCGCTGTAGCCGTCGTTCCACTGCATCGCCACATCGGTGGTGATCGTCGTGCCCTGGTCGCTTTGCTTTTCGCCGATGGCGCCGAAGATCGTCGGGTGCAGCACCTTCTTGCCGGTGTTGATGAAGGCAACGAAGCCCTTGACCCCGCCAGCGAAGGCGAAGGTGTCTTCCTTGTTGTTGCGTTCGTCGACGAGACGAATCTTCACGCCGTTGTTCAGGAAACTCAGCTCGCGCAGCTTCTTGGCAATGATGTCGTAGTGGAAGTCGATGTTGGAGAAGATCTCCAGGTCGGGCAGGAAGTGGACCTCGGTGCCGCGCTTCTCGGTCTCGCCGGTGATCTTCATCGGGCTGATGGCAAAGCCGTCGCGCTGCTCGAGCAGTCGCTCTTGCGGGATGCCCTGGCGGAACTCCATGTAGTGCACCTTGCCGTCGCGGCGCACCGTCAGGCGCAGCCATTTCGACAGGCCGTTGACGCAGCTCACGCCCACGCCGTGCAAACCACCCGAGACCTTGTAGCTGTTCTGGTTGAACTTGCCGCCGGCATGCAACTCCGTCAATGCGATCTCGGCGGCACTGCGCTTGGGCTCGTGCTTGTCGTCCATCTTGACGCCGGTGGGAATGCCGCGGCCGTTGTCGGTGACGCTGATCGAGTTGTCGGTGTGGATGGTCACGACGATGTCGTCGCAATGCCCAGCCAGCGATTCGTCGATCGAGTTGTCGACGACCTCGAACACCAGGTGGTGCAAG
>JANMTL010000307.1:0-13617 GCA_031390425.1 Rhizobacter sp.
CATCAACATGGTGGCGCTGATCGACGGCCAGCCGAAGCTGTGCAACCTGAAGGATTTGATCGCGGTGTTTTTGCAGCACCGCCGGGAAGTCATCACCCGCCGCACGGTGTACGAACTGCGCAAGGCCCGCGAGCGCGGCCATGTGCTCGAAGGCCTGGCGGTGGCGCTGGCCAATATCGACGAGTTCATCGAGACCATCAAGGCCTCGCCCACCCCGCCGGTCGCCAAGGCGGCGTTGATGAGCAAGAGCTGGGATTCGTCGATGGTGCGCGAGATGCTGGCCCGTGCCGAAGGCGAGGCCACCGGCGGACGCGACGCTTTTCGGCCGGAGGGCTTGGCAAAGAGCTTCGGCCTGCAATCCGACGGCCTGTACCGGCTGAGCGACGATCAGGCCGGTGAGATTTTGCAGATGCGCCTGCAACGCCTGACCGGGCTGGAGCAAGACAAGATCATCAGCGAATACAAGGAGGTGATGGCCGCCATCGCCGACCTGCTGAACATCTTGTCCACCCCCGAGCGCGTCACCTCGATCATTGCGAGCGAGCTGACCTCGATCAAACAGGAGTTCGGGCAGACCAAGGTCGGCGCGCGCCGCAGCACGATCGAGCACAACGCGCAGGACCTCGGCACCGAAGACCTGATCACGCCGACCGACATGGTGGTCACGCTCAGCCACACCGGCTACTTCAAAAGCCAGCCGCTGGCCGAGTACAGCGCGCAAAAGCGCGGTGGCCGCGGCAAGCAGGCCACGCAGACCAAGGAAGACGACTGGATCGAGCAGTTGTTCATCGCGAACACGCACGACTACATCCTGTGCTTCACCAACAAAGGCCGCGTCTACTGGCTCAAGGTGTGGGAAGTGCCGCAGGGCTCGCGCAATTCGCGCGGCAAGCCGATCGTCAACATGTTCCCGCTGCTGCCGGGCGAAAAGGTCAACGTCGTGCTGCCGCTGACCGGCGAGGCACGCACCTTCCCGGCCGAGCGATTCGTCTTCATGGCGACCGCCAAAGGCACCGTCAAAAAGACGTCGCTGGATGAATTCAGCAACCCGCGCAAAGCCGGAATCATCGCGGTCGATCTGGACGAAGGCGACTTTTTGATCGGCGCGGCCATCACCGACGGCAAGCACGACGTGATGCTGTTCAGCGACGCTGGCAAGGCGGTGCGCTTCGACGAAAACGACGTGCGTCCGATGGGCCGCAACACCCGTGGCGTGCGCGGCATGATGTTGGAAGACATCCACAGCGTGATCGCGATGCTGGTCGCCGAAGACGAGACGCAGAGTGTGCTGACCGCCACGGCCAATGGCTACGGCAAGCGCACCAGCATCGTCGAATACACGCGCCACGGGCGCGGCACCAAGGGCATGATCGCGATCCAGCAAAGCGACCGCAACGGCAAGGTCGTCGCGGCCACGCTGGTGCGACGCGACGACGAGATCATGCTGATCACCGACAAGGGCGTGCTGGTGCGCACCCGCGTGTCGGAGATCCGTGAACTCGGCCGCGCCACCCAGGGCGTGACGCTGATCGCGCTCGACAACGGTTCCAGCTTGAGCGGCCTGCAGCGCATCGTCGAAAACGACGTGAGTGCTGAAGGCGATACCGACAACACCCCCGGCGACGAGGATGGATCGCCACCGACCGAGACCCTCTGATGAAACGACTCTTCGCCTTCACCGCCCTGTGTTTCGCCATGCAAGCGCAGGCACAAACGCCCGCTGCCACAGCAACCCCTGTCGCCCCGGTTTCACAAGCGAAGAAAGACATGGTGCAAAAGCTGTTGGCGCTCCAGCAGCCGGTCTTCGAGAACATCGCGCGCAGCGTCGTCGAGCGGCCGGCGGTGCAGTTGATGCAAGCGGCCGGACAAGCCTTGCAGACGCAAATTCCCACCGACAAGCGGGAGTCCACCGGCAAGACCATCGAAGCCGATGTGAAGAAGTTCGTCGACGAGTCGGTGCCGGTGCTGCGCGAGCGCGCCATCAAGCTGGCGCCGTCGACGTTCGGCGCCGTGTTCGAAGAGAAGTTCACCGAAGACGAACTCAAGCAGTTGATTGCGTGGACCGAATCCCCGGTGAACAAGAAGTTCAAGCAGGCACTGCCTGAGGTGGAGTCGGCTTTTGTCAAGAAGCTCGTCACCGAGGCCGCTCCCTTGCTCGACCCCAAGTTGCAAGCCTTGCAGCAGAAGGTGCGCGCGACGCTCGCCGCCAATGCAGACTCGGGTGCGGCGAGTGCTGCGCCCGCTGCTGCCCCGGCACCTGCGCCTGCCGCCAAACCGCCGGCAAAGGCTGCCAGCAAGTAATCGGTTCATGCCACGCCCGTTCAATTTTTCGGCTGGGCCGGCTGCGCTTCCGCTGGAGGTTCTGGAGCAGGCTTCTGCCGAGATGCTGGACTGGCACGGCTGTGGTGTCAGCGTGATGGAGATGAGCCACCGCAGCCGCGAGTTCATGTCGATCTGCGAGCAGGCCGAAGCCGATCTGCGCGAACTGCTGGCGGTCCCGGCTCACTTTCGCATTCTGTTCATGCAAGGCGGCGGGCTCGGCCAAAACGCGATCGTGCCGATGAACCTGATCGGCCGGTCGAGCAGCCACACCGCCGACTTCGTGCTGACCGGATCGTGGTCGATCAAGTCGCACGCCGAAGCACGGCGCTACGGTGAAGCGCACATCGCAGCGGGCTCGTCCGGCGGGCGAACGACGCACCTGCCAGCACCGTCGAGTTGGCATCTGAGCCCGCATCCGTCGTACCTGCATCTGTGCAGCAACGAAACCATCGACGGCGTCGAGTTCCAGGAACTGCCCGACCTGCGCGCGCTCGGGTCGGACACACCGCTGGTGGTCGACTGCTCGTCGCACATCGCCTCGCGTGCGGTCGACTGGAGCCGCGTGGGCCTGGCCTACGCTGGCGCACAGAAGAATATCGGTCCGGCCGGATTGACGTTGGTGTTCGTGCGCGACGACCTGATCGGCCATGCGCTGCCGATCTGCCCCTCGGTGTTCGACTACCGCATCGTCGCTGAGCAGGGTTCGATGTTCAACACACCGCCGACCTACGCGATCTACATCGCCGGGTTGGTGTTCCGGTGGCTCAAGCGCCAGCGCGAGTCGGGCCTCGCCGGCATCCCAGCAATCGAGGCCCGCAACCGTGCCAAGGCGAAGTTGCTGTACGACTGCATCGATGCCTCGGCGCTGTACCGCAACGAGGTCGATCCGACCTGCCGCTCGCGGATGAATGTGCCGTTCTATCTCGCCGACGAGTCGTTGATCGAGACGTTTTTGAAGGCGGCACGCGAGGCAGGCTTGCTGCATCTGAAGGGCCACAAGTCGGTCGGCGGGCTGCGCGCCAGCCTGTACAACGCGATGCCGCTCGAAGGCGTGCAGGCGCTCGTGACCCACATGCAAGCGTTCGAGGCACACCATGGTTGACCCGTCATCGGCCCCCGCCCCCGCAGCGCACCCCGAACTGTTGACGCTGCGCACGCAGATCGATGCGCTCGACCGCGAGTTGCTCGTGCTGCTGAACCAGCGGGCTGCCCTCGCGATGCAAGTGGGTGAAGTCAAGAAGAAGGAAGGCTCGGTCGCGTTCCGCCCCGAACGCGAAGCGCAGGTGATCGACGGTCTGAAGGCCAGCAACGTCGGCCCGCTGGCCTCCGAAAGCGTGGCGCCGATCTGGCGCGAGATCATGTCGGCCTGCCGCGCGCTGGAGACACCGACGCGGGTGGCCTACCTCGGCCCGGCCGGCACCTTCAGCGAGTCGGCGGCGCTCGGCTACTTCGGTTCGTCGATCGCGCGCGTGCTGTGCAACAGCATCGACGAGGTGTTCCGTGCAACGACCGCCGGGGCCGCCGATTTCGGCGTGGTGCCGGTCGAAAATTCGACCGAGGGCGTGGTCGCACGCTCGCTCGATTTGTTCCTGACGACGCCGCTGTTCATCATCGGCGAGACCAGCCTGTTCGTGCGCCACAACCTGCTGCGCCGCGACAACACGCTGGCCGGTATCGACGCGGTGTGCGCGCACCCGCAGGCGCTGGCGCAATGCCACGACTGGCTCAGCAACCACCTGCCGAATGTCGAGCGGCGGCCGGTTTCCAGCAACGCCGAAGGTGCGCGGCTCGCGAGCTTGGACCCACGTTTGGCGGCGGTGGCCGGCGACCGCGCCGGCAGCGAGTTCGGCCTTCACATCGTGTCTCCGGCGATCCAGGACGACGCGCACAACCGCACCCGCTTCGCAGTGGTGACGCATCCGCAACGCCATCCGCAGCCCCAGGCGTCGGGGCACGATTGCACCAGCCTCGTGGTGTCGGTGGCCAACCGGCCCGGCGCGGTGTACGACATGCTGATGCCGCTGAAGACCCACGGCGTGTCGATGAGCCGGTTCGAGTCGCGCCCTGCCCGATCGGGCCAGTGGGAGTACTACTTTTACATCGATGTGCAGGGCCACCCCAGCCAGCCTGTGGTGGCGCAGGCGCTGAAGGAATTGCGCGGTGTCTGCGCGTTCTTCAAGCTGCTCGGCACCTACCCGATCGACGTGCATTGAAATGACAGCCCCCACGTCGCTTCGCTCCTGCCCCCCGAGGGGTCGCGGTCGCCCTTGGGGCGGCCCGGCGGGCGACCGGGCCCGCGCCGACCATGTTTAACCAACTCGGCGTGATCGGCTGCGGCCTGATGGGCGGATCGTTCGCGCTGGCGCTGCGCCGCGCAGGTCTGGTCAAGCGCGTGGTGGGTTACAGCAAGTCGCCATCGACGACCGAGAAGGCCCGGCGCATGGGCGTGATCGACCAGGCGGCCGAATCGGCGCTGCTGGCGGTATCCGGCTCGGACATCGTGCTGATGGCGGTGCCGGTCGCGGCCAGCGAAACGACCTTTCGGGCGATCCGGCACTTGATCGAGCCGGGTGTGCTGCTGATGGATGTCGGTTCGACCAAGCGCGATGTCGTCGATGCGGCGCGCCGGGTGCTGAAAGACCGGCTGCCGAACTTCGTGCCCGCGCACCCGATCGCCGGCAAGGAGGTCGCCGGCATCGAGCACGCCGACGCCACGCTGTACCAGGGTCGGCAGGTCATCCTGACGCCGCTGCCGCAGACCCTGCCCGATCTGGTTCAGAAAGCCACCGACGCGTGGGCGGCGGTCGGTTCGCAGGTGCTGCGCATGACGCCCGAGAACCACGACGCCGCCTTCGCTGCCATCAGCCACCTGCCGCACCTGCTCGCCTTCGCGTACTTCAACGGGGTGGCCGGGCAACCGGCGGGGCGCGACTTTTTGTCGCTGGCCGGCCCCGGCTTCCGCGATTTCACGCGCATCGCCGCGAGCGATCCGACGGTCTGGCGCGACATCCTGCTGGCCAACCGCGAGGAGTTGCTGAAGCAATCGAAGCAGTTCCGACAGGCGCTCGATGCGATGGAATACGTGATGACCAGCGGCAACGCGGATGCGCTCGAAGAGCTGATCCGCGCCGCCTCGACCGCGCGCGCCGGCTGGGCGATGAACGCCGGCAAGAGCGGCCCGCCGCGCTGACAGCGATTCAGGCTGGCGGACGCGGCGCTGCGTCCTGCACACTTGCACAGACTTTTTTTCGCCCCACGATGTACGCCATTCCTTTCCTCGACATTCCCCCGCTGCTGCAGGCCGGCGGCTGCGTGCGACTGCCCGGATCGAAGAGCATCTCGAACCGCGTGCTGCTGCTGGCGGGCTTGAGCGAGGGCACGACCACGATCCACGACCTGCTCGACTCCGACGACACGCAGGTGATGCTCACGGCGCTGCGCACGCTGGGCTGCCGCATCGAGAGCGACGAGTCCCACGACAGAACCAGCCTGCGCATCACCGGGCTGGGCGGGCGACTTCAGGTCAACGAAGCCGCGCTGTTCCTCGGCAACGCAGGCACCGCGATGCGGCCGCTGACTGCCGCGCTGGCGATGCTGGCCGCCACCCAGGGCGGCACGTTCGAATTGAGCGGTGTACCGCGAATGCACGAGCGGCCGATCGCCGACCTCGTCGACGCGCTGCGCCCGCTCGGCTGCCGCATCGACTACCTGGGTCAGGACGGTTTTCCACCGCTGAGGTTGCTGCCCGGCGCGCTGTCGTCATCCGGCGCGCTCGACCTGAGGGCGCCGATCCGCGTGCGTGGCGATGTGTCCAGCCAATTCCTCACCGCGCTGCTGCTGGCGCTGCCGCTGCTGACCGAACAGCAACCAGCCACGATCGAGATCGACGGCGAGTTGATCTCGAAGCCCTACATCGAGATCACGCTGAATCTGCTGGCGCGCTTCGGCATCGAGGTGCAGCGCGACGGCTGGCAGCGCTTCGTCATCCCGGCCGGCAGCCGCTACAGGTCGCCGGGCAGCGTGCACATCGAAGGCGATGCGTCATCGGCGTCGTATTTCATCGCACTCGGCGCCATCGCGGCCACCGACGCGCCACTGCGCATCGAAGGCGTCGGCACCGATTCGATCCAGGGCGACATCCGCTTCGTCGAGGCCGCGCGGGCGATGGGCGCGCAGGTGAGTGGCGGCGCTGGCTGGATCGAGGTGCGCCGCGGTCGCTGGCCGCTGGCCGCGATCGAGCTCGACTGCAACCACATCCCCGACGCCGCGATGACGCTGGCGGTGATGGCGCTGTACGCCGACGGCCCGAGCCGGCTGACCAACATCGCGAGCTGGCGCGTCAAGGAGACCGACCGCATCGCGGCGATGGCGATCGAGCTGCGCAAGCTGGGCGCGGCCGTGGTCGAAGGGCCGGATTTCATCGAGATCACTCCGCCACTGCGCTGGGCGCCGGCCGCGATCCACACCTACGACGACCACCGCGTCGCGATGTGCTTCTCGCTGGCAGCGTTCAACGCGCTGGCGAGCCCACACGCTCCGGTCTCGATTCGCATCCTCGAGCCGACATGCGTCGCCAAGACCTTTCCGGACTATTTCGAGGCGTTGTTTTCGGTGACCCGCACCGCAGCCGAACTCATTCCCATGATCACCATCGACGGACCGACCGCCTCGGGGAAGGGCACCGTCGCCTGCGCCCTCGCCGAGCGACTCGGCTACCTAGTGCTCGACTCGGGCGTGCTGTACCGGGCCACCGCACTGGCGGCCATCGACGGCCGGATCGGCGCCGACGATGCGCCCGCATTGGCGGCTGCCGCAGAGGCACTGGCCATCGAATTCGACAGCGGCGCAATTCGACTGGCCGGCATCGATGTCGCCGATCGCTTGCGGCACGAGGACGTGGGCGCGCTGGCGTCGCAGATTTCTGCGTGGCCGCAGGTCCGGCAGGCGCTGCTGCGCTTGCAGTTGTCGTTCCGGCGGCTGCCGGGTCTGGTGGCCGACGGGCGCGACATGGGCACGGTCGTTTTCCCCGACGCCGGCCTGAAGATCTACCTCACCGCCAGCGCCGAAGCCCGGGCCCGGAGGCGACTCCAGCAGTTGGAAGGCGCAGGGGTTTCGACTACACTCGCGGGCTTGCTTGCAGGTTTGCACGAACGTGACGCGCGCGATCAAAACCGCGCCATTGCACCTCTCAAACCCGCAGCAGATGCGGTGCTTCTCGACAACTCGGCGCTCTCCATCGAATCGACGGTGGAAGCGGTGATGGAACTCTGGCAGCAACGCAGGCCGTTCGCCTGACAGCGGACACCCCCGGCCCAACGCCTTCCCTTCGCGCCATTCCAGGTGCACCAGGGCGTTGGATTCGACCCCTCCAACCCGCAGCGCGTGCTGCACCGGAAACACCCCCATGTCAAACCCCCAAACTGCCATCACCGAAGGCGGCGAATCGTTCGCCGACATGTTCAACGAATCGCTGACGCGCTCCGAGATGCGCATGGGCGAGGTCATCACCGCCGAGGTGGTGCGCGTCGAACACAGCTTCGTGGTAGTGAACGCAGGCCTCAAATCAGAAGCCTACGTGCCGATTGAAGAATTCAAGAACGACCACGGCGAGCTCGAAGTTCAAGTCGGCGATTTCGTCTCGGTCGCGATCGACGCGGTCGAGAACGGCTATGGCGACACGATCCTGTCGCGCGACAAGGCCAAGCGCCTCGCGTCGTGGCTGTCGTTGGAAACCTCGTTGGAGTCGGGCGAATTCGTCACCGGCACGGTGAACGGCAAGGTCAAGGGCGGCCTGACGGTGCTGGTCAACGGCATCCGCGCCTTCCTGCCGGGCTCGCTGCTCGACACGCGTCCGGTCAAGGACATGAGCCCGTACGAGGGCAAGACGATGGAGTTCAAGGTCATCAAGCTCGACCGCAAGCGCAACAACGTCGTGTTGTCGCGCCGCGCTGTGGTCGAAGCCTCGATGGGCGAGGAACGCGCCAAGCTGCTGGGCACGCTGGCCGAAGGCGCCATTGTGACCGGCGTGGTCAAGAACATCACCGAATACGGTGCGTTCGTCGATCTCGGCGGCATCGACGGTCTGCTGCACATCACCGACATGGCCTGGCGTCGCGTGCGTCACCCGAGCGAGGTGGTGCAGGTCGGCCAGGAACTGCAAGCCAAGATCCTCAAGTTCGACGCCGAGAAAAACCGCGTCAGCCTCGGCATCAAGCAGTTGGGCGACGATCCGTGGCACGGCGTGTCGCGCCGCTACCCGAACAGCACCCGCCTGTTCGGCAAGATCACCAACATCGCCGACTACGGTGCGTTCGTCGAGATCGAGCCGGGCATCGAAGGCCTGGTGCACGTCTCGGAAATGGACTGGACCAACAAGAACGTGGCCCCATCGAAGATCGTTGCCCTGGGCGACGAGGTCGAGGTCATGGTTCTGGAAATCGACGAAGACAAGCGACGCATCAGCCTGGGCATGAAGCAATGCAAGGCCAACCCGTGGGAAGAGTTCTCGACCACCGTGCAGCGCGGCGATCGCGTCAAGGGCCCCGTCAAGTCGATCACCGACTTCGGCGTGTTCGTCGGCCTGGCGGCCGGCATCGACGGCCTGGTGCACCTGTCCGACCTGTCGTGGCACGAGCCGGGAGAGGCAGCAGTGCGCAACTTCAAGAAGGGCCAGGAAGTCGAGGCGATCGTGTTGGCGGTGGACGTGGAACGCGAGCGCATTTCGCTCGGCATCAAGCAGCTCGACAGCGACCCGTTCACGACCTACACCTCGGTCAACGACCGCGGCATGATCGTCACCGGCAAGGTGATCACGGTGGATGCGCGTGGCGCTGAAGTGCAACTGGCGGACGACGTGACCGCCTACCTGCGCGCTTCGGAAATCAGCCGCGACCGCGTCGAAGACGCTCGCAACATGCTCAAGGAAGGCGACGAAGTCAATGCGCTGATCATCAACGTCGACCGCAAGACGCGGTCGATCCAGTTGTCGATCAAGGCCAAGGACAACGCCGACAACCAAGAAGCCATGACGCGTCTGTCGCAGACCAGCGAGCGTGAGAACGCCGGCACGACGAGCCTGGGCGCCTTGTTGCGTGCCAAGTTGGACAACCAAGGCGGCAATCCCTGATCGACAGCGCCGTGGCCATGGATGGGATGAAGGATGGCATGACGCGTTCGGACCTGGTGACGCGGCTGGCTGAACGTTTCAGCCAGTTGACGCACCGGGACACCGAGTCGGCGGTCAAGATCGTTCTCGATGCGATGTCCGATGCGCTGGCGCGCGGGCACCGCATTGAAATTCGTGGCTTCGGCAGTTTCTCGATCAACCGCCGCCCGCCCCGCGTGGGCCGCAACCCGCGCTCGGGCGAACAGGTGGTGGTGCCCGAAAAGCTGGTGCCGCATTTCAAGCCCGGCAAGGCGTTGCGCGAGGCAGTAGACACGCACCTGCCTGCCGACGGGCCGATGCCAGGCGCAGCAGGCCCCTCCCGAATCTGACACGGCGGCGAAATCCGCTAGGCTGGCGTCCGAAGGCCGCGATGTCGCGACCTGAAAAGATGGGCCCGTGCACGCCCTGGACCCTGTTGTTGCGGAGACGTCATGCGCGTGATCACCTGGGTTTTCAGAGTCTTCGTTTTTTTTGCGCTTTTCGCTTTCTCGCTGAACAACAAGCAGGAGGCCGGCGTGAACTGGTTCTTCGGCTACGAATGGCGCGCGCCGATGGTCTTCATCGTGCTGGCCGCCTTCGGCTTGGGCTGTGCCTTCGGCGTGATCGCGATGGTGCCGAGCTGGTGGAAGCACCGCCGCATCGCGAATCGCATGCCGTCTCCGCCGACCGATCGCGATGCGCAGAACCCGCTGGCCGTCGTGCCACCGATCCCCGAGCACCCGCCGCGCGATGGACTTTGACCTCCAGTGGTTGCTGCTCGGTCTGCCGGTCGCGTTCGCGCTCGGCTGGCTGGCGTCGCGCTTCGACTTCCGCCAACTCAAGCGCGAACAGCGCGACGCACCGAAGGCGTATTTCAAGGGCCTGAACCTGCTGCTCAACGAACAGCACGACAAGGCGATCGACGCCTTCATCGAGGCCGTTCAGCAAGACCCCGACACCAGCGACCTGCACTTCGCGCTCGGCAATCTGTTTCGTCGCCGCGGCGAATACGAGCGCGCGGTGCGCGTGCACCAGCACCTGCTGAGCCGCGCCGACCTGCCGCCGGCCGAGCGCGACCGGGCGCAACACGGGCTGGCTCAAGACTTCATGCAGGCCGGCCTGTTCGACCGCGCCGAGACCGCCTGGCACGCGCTCGAAGGCACCGCTTACGACACCGATGCGCGACTCGCGCTGCTGACCTTGCACGAGCGATCGCGCGACTGGCGCGCCGCCGTCGACGACGCGTTGAAGCTCGAACGTGGCAGCACCGGCTCGTACGCTTCTCGCATCGCGCATTACTGGTGCGAGCTCGCGGTCGAGGCCGACGCCAAGCAGCAGCCGACCGATGCCGACGACGCGCTGCGGCGCGCCCACGAAGCCGCTCCGCAGGCCGCGCGGCCGATGGTGATGGCGGGCCGACGGTTGGCCCGCCAGGGACGCAACGCCGAGGCGATCGAGGTCTGGAACGAGTTGCTTGCCACGCATCCGGCGAGCTTCAACCTCGTCGCAGGCGACTACGCCAGCAGCGCCGTCGTTTGCTCGGCGCAAGACGCGGCCCGGCTGCGGCTGGTCGCCTTGCACCAGAAGAAGCCGAGCATCGATCTGCTGAACGCGATCGGTGCGCTCGACACCGATGCCGCTTCGAGACGAGACCGCACGCGCACCCAGTTGTCCTTGCTGCCCACACTGTCGGCCGCGCAGGCGATGCTGCACGAATACGAAGCGGCAGCCTGGCCTTTGCTGCCGGGCGACCTGGCAGCCGTCAACGAAGTGATCGGTCGCGCCGCCAAGGCCGGTCAGCGCTACCGCTGCGCGGCGTGCGGTTTCGAGGCGCAGCACCACCACTGGCAGTGCCCCGGCTGCCTGGGTTGGGACACCTACCCGCCGCAGCGTCTCGAAGAGCTGTAACCCCGACGCGTCTCATGGCTCGCCCCTCGTCGAACGACCTCTACCTGCGCCTGCTCAAGCGCATCCGACCGCACTGGCGCACCTTCGCCCTCGGCATCCTGGCCATGGTCGGCTATGCGGCCACCGAAACGGCGCTGCCCGCCTTGCTGAAGGAATTGCTCGACGGCAGCTTCGTCAACCGCGATGCCACCTCGATTCACCGCATGCCGATCCTGATCGTGCTGCTGTTCGTCGCGCGCGGGTTGACCGATTTCGTGCACGTCACCGCGCTCAACACCGTAGCCAGCAAGGTGGTGCTCGAGTTGCGCACCGACATGTTCGACAAGCTGCTGCACCTGCCGGCCAGCCACTTCGACCGCGAGCCCAGCGCCGCGCTGATGTCGAAGCTGACCTACAACGCGCAGCAGGTCAGCCCGATCATCACGGTCTCACTCATCACGCTCGTCAAGGACAGCCTGATCGTGATCGGCCTGCTCGGCTACATGCTGTACCTGAACTGGCAGTTGTCGCTGGCATTTTTCACCGTGTTGCCGGTGATCGCCTTCGTGATCCGGTCGGTGAGCCGACGCTTGCGCAACTTGAGCCATGGCCAGCAGTCGTCGATGGGAACGATGTCGCATGTGGTCGACGAGGTTATCGGCGGCCACCGCGAGATCAAGATCTTTGCCGGCGAAGCCTACGAATCGCAGCGCTTCCACCAGGTCGCCAACGCGCTGCGCCGCTACACGATGAAGGCGGTGACCACCTCGGCCGCCAACGGCCCGATCGTGCAGACCATCGCGGTGGTGGCGCTGGCGGTGATCATCTATTACGCATCGATCCAGTCGAGCCAGAACCAACTCACCGTCGGCGGATTCGTGTCGTTCTTCAGCGCGATGGCGCTGCTGCTGGCGCCGCTCAAGCGCTTGTCGAATGTGAACGAGGTGCTGCAGCGCGGGCTGGCCGCGGCGTCCAGCGTGTTCGAGGTGATCGACACACCGAACGAGCCCGACGACGGCACGCGCTCGATCGGTCGGTCGAGTGGCCATTTGCAGTTCGAAGGCGCGGGCTTTCGTTACCCGCAGGCCGATCGAGACGCGCTGGTCGGCATCACGCTCGACATCCGGCCGGGCGAATCGGTGGCGCTGGTCGGCTCGTCGGGCAGCGGCAAATCGACGCTGATGTCGACGATCCCGCGCTTCCATGGCCTGGGCTGCGGAAGGGTCCTGCTCGACGGCATCGACATCCGCGAGCTGCGCCTGGCCGATCTGCGCGCCAACATCGCGCTGGTGACGCAGCATGTGGTGCTGTTCAACGACACCGTGGCGGCCAACATCGCCTACGGCCTGAAAAACACCGCGACTGAGGCCGACATCGTCGCGGCCGCCGAAGCCGCCCACGCGATGGACTTCATCCGCGAGCTGCCGCTGGGGCTGGCCACGCCGATCGGCGAGAACGGCGCGCGGCTGTCGGGCGGGCAGCGCCAACGCATCTCGATCGCCCGTGCGTTGCTAAAAGATGCGCCGATCCTGCTGCTCGACGAGGCCACCTCGGCGCTCGACACCGAAAGCGAGCGGCTGGTGCAGGTGGCGATCGACAACCTCAAGCGCGGCCGCACCACGCTGACCATCGCGCACCGGCTGTCGACCATCGCCAACGCCGATCGCGTGGTCGTGATGGAGCAGGGCCGCATCGCCGAGGTCGGCACGCACGCCGAGTTGCTGGCGCTCGGCGGCATCTACGGGCGACTGCACCGGATGCAGTTCGGCCTGACCGAAACCGCCGCCGCAGCGGCGACGGTTGCCGATGCGGTGAGCTGACGGTGGCGATGCGCAACGCCTGCCCCGCCGCATGACGGACAACGCATCGACACAGTCAGCGACCGAGCGGCCCCGCATCCTGATCGTGCGGCTCAGCGCCATCGGCGACGTGGTGATGGCCAGCGGCCTGATCCCGGCACTGCGCGCGCGCTGGCCGCAGGCCCACCTGGCCTGGCTGGTCGAGCCGGCGGCGGCCCCGCTGCTTGCGCACAACCCACGGCTCGACGAGCTGATCGTCTGGCCGCGCGGCGAGTGGCGACATCTGTGGCGCACCCATCGCTACGCTGCGCTGCTGACGCGCTTTCTCGAGTTTCGGCGCCGCTTGCGCGCCAGCCGCTTCGACATCGCGCTCGACACGCAGGGGCTGCTGAAAAGCGCGCTGTGGAGCTGGCTCAGTGGCGCGCCCCGGCGCATCAGCCTGATCGGCCGCGAGGGCAGCCAGCA
>JANMTL010000009.1:0-1852 GCA_031390425.1 Rhizobacter sp.
CGCGGTCGAGGAGGCGCGCGAGAAGGTGGCCGAACTGGTCAATGCCGACCCGCGCGAGATCGTCTGGACCTCGGGCGCCACCGAGTCGATCAACCTCGCACTCAAGGGCGCGGCTCAGTTCTACAAGACACGCGGCAAGCACCTCATTACGCTGAAGACGGAGCACAAGGCCGTGCTCGACACCATGCGCGAGCTGGAGCGACAGGGTTTTGAGGTCACCTACCTCGACGTGCAGGAAGACGGCCAGGTCGAGCTCGACAAGCTGAAGGCGGCGTTGCGCCCAGACACGATCCTGGTGTCGGTGCTGTTCGTCAACAACGAGATCGGCGTCATTCAAGACATCCCGGCCATCGGTGCGATGTGCCGGGAGCGCGGCATCATCTTCCACGTCGACGCGGCGCAGGCCACCGGCAAGGTGGCGATCGATTTGGCCACCTTGCCGGTCGATCTGATGAGCCTGGCCTCGCACAAGACCTACGGCCCCAAGGGCATCGGCGCACTTTTTGTCCGCCGCAAGCCCCGCGTGCGCATCGAAGCGCAGATGCACGGCGGCGGGCATGAGCGTGGCATGCGTTCGGGCACGCTGGCCACGCACCAGATCATCGGCATGGGCGAGGCTTACCGCATCGCCCGCGAAGAGATGGGCGCCGAGAGCGAGCGCATCCGCATGCTGCAGCAGCGGTTGATTGCGGGGCTGTCCGGCATCGAGCAGACCTTCCTCAACGGCCACCCGACCCAGCGTGTGCCGCACAACGTGAACATGTCGTTTAACTTCGTCGAGGGCGAGTCGTTGATCATGGGCATCAAGGGCATTGCCGTGTCGTCGGGCTCGGCCTGCACCTCGGCCAGCCTGGAGCCGAGCTATGTGTTGCGGGCGCTCGGCCGCAGCGATGAACTCGCGCACTCGTCGCTGCGCATGACCATCGGTCGCTTCACGACCGTGGAAGAAATCGACTACGTGATCACCACGCTGAAAGACCGCGTGGCCAAGCTGCGCGAGTTGTCGCCGTTGTGGGAGATGCACAAGGACGGCATCGACATCAGCACGATCCAGTGGTCGGCGCACTGAACCCCGTTTTGGAGAACTGACATGGCATACAGCGAAAAAGTGGTTGAGCATTACGAGAACCCGCGCAACGTGGGTTCGTTCGAAAAGGGTGATGACACCGTGGGCACCGGCATGGTCGGTGCACCAGCTTGCGGCGACGTGATGAAGCTGCAGATCAAGGTGAACCCGGTCACTGGCCTGATCGAAGACGCCAAGTTCAAGACCTATGGCTGCGGCTCGGCGATTGCCTCGAGCTCGCTCGTCACCGAGTGGGTCAAGGGCAAGTCGCTCGACGAAGCACTGACCATCAAGAACACGCACATCGCCGAAGAGCTGGCGCTGCCGCCGGTGAAGATTCACTGTTCCATCCTGGCCGAAGACGCCATCAAGGCGGCCGTCAACGACTACAAGGCCAAGAAAGCACACTGAACCATGGCGGTCACGCTGACAGAAGCTGCGGCACGCCATGTGTCTCGCTACATCACCAAGCGCGGCAAGGGCGTTGGAGTGCGCCTGGGTGTCAAGACCACCGGCTGCTCGGGCCTGGCCTACAAGCTCGAATACGCGGACGACGTGGCCCCCGAAGACGTGATCTTCGAAGGCCATGGCGTGAAGGTGCTGATTGATCCCAAGAGCCTGCCTTACCTCGACGGTACCGAGCTCGATTTCGTGCGTGAAGGCTTGAACGAAGGCTTCAAGTTTCACAACCCGCGCGAGAAAGATCGCTGCGGTTGCGGGGAATCGTTCCGGGTCTGAGGGCGGAACACTCCAGCGCCTCCAGGCGCGGCCGAAGCGTCAGCGGGC
>JANMTL010000055.1:0-13566 GCA_031390425.1 Rhizobacter sp.
CGGTACTGCTCGTACTGCGCGTTTTGATCAGAGGCCATGGCAAGGGTGTGTTGCTTCATGCCAAAAGTAATGCACGCGGTGTGCCAGGCGGGGACTTGTTCAGCGTTGCCTTAACAAGGAATTCGCCAGCCCGAAGTTGCCTTCGGCGTTCTCGAAGTCGATCGGGTTGACCTTGTGCGGCATCGTGCTGCTGCCGATCTCGCCTTCTTTCAAGCGCTGCTTGAAGTAGCCGAGGCTGATGTAGGCCCACACGTCGCGCGACCAGTCGATCAGGATGGTGTTGCTGCGCGTCACCGCGTCGAACAGCTCGGCCATGCAGTCGTGCGGCTCGATCTGGATGGTGTACGCGTTGAAGTTCAGGCCGAGCTGTTGCTCGACGACATTGCGGCTGAAGGCTTCCCAATCGACATCGGGATACGCAGCGAAGTGCGCGTTGTAGTTGCCGACCGCGCCGTTCATCTTGGCCAGCAGCTTGACGCCAGCGATGCGCTCACGGGCGGTTGTCAATCGCGCGACGACGTTGGCGACCTCCTTGCCGAGTGTGGTCGGGCTCGCGGTCTGGCCGTGGGTGCGGCTCAGCATCGCCAGCGGCGCCAGGCTGTGCGCCATCGAGGTCATCAGCGCAATGAGATTGTCGAATGCAGGCAGCAGCACCTGGTCGCGCGCAGCTTGCAGCATCAGCGCGTGGCTGGTGTTGTTGATGTCTTCGCTGGTGCACGCGAAGTGCACGAATTCGCTGGCGGCGAGCAGTTCCGTATTCCCGGCGAATTGCGCCTTCAACCAGTATTCGACCGCCTTCACGTCGTGGTTGGTCGTGCGCTCGATGTCCTTGATCGCCTGCGCGTCGGCCTCCGAAAAGCCCGCGACCTTCGCGCGCAGTTGTAGACGCGCGGCCGTCGACAGCGGCGCGAACTCGGGCAGGCCCGCATCGGACAGTGCGATGAACCACTCGACCTCGACCTGCACGCGGCGGTGCATCAGGCCGTATTCACTGAGCAGCGCGCGCAGCGGCGCGACTTTGGCGGCATAGCGGCCATCGAGCGGCGACAGGGCGGTGAGCGGGGACAGGTTCATCGGGTGACGGGCGCATGGCCGCGAGAAGAAAAAAGTGGGATCGAGCAGCCACGAAGTTTAGGACGTGGGCCGCCGCGGCTCGGTGCAACGCAGCGGGCGGCGGCGGCTTATCCTCAGGCGTGATGTCTTCCTGGCCGCCAAGGCCAGCTCAAGTCACTGTCGACGCGACGCGTTGCACCCGAACCAAGGACCCGCCCGATGGCCGCCGAGCTCTCTTCCTACAGCGCTGCCCACCGCGCTTGCGACAACGCCCGCAACCAGCGCCGCGCAATCGGTTCGGCCGCGTCGACTCCGATCGCGATCGAGCCGGTGGGGTGGCCGCTGGGCGTGGCGCGCCGCTTCGAGGTCAGCGAGGTTGGGCTGTGCCGCGCGCTGTTCGAGCTGGTCGGCACCCAGGGGCGTGGCCTTGAGTGAGATCGTGGTCGCCGATTCCTTCGTTCCCCCTCACGGGCGCGACGCCATCAGCGTGCTGCGCGATCCGGCCACCATCCGCCGCCGCTGCGCCGCGATCACGCGGGCCGTCGGCGAAGGCCGCTCGGCCAGCTTCAAGCTCGACCGCAGCCGGCTCGACGACGTCGCGGCGCGGGTTGAGCGGCTGACGCGCGCGACTTATCCCGATCTGCAGATTCCGTTGCACAGCCGCTGGCGGCATTTCGAGTCGGGCGGCATCGATCGCAAGGCCGCGATGGATGCGCAACTGGCCGGCCGCAGCATGCAAGACCAAGCCCGTTCGCGCTTCGACCTGACAGTGGTCAGCGTGCTGCTCGACGCCGCTGCCGGGCCCGACTGGCGCTATGTGGAGGCCGACAGCGGCCAAACCTTCAGCCGCTCGGAAGGCCTCGGTGTCGCGAGCTGGCAGGCGTTCCAGCAGGGGCTTTTTTCCGCCACGCCGGGCGATCCGCTGCGCGCCGATGCGGCGGCCTTGCAGCGGCTCGATGTGGGCGCGCTGCGCAGCAGTTTTCAGGTCACGGGAAGCAATCCGCTGGTCGGCCTGGAAGGGCGCGTCGCGCTGCTGAATCGGCTGGGTGCCGCGTTGAGCGCCGAACAGGGCGCCGCAGGACGCCCGGGCGCGCTGTTCGACCGGCTGACGCGGCCGGTCGGCGGCGCCGACGACATGCGCGACGTCACCGCCGGCCAGGTGCTGCGCGCCGTGCTCGACGCGTTCTCGTCCATCTGGACCACCGGCAGCATGTTGCAAGGCATTCCGCTCGGCGATGTGTGGCACCACCGCTGGGCCGGCGGCGAATCGAAATCGGAAGGCGGCCACGGCACCACCGACGACTGGGTGCCGTTCCACACGCTGAGCCAGTGGCTGAGCTACTCGCTGCTCGAACCGTTGATGTGGGCGGGCGTCAACGTCACCGGCCTCGACGCGCTGACCGGCCTGCCCGATTACCGCAACGGCGGCCTGCTGCTCGACAGCGGCGTGATCGTGCCGCGCGACGAGCGCAACCTCGCCTACCGCTGGAAGCCGTCCGACGAATTCATCATC
This sequence comes from Rhizobacter sp., assembly GCA_031390425.1. GTDB lineage: Bacteria > Pseudomonadota > Gammaproteobacteria > Burkholderiales > Burkholderiaceae_C > PBB1. The sequence continues at coordinate 2,567 of JANMTL010000055.1, forward strand.
GAATGGCGCGCGCTGACGGTCTCGCTGATCGACGAGCTGGCGCCGTTGGTGCGCGCGCGCCTGCGCAAGACGGCCGACGAACTGCCGCTGGCCTGCATCCTCCAAGGCGGCACTTGGGCGGCGGGCCGAGAGATTGCCAGCGAACGTCGCAACGGCTCACCCCCGCTGGCCATCGACAGCGACGGCACGGTTTTCTGATTCACTGAACTGGGGCTTCCATGGCTGCTCAGGTCCACCATGTCACCCACCCGCTGATCCAGCACAAGCTCACGCTGATGCGGCGCAAGGATTGCAGCACCAACAGCTTCCGGCGATTGATGGGCGAGATCAGCATGCTGATGGCCTACGAAGTGACGCGCGACATGCCGACGCAGTTGATCGACATCGAAACGCCGCTGGAGACGATGAAGTCGCCGGTGATCGATGGCAAGAAGACCGTGTTCGTCAGCATCATGCGGGCGGGGGCCGGTTTTCTGGACGGCATGCTGACGGTGGTGCCGGGCGCACGCATCGGCCACATCGGCCTGTACCGCGACCCGAAGACGCTGGCTGCGGTCGAGTACTACTTCAAGATGCCGGCCGACATGCACGAACGCGACGCGATCGTGCTCGACCCGATGCTGGCCACCGGCAACTCGGCGGTGGCGGCGGTCGGCCGGTTGAAGGAAACCCGGCCGCGCTCGATCCGCTTCGTCTGCCTGCTGGCCGCGCCGGAAGGCTTGACGACCTTGCAGGCCGCGCACCCCGACGTGCCGATCTACACCGCCGCGATCGACCGCGAGCTGAACGACCACGGCTACATCCTGCCGGGGCTGGGCGATGCGGGCGACCGCCTCTTCGGGACCCAGTGAGCATGCTGATCCGCAACGCCACGCTGCCCGACGGCCGCAGCGGCATCGACGTGCTGCTGCAGGACGGTCGCATCGCGGCGATCGATCACGGCATCGCGGCGCCCGAGAACACCCGCGAGGTCGATGCGCGCGGCCAGTTGCTGGCGCCGTCGTTCGTCGACGCGCATTTCCACCTCGACTCGACGCTGAGCTACGGCCTGCCGCGCGTCAACGCCAGCGGCACGCTGCTCGAAGGCATCGCGCTGTGGGGCGAGCTGAAGCCGCAACTCACGCAGGACGCGCTGGTCGCACGGGCGCTGCAGTATTGCGACTGGGCGGTCGCGAAGGGGCTGCTCGCGATCCGCACGCATGTGGATGTGTGCGACGACCGGCTGCTGGCGGTCGAGGCGCTGTTGCAGGTGAAGCAGCAGGTCGCGCCGTATCTGGACTTGCAACTGGTCGCGTTCCCGCAGGACGGCCTGCTGCGCTCACCGAACGCGTTGGCCAACCTGACTCGCGCGCTCGACAGGGGCGTCGATGTCGTCGGCGGCATTCCGCACTTCGAACGCACGATGGCCGACGGCGCCGAGAGCATCCGCATCCTGTGCGAGCTGGCCGCCGCGCGCGGGCTGCGCGTCGACATGCACTGCGACGAAAGCGACGACCCGATGAGCCGCCACATCGAGACGCTGGCGTTCCACACGCAGCGGCTCGGGCTGCACGGCCGCGTCACCGGCTCGCACCTGACATCGATGCATTCGATGGACAACTACTGCGTCTCGAAGCTGATCCCGCTGATGGCCGAGGCGCAGGTTCAGGTGGTCGCCAACCCGCTGATCAACATCACGCTGCAAGGCCGCCACGACACGTATCCGAAGCGCCGTGGCATGACCCGCGTGCCCGAGCTGATGGCCGCCGGCCTGAACGTCGCCTTCGGCCACGACTGTGTGCTGGACCCGTGGTATCCGCTGGGCTCGGCCGACATGCTGGAGGTCGCGCACATGGGACTGCATGTGGCGCAGATGACGTCGCCGCAGCAGATGGCGGCCTGCTTCGACGCGGTCACCGTCAACGGCGCCAAGGTGCTGGGGCTCGAACGGCACGGCATGGCGGTCGGCTGCGATGCGAACCTGGTGCTGTTGCAGGCGCGCTCGGTGGTCGAGGCGCTGCGCCTGCGACCGCACCGGCTGCTGGTGCTGCGGCGCGGCAAGATGGTCGCGTGCAGCGCGCCCGCGATGTCGCAGCTCGACCTGCCGGGGCGCCCGGCCAGCGTCGATTGGACGCTGCAGCGGTGAGTGACACGCCGTCGGGCGGGCACCGCAAGGCCCGCCCGTCTGCGGGTCACGCAGCGAAAAACCGCGTCGTTAGAATCAAATTTGCATCGGTTCGTACAGCATCACTCTCACTGCGGCGATCGCCTCGACGCCCCTCGACATGAAACTCATCGGCTCACTGACCAGTCCTTACGTGCGCAAGGTTCGCATCGTGCTGGCCGAAAAGAAGCTCGACTACCAGCTCGAAATCGAGGATGTCTGGGCCAACGACCGCATTCTGGCGTCGAACCCGCTGGGCAAGGTGCCGTGCCTGGTGATGGAAGGCGGCGAGGCGGTGTTCGATTCGCGCGTCATCGTCGAGTACGTGGACACGCTGTCGCCGGTGGGCCGCCTGATCCCCGAGCGTGGCCGCGAACGCGCCGAAGTGCGCACCTGGGAGGCGCTGGCCGACGGCGTGCTCGACGCGGCGATCTCGGCGCGGCTGGAGCAAACCTGGGTCGGCCGTGTTGACACCGAGCGCAGCAGCGCCTGGGTCGACCGACAAATGGGCAAGGTGCACACCTCGGTGGCCGCGATGAGCAAGGGCTTGGCCGACAAACCCTGGTGCTGCACCGGCAACCATTTGACGCTGGCCGACATCGCAGTCGGCTGCGCGCTGTCGTACATCGACTTCCGCTTCCCGCAGATCGACTGGCGCAGCCCGCACGCCAACCTGGTGCGCCTGTCCGAGAAGCTCTACGCCCGTCCCAGTTTCATCGACAGCCAGCCGCCTGCGGCGTGAGCACTCTCGCCTGACGCGTTCAGGCGACGGGCGCCACCGCGAAGGTGCTCGCCTGCGCCATCGGCCAGTACAGCCGGTACACGCTGTGGGACAGCTCGCCAGCCAGCAGCGAGCCGGGCTTCATGAAGGGCAGCAGGTTGCTCAGCAGCTTGACCTCGTGGTCGTTGGTGCGCCGCACGATGTGGGCGGCGGTGATGGCGCCGGGATGATCCAGCCCGGCCGCCTGCACCAGCTCCTTCAGCGCCTTCAGCGTGCTTTGGTGGAAGTTGAACACCCGGTCCGACTTGGTCGCCACCACCAACGCCTTCTGGCGGCGCGGGTCTTGCGTGCTGACGCCGGTCGGGCATTCGCCGGTGTGACACGCCTGCGCCTGAATGCAGCCGAGCGCGAACATGAAGCCGCGCGCCGAGTTACACCAGTCGGCGCCGAGCGCCATGTTGCGCGCGATGTCGAAGGCGCTGACCACCTTGCCGGCGCAGCCGATCTTCACGCGGTGCCGCAAGTTCAGTCCGACCAGCGTGTTGTGCACCAGCAGCAGGCCTTCTTGCAGCGGCGCGCCGACGTGGTCGGTGAATTCGAGCGGCGCTGCGCCGGTGCCGCCCTCGCCACCGTCGACGACGATGAAGTCTGGCGTGATGCCGGTGGCGAGCATTGCCTTGGCAATCGCGAACCACTCCCACGGGTGGCCGATGCACAGCTTGAAGCCGACCGGCTTGCCGCCCGACAACTCGCGCAGGCGGTCGATGAATTGCATCATCTCGATCGGCGTCGAAAACGCGCTGTGGCTGGCCGGGCTGACGCAATCGACCCACGGCGGCACGCCGCGCGCCTCGGCAATCTCCAGCGTCACCTTCGGCCCCGGCAGCACGCCGCCGTGGCCGGGCTTGGCGCCCTGGCTCAGCTTGATCTCGATCATCTTGACCTGCCGCTGCTGCGCGTTGGCGGCGAACAGATCGGGGTTGAAGCTGCCGTCGGGGTGGCGGCAGCCGAAGTAGCCGGAGCCGATCTCCCAGATCAGGTCGCCACCGCCATCGGGATCGGGGCCGCGGTGGTGGCGGCTGATCGAGCCCTCGCCGGTGTCGTGCGCGAAGCCACCGCGCTTGGCGCCGGCGTTCAGCGACAAGATGGCGTTGGCCGACAGCGCGCCGAAGCTCATCGCCGAGATGTTGAAGACGCTGGCGCTGTAGGGTTGGGTGCAGGGTGTCGCGCCCGGCCCATCAGCAGACGCCCCGCCAATCAGCACGCGAAAATCATGCGTCGGCAGGGTCGACGGCTGCATCGAGTGGTTGATCCATTCGTAGCCCTGCGCGCTCACATCCTTTTGCGTGCCGAACGGCCGCTTGTCTTGCGCCCCTTTGGCGCGCTGGTACACCAGTGAGCGCTGCTGGCGCGAGAACGGCGCCGCTTCGTTGTCGCCCTCAATGAAGTACTGGCGGATCTCCGGGCGGATGAATTCGAACAGGTAGCGCATGTGCCCGACCACCGGGTAGTTGCGCAGCACCGAGTGCGTGCCCTGGCGCGTGTCGCGCACGCCCAGCAGCACCAGCGCGCCGAAGGCGAGCGGCAGCACCCCCGCCCAGGCACCGGACATCGGCATCATCAGCGGCAGCGACAAGCTCACCGCCAGGCCCAGCGCGCAGAGAAACCACGCCGAGTAGCGCAGTGGAAAGTGATGATTCAGTTTGTCGAGCCAGGTGTGCATCGCGCGTCCTCTGAAGCGAGCCGCAAGCGCAGAGCGCCCAACATGCGAATTCGATCGTAGTGGGAGTCGGTGGCGATCGATGCGACAAAAAGACACCGTTAGTCGCGCCGGATGCAGCGATCTGACCGGGGGCAATCCCGGGGGTCGCCGACCCCGGCACCGACCCGCCGGGCGCCGGTGGGCGCTCGCTATACTGCCGCCCAGCGCTGATTTGCTCCGGCTTGCGGGCGCTCTACAAACCCAGCTAAACACAGGACCGACGGGCCCGTCCCGTTGCACCGACACCATGCTCCATTGCGCTCCGCCGCTGGCCCGTGCGGCCCCTGCGAAGCTTCTGCGACCTTGTCCATGAGTTCGCTGGGTCCTGTCCGCCCGCAATCGATGTCGTTCGATACACCGCTGCCGTTGCGCAGCGGCGCGGTGCTGCGCGACTACACGCTGGTCTACGAAACCTACGGCACGCTGAATGCTGCGCGCAGCAACGCGGTGCTGGTGTGCCACGCGCTGAACGCCAGCCACCATGTGGCGGGCACTTACCTGGACGAGCCCAAGACCACCGGCTGGTGGGACAACCTGATCGGCCCCGGCCGGCCGCTGGACACCGACCGCTTCTTCGTCATCGGCGTCAACAACCCGGGCTCGTGCTTCGGCTCGACCGGCCCGACCCACACCAACCCGGCGACCCAACAGCCCTGGGGTGCCGACTTCCCGGTGGTCACGGTCGAAGACTGGGTCGATGCGCAGACGCGGCTGTGCGATGCGCTCGGCATCGCGCAGCTCGCAGCGGTGATCGGCGGCAGCCTGGGCGGCATGCAGGCGCTGTCCTGGTCGATGCGCTACCCGCAGCGCTTGCGGCACTGCATCGCGATCGCCACCGCGCCCAATCTGTCGGCGCAGAACATCGCCTTCAACGAGGTCGCGCGGCGCGCCATCGTGACCGACCCCGACTTTCACGGCGGCCACTACCTGGCGCACGGCACGCTGCCCCGGCGCGGGCTGCGGGTGGCGCGGATGATCGGCCACATCACCTACCTCAGCGACGACACGATGGACGCCAAGTTCGGCCGCAATCTGCGCGCGGCGGTCTCCGCAGTGACCGGCGGCGCTGCGCCGTCGCCGGCCGCTGACGTGCCGCGCTACACCACGCAGGACATCGAGTTCGAGATCGAGAGCTACCTGCGCCACCAGGGCGACAAGTTCAGCGAATACTTCGACGCCAACAGCTACCTGCTGATCACCCGCGTGCTCGACTACTTCGACCCGGCGCGCGAGCACGGGGGCGATCTGTCGGCGGCGTTCGCGGCGGCGCAGGCGAAGTTTCTGCTGGTCAGCTTCACCACCGACTGGCGCTTTTCGCCGGCCCGCGCGCGCGAGATCGTCAAGGCGCTGCTCGACAACCGGCTCGATGTCAGCTATGCCGAGATCGCCGCGCCGCACGGCCACGATGCGTTCTTGCTCGACGACGCGCGCTACCACGGCGTGCTGCGCGCGCGGTTCGAGCGGATAGCGGGCGAGATCGGCTCCCTCGCCCCTCTGGGGAGAGGGCTGGGGTGAGGGGCTTGCGTGTCACCGCTGCCGCCCCCAGCGGCCCTCACCCCTGCCCTCTCCCAGGGGGAGAGGGGGTAGTCCGACCATGAGCGACCGCCAAAGCCTCGAACTGATCGCCGCGCTGGTGCCCACCGGCTCGCGCGTGCTCGACCTCGGCTGCGGCTCGGGCGAAACGCTGGACTATCTTCGCAACCAGCAAATGTGCAGCGGCTACGGCATCGAGATCGCCGACGCTAACGTGCTGGCCTGCGAGCAGCGCGGCGTCAACGTGATCCAGCTCAACCTGGAAGAAGGGCTGGCGATCTTCGACGACCAGAGCTTCGACGTGGTGCTGCAGATCGACACCCTGCAACACCTGCGCAACACCGAACGCATGCTGATGGAAACCGCGCGTGTCGGGCGCATCGGCATCGTCAGCTTCCCGAATTTCGCGCACTGGCCGAACCGGCTCAGCGTGGTGCGCGGCCGCATGCCGGTGACCAAGGCGCTGCCCTACGAGTGGTACGACACGCCGAACATCCGCGTCAGCACGTACGCCGATTTCGAGGTGCTGGCGCGCCGTTGCGGGCTGCGCATCCTCGACGCCTTCGGCATCCAGCAGGGCGAGGCGGTGCGGCGCTGGCCGAACCTGCGTGCCAGCGTCGCGGTGTTCAAGTTCGAGCGAAGGTAGCGCCGCGAGGCCAGCGCGGTCGACTGTGCCGGGCTCGCGGCGGAGTCGGCTCGCGCGCGGTGGCGGGTTGCTTCGGGTGGCATCAGCGGGATCACCCGCCTGTCGGTAGACTGGTTTTTTTCGTTCGGGCGCGCCTCGAATCAACCCGCCCGCTGCGCATCGTCACCTCGCGGGCACTTCACTCGAAAGCGGCCGCATGCCTGCAAAAAAAAGGCGATTCCGTGTTCGCATCGCCCTGTTGCTCGTGTCGGCGCTGATGGGCCTGGCAGGCTGCGGCGCGAAATCCGGCGATGGAGCACCGGCCGCGGCCGCGAGTGCTCCCCCCACCCCAGTCGGCGTGATCACGGTGGCGCCACGGGCCGTGGGTCTGACGGCCGAGCTGCCGGGCCGACTCGAAGCGACACGCATCGCGCAGGTGCGCGCCCGCGCTGCAGGCATCCTGCAAAAGCGCGCGTTCCGCGAAGGCAGCGACGTGAAAGCCGGTCAATTGCTGTTCCAGATCGATGCGGCACCGTACCGCGCGCAACTGCAAAGCGCGCAGGCGGCGCAGGCGCGCGCCGAGGCCAACCGCGAGCAAGCGGAGGCACAGGCCGCGCGCTACAAGCCGCTGCTCGAAGCCAACGCAATCAGCCAGCAGGACTACGTCAACGCGGTGGCGTCGTTCAAGCAGGCCGATGCCGATGTCGCGTCGGCACGTGCCGCAGTGACCACCGCGCAGATCAATCTCGGCTACGCATCGGTCACCGCGCCGATCTCCGGCCGCATCGGCCGCGCGCTGGTGACCGAAGGCGCACTGGTCGGACAGGGCGACGCGACCCAGCTCGCGGTGGTGCAGCAGATCGACCCGATGTACGTGAACTTCACGCAATCCACCACCGAGGTGCTGCGGCTGCGCAAGGCGATCGAAGCGGGCAAGCTGCAGCGCAGCGGGGCGGTTGATGCGACGACGGTGCAGGTGGTGTTGGAAGACGGCAGCGTCTACGGCGCGCCAGGCAAGCTGCTGTTCTCAGACCTGACGGTGGACGCCACCTCGGGTCAGATCACGCTGCGCGCCGAGGTGCCGAACCCGGGCGGGTTGCTGTTGCCCGGCACCTATGTGCGGGTGCGACTGCAACAGGCGCAAGCCGACAACGCGGTGCTGTTGCCGCAGCAAGCGGTGACGCGTTCGCCGCTCGGCGACAGCGTGCTGGTCGTCGCGCCGGACGGCAAGTTCGGACCGCGCACGGTGAAGATCGGCGGTGCGCAGGCCGGTCGGTGGGTGGTGCTCGACGGGCTGCAGGCCGGTGAGCAGGTGATGGTCGATGGCTTCCAGAAGCTGCGTGGCCTGACGGTGGTGAAGCCGGTGCCGTGGCAGCCGCCCGCTTCGGCTGCCTCGGCGGCGTCCGCGACATCCACCGCGTCGGCAGCGGCGACGCGCGCGAACTGAGCGCCACCCGATGGCCCAGTTCTTCATCAGCCGACCCATCTTCGCGTGGGTCATCGCACTGTTCATTCTGGTGATCGGCGGCGTCGCGATCACGCAATTGCCCGTCGCTCAGTACCCACCGGTGGCGCCGCCTTCGATCGTCGTCAACGTCAACTACCCGGGCGCATCGGCGCAGACGCTCGAAGACAGCGTCATCAGCGTGATCGAGCGCGAGATGAACGGCTCGCCGGGCCTGATCTACATGGAGTCGGTCGCCCAAGCCGACGGCACCGGCGCGATCACGCTGTACTTCGAGCCCGGCACCAACGCCGATCTGGCCCAGGTCGATGTGCAGAACCGCCTCAGCCGCGCCAATCCGCGGCTGCCGTTGGCGGTGACCCAGCAGGGCGTGCGCGTCGACAAGGCGAACCCGAACTTCCTGCTGTTCACCATCCTGTCGAGCGAGACCGCCGCCTACGACCCGGTGGCCCTCGGCGACTACGCGGCGCGCAACGTGCTGCCCGAGATCCAGCGCGTGCCCGGCGTCGGCCAGGCGCAGCTGTTCGGCACCGAGCGCGCGATGCGCATCTGGATCGACCCGGCCAAGCTGGTCGGTGCGCGGCTGTCGTCGGCCGACGTGACGGCGGCGATCGCCGGGCAGAACGCGCAGGTGGCGTCGGGCAGCATCGGCGACCTGCCGAACACGACCGGCCAACCGGTGTTCGCCACCGTGGTCGTCAAGGGCCAGCTCACCTCGGCCGAGCAGTTCGGCAACATCCTGCTGCGCGCCAACGCCGACGGCTCCAGCGTGCGCCTCAAGGACGTGGCGCGCATCGAACTCGGCGCGCAAAGCTACGGCACCCGCATCCGGCTCAACGGCGAACCCTCGACCGGCATCGGCGTGCAGCTGTCGCCGACCGGCAATGCGGTGGCCACGGCCGCCGCGGTCAAGAAGCGCATCGACGAGCTGTCGCGCTACTTCCCGCCGGGCGTGAAAGCGAGCATTCCGTTCGACAGCTCGAAGTTCGTCAGCATCTCGATCCGCCAGGTGGTCGAGACGCTGGTCGAAGCGGTGGTGCTGGTGTTCCTGGTGATGTACCTGTTCTTACAGAACATCCGCTACACGCTGATCCCGACGCTGGTGGTGCCGATCGCGCTGATGGGCAGCTTCGCGGCGCTGCTGGCACTCGGCTTCTCGATCAACGTGCTGACGATGTTCGGCATGGTGCTGGTGATCGGCATCGTGGTCGACGACGCGATCGTCGTGGTCGAGAACGTCGAACGCATCATGAGCGAGGAGGGCCTGTCGCCGCTCGACGCCACGCGCAAGGCGATGAGCCAGATCTCGGGCGCCATCATCGGCGTCACGGTGGTGCTGATCTCGGTGTTCGTGCCGCTCGCCTTTTTCAGCGGCGCGGTCGGCAACATCTACCGCCAGTTCTCGGCGGTGATGGTCAGCTCGATCGCGTTCTCGGCGTTTTTGGCGCTGTCGCTGACACCGGCCCTGTGCGCCACGTTGCTCAAGCCGGTCGAGGCCGGCCACCACCACGCGAAGACCGGCTTCTACGGCTGGTTCAACCGCGGCTTCTCGCGCACCGCGAAAAGTTATGAAGGCCTCGTGGCGCGCATCCTGAAACGCGCGGCGCGCTACCTGGTGATTTACGCCGCGATCATCGTCGCGGTGGTGTTGCTGTTCGGTCGGCTGCCGACCTCGTTCATCCCGAACGAGGACCAGGGCAACATCCTCGTCAACGTGCAACTGCCGCCGGGCGCCACGCAGAACCGCACCACCGAGGTGATGAAGCAGGTCGAGGCGTTCATGCTGAAGCAGCCCGATGTGCAAAGCATGGTCAGCGTGCTCGGCTTCAGCTTTGCGGGCAGCGGCCAGAACGCGGCACTCGGGTTCGTGACGCTGAAGGACTGGGACGCGCGGCCGGGTACGGATCAGTCCGCGCAGGCGCTGGTCGCGCGGGCCTTCGGCGCGCTCGGGCAGATCCGCGACGCGTTCATCTTTCCGGTCAGCCCGCCGTCGATCCGCGAGCTGGGCCGCTCCAACGGCTTCGCGATGCGGCTGCAAGACCGCGGCGGCAACGGTCACGACGCGCTGCTCGCCGCGCGCAACCAGTTGATCGGCCTGGCCGCGAAAAATCCGCTGCTGGTTTCGGTACGCCCCGACGGCCTGGAAGACGCACCGCAGTTGCAGCTCGACATCGACCGCGACAAGGCCGCCGCATTCGGCGTCACTTTCGCCGCGACCAACACCACGCTCTCCACCGCGCTCGGATCGTCGTATGTCAACGATTTCCCAAATGCCGGCCGACTGCAGCGCGTGATCGTTCAGGCCGATGCACCGGCGCGCATGCAGCCCGACGATCTGTTGCAGCTGAACGCGCTGAACACGGCCGGTCAGCCGGTGCCGCTGGCGGCCTTCGCGACCACGCGATGGATCAGCGGGCCGATGCAAACGGTGCGCTACAACGGCTACCCGGCGATGCGCATCCAGGGCGAGCCGGCCAAGGGCGTCAGCAGCGGCGCGGCGATCGCCGAGATGGAGCGCCTCGCGTCGCAACTGCCGACCGGTTTCGCGTACGAGTGGTCCGGCCAGTCGCGCGAAGAAAAGCTGTCGGGCTCGACCGCGCTGTACCTGTTCGGCTTCTCGCTGCTCGCGGTCTTCCTGTGCCTGGCGGCGTTGTACGAGAGCTGGTCGATCCCGCTGGCGGTGATCCTGGTGGTGCCGCTCGGCGTGCTGGGTGTCGTGCTGGCCATCGGCTTCAGGGGCATGGAGAACGA